>WFTB01000028.1 GCA_015485695.1 Patescibacteria group bacterium | reverse complement strand
TTGTAAAGTGTAATCTGTTTTTAATATGGCAAAAAGAAGAACCGGCATCGGGAAGATGAAGAAAACTCGCAGTCACAAAACCGCAAAGCGCCTTGAGGCGAAACGAATTCGTCTCGAAGAATTGGCAAAAAAGCGAGCGAAGAACTCAAACAAGAAAAAATAATTGTTTAACTGTGATTTAAAGGTTAAACTTGTCGTTTTCGCGCAAGAATTTGATTGTTTAGATAATATGGCAAAAAAAGAACAACACGGCACAAGAGAAAAAAAGAAGCCAAAGAAGAACAAGAAGGACAAAGAAAAGCGAGCTTAATCGCGTGTTTTTTGTGTAGTTAAAAAAGCCTCGGTTTTCGTGGTTTTTTTGTTGTTCGATTCGATTTGGTTTGGTGGACTGTCGCTTCGCGGTTTATTCTGTTTAACATATGAAATTTTCATTTAAGCAAATTAGTCTATGTGGCACGAAGCGCTATGCTAGGCACATAGAGAAAATATACGAAAAACACGAACACAAGATAGGGCCCTTGGCTATGCTTGTCGGAGTTGTGTTTGATTTTTTCGCGTTTCGAAGAATAGACTTGCCGGAAGAAAACATGGTTCTTGTCGGGTATCTTGTGGTGGGGGCGATTGGCATAACTGTTGTGAATTTGTGCGAAGGAGGGTTGCTAAAGGGCGGGTTTTACAATCGGATTCGAGTTTGGCTTCCTCTCATTATTCAATTTTCCTTCGGCGGTTTGTTCAGCGCTTTCATGGTTTTTTACTTGCGTAGCGCGTCCATTCTCGCCAGCTGGCCGTACTTTACGGTATTGCTTGCGTTGATTGTCGGGAATGAATTTTTCAGGAAGAAATACATGAAACTTACGTTCCACATGAGCGTGTATTTTTTGGCGATGTATTCTTACGCGGTGTTTATACTGCCCGTAGTGTTTCGCAGTATGGGTCCGTCGGTTTTCGTGGCCAGCGGTTTGATAAGTTTGGTTTTGATGGCCTTGTTTGTATATTTTCTGTCAAAGTTAATTCCGGAAAAAATTCGCGAAGCGAAACAAACTCTTATTTGGAGCATACGCACAATATTCGTCTTTATGAACTTATTTTATTTTGCGAATATAATTCCGCCGATTCCGCTTGCTCTTAAAGAGGCGGGTGTTTTTTATAATGTGTCCAGGGTGGAGAATAGGTATGAAGCGGTGACCGACAATAAGAATTGGTACGACTCACTTGGCAAGGACAAAATTTGGATAAAAGAAGGCGAACCGGTTTATGTGTTTACGTCCGTGTTTTCTCCGACGAATTTAAACGTTCCGATAACTCATAAGTGGCAATACAGGGACAGTACGACAAAAAACTGGATTGTTGCGGATGAAATTTCATATCCGATTGTAGGAGGGCGAGACGGAGGATATCGAGGATATACGGTAAAAAGAATGGTTTTCCCGGGCGAATGGAGAGTGGATGTGGTGACCAATCGCGACCGTATAATAGGGCGTGTTCGATTCGAAATTGTCGATTCCTCGGTTTATGAGAATGACAATGAGCGAATAGTCAAGTATTTTTAGTTTTTGAAGTCATTTTGTTTCATAGCAAGCGTATAGGCGCGGATTTTGCGTTATCCTTGAAATTACGGTCGAGCGTGATACTATTGTTTGGTAGAAGTTATTTTTGTTTTTGATATGTTGAAAATAAAAGTTTTCGGACACAAGGCTCCGGATACGGATTCCGTCGTTTCCGCCATCGCTTATGCCTGGTATCTCGATGAGATTAAGAAACAACCGGCAATGGCGTATGTGCTAGGAGAGATAAACAAGGAAACATCGTATGTTTTAGACAGGTTCGGATTCGAAGCGCCTCCGATTTTGGACAAAGTCGTCGCAGAGGATAAGATAGTTCTTGTCGATACCAATAACCCCGACGAATTACTCGATACTATAAAAGACGCTCATTTGTTGGAAATAGTTGACCACCATAAACTTGTCGGCGGAATATCAACAGCGCATCCGATAAGCATAACCATGAGACCGATGGCATCGACGGCGTCGCTTATTTACACGTTGATAAATCCGGAATTGCATAATCTGTCAAAAGAAATGGCGGGCCTGATGCTTTCGGCAATACTTTCCGACACGCTTGAGTTTCGAAGCCCGACCACAACGGACGAAGACAAGGAAATAGCGGAAGAGCTAGCGCGCTTGGCGGAAGTCGATATGAGCGAGCTCGCGTCAGAAATGTTTAAGATGAAGTCGGATATTTCGCATCTTGACGCGGAAGGACTTATTACCATGGATAGCAAGGTGTTTGATATTCATGGCAAACAAATTCGCGTTAGCGTTATCGAGACAACCGATACGACTCCCGCTCTTGCCATGAAAGATGACATTAAAAAAGGAATGGTTTCTCACGCCGAATCAAACGGATTGGCTGATGTGTTGGTTTTTGTTGTCGACATTTTGAATGAAGAGGCAACTCTTATTGTCGCGACCGATGAAGCCAAGTCTTTGGCGGAAAAAGCTTTTAATGTAAAAATTGAAAACGACACGGTCGTATTGCCGGGCGTGGTGTCTCGTAAAAAACAAATAATCCCGGCATTACAATCGTAAAACAATATCGGATTTGCGGTTCTTTATCGCCTTGGCATGGCTTTGATTCGGTGATTGCGACGTGAGCATTCTATTGGACGACGGATTATGAAAAAACGTGTTCGGATATGGCTTATAGTTCTTCTCTCCGTTTTCGCGGTGTTTTTGGTGTATGATCATCGAGCGTTCTATAAATCTTCAGTAAACGACGTCGATACCATCAAGACTGAAGGCGCGGACGAGCAAGAGGAATCGCGAGTAACAAAAAAAATTCTTATCGAGCCCGGATCGACGTATGGCGAAATCATGGAATCGGCGGGAGTTGGAACATCCGTTCATACCGATATTCTGAAATCGGCAAAAGACATATACGATTTGTCGAATATAAAAGCGGGAGAAGAGATAACGCTTGTGTTCGACGGCGAATCCGGAGATTTGATTCAGTTGATATATCAAACGGATACCATTAATGAATTGTTCGTAACAAGAAAAGAAGAAAGGAGTTCGCAAGATTATGCCGATGAAAATTCGATGACAAGATTCGCATGGTATGCCGAAGAGAGACCGATAGATTATGAAATCAGGACAAAGAAAGTATCGGCTACAATAAATTCGTCTTTGTATTCAGCCGGTATTGACAATGGCATGGACGAAAGAGCCATTATCGCTCTTGCCGAGATTTTTCAGTGGACGATAGATTTCGCATGGGACGTTCGTATGGGGGACTCGTTCTCCGTTATTTACGAAGAAAGATACAGAAACGGAGAATACATAATGCCCGGGAAAATCATTTCCGCGCGATATACCAACAAAGGTTCTCAATATTTTGCTTATTATTTCGAAGAATCGGAAGACAACAAAGGATATTTCGATGAAAAAGGAAACTCTTTGAGAAAGATGTTTTTGAAAGCTCCTCTTGAATTCAAATACATATCTTCCGGTTTTACGACAAGAGCAAGATTTGTCAGCTCGAACTTGGGTTGGACAAAGAGTCATCGAGGTATAGATTACGCCGCGGTTATGGGGACGCCAATCAGGGCGGTCGGTGATGGAACTATTATAAGCGCCGGATGGAACACGCAAGGATATGGAAACAGAATATCAATACGCCACAACGAAACATATACGACAAATTACGCTCATTTGTCAAAGATTTTCGTGAAAAAAGGGCAAAAAGTTAAACAAGGAGATATTATCGGCGCGGTCGGATCAACTGGTTTTTCCACCGGTCCGCATTTACATTATGAATTGGTTAAATTCGGAACGAAAATAAACCCTCTAACAGAGGAACTTCCCGAAGGCGAGTCAATATCCGAGAATAACATGTCGAATTTTCAAGACATAATAAGAAAATACAAAGACGATTTGTCAAAAGTCGAATAATAAAAAACAATCGAAATCTTGATAGCGATTGTTTTTTGTTTGGTGTAAGAAAATTCGATTACCACGTCTAATATATGTGAATCGTACGATTCGCACTTATAAAAACCCGTTCGTAACTTTTTGCGACTTTATACGGTCGATATTCGCGAATAAACGCAGAAACACGAGACAGTTTTAATATTGTTTCGAACGTTGCGCGAATAGAGACGCAAAATTCATTCACCGACGGTTTATAATATTTACACATATGAATATAACCACAACAAAAATAGTGGCGGGAGTTTCCGCTCTTTCACTAATAGTCGGAGTCGGATTCGCCAATGCGCACGGATTCCGAACCAAAGACAATTCCGAAGCTTTTGGTCAAACAAGACAGTCCATTATGGAGGCGGTTGAATCGGGCGACTATCAAGCGTGGTCCGGTGCCGTTGGCAATATGCCGATTTCCGACATGATAAACGAGGAGAATTTTGATATTCTCACCAAGATGCACAATCTAAAAAAACAAGGCGATTACGAAGAAGCCAGAGAGCTGGCGCAAGAGATGGGAATGCCGATGATGATGATGCGAAAATCCGAACATCGCGGGAATGGTCGCGGATGGCGCGTGTTGAAACGAATAATGAACAATGATGAAGCGCACAGAGCCATTGTCAACGAAGATTACGAATCGTTTGTATCGGCGTTTGGCCCAGATTCGGAAATCGAAGAAAAAATAACGGAACACAGATTCAACAAACTCGTCAAAATGCACAATCGGATTCATCCGAACGAGAGAGATGATTCGATTTAAGAATTTTGAATGTTTACTTGGATTTAAAGCGACACAAAAGCTCATCTGGACTGATGGGCTTTTGTCGTGATATGATTCCGATTATGAAAAAATCCGTTTATGTAATTTCGGGATTAGCTATTCTCGTCCTGGTCGCGTATGTCGCAACCGTTGTATTCGACGCGCCGAAAAACGATACAGGCATGTCGGAATCCGTGAATTTTGAGAACATGAGCGAAGAAGAGATGTTAAGAGCGCGTGACAGAATATTGGGTGAGTATGCTTCCGTTCCGGGAAACGTGGTATTCGAGGAAATGCCCTCAGTCATTGGAGAGCCGGGTAAAGTCGATGAATTGTTTTTTACAAAACTGCTCGAAGGGTACCTGGAAGCTCGTTATGCGACAAAAGCTAACGGGCTTGTTGAAGTGTTCGCGTTAAATCCGAAAAACAGATTCGTCAGGATTACCGATTTTCGATTGACAAACGGCCCCGACTTGCGAATTCTTTTAACTTCAAAAAAAAATTCCGCGAACGCGGATTATTTGGAAAGTGACTTTGTGGATTTGGGGAAACTGAAGGGGACGACAGGTCCGCAAAATTATATAATACCCGGAAATGTCAATCTTAATGATTACGATACGTTGGTTATTTACAGTTTGGCTTTTAAGACCGTTTTCGCGATTGCGGATTTGAGTATGTCGGATAATCCTTCCGAACGATACTGAACGTAAACTCATGCGGGCGAAATAAAGGACAAGGGCGTTGCCTTGAATCCTTTTTTAATTTTTACCTGATCGGCAGTGTCGACAATGTTCCGTCGACCGTATCGATTCCCGCTATCATCACTTCCAATATGCGAGCGATGAATTCGGAAGCCAATCCTGTCAGCTCAGGGAAGAAAATTTTTAACACCACCAGGGTTAGCGCTAAACTCAGTACCTTGCCCATAAGCATATTGTAAATAGCTTTATGGAGGTCCCGTCCGGCGACCAACTCCGTTAGTGTCCTCCTGCCTCCGGGAATGCGGAACACTCCGAGAGGGAGAAGGGCAAATTTGTTGTGTTGTTAAGGTGTTATCAATATATCATATTTGATATATTTGTCAAATACCATGATTCACGATATTGACTTTGCCGACAAATGTTGGGTCTTCGCGCAACAATCAAAATAACCAAATCGAAGTTCGATTCAATTCGGCTTTATAATTTGGCATGTCGCAATACGTTCGATTGCGTTTTTACAACTTTGAATTGTCGCTCAAAATCGCATTTTAATGCGAGTATAGTCGGTTTAGTATTATCGCGACTGTTACGGCAACGTTTAGAGATTCGAGTTTTGAATCATGAGGAATTCTTATGCTGTTGCCCGGTATGTTTAGTGATATGCCGCGCCCTTCGGAGCCCGCTATCAGCAATGTGTTTTCGGGGAACTTCATATCGTGAGAATATGGAACGGATTTTGGTCTGTTCTCAAGCCTGTAAACCGCGCGTTTGAGTTTGGTTATGCGTTCCACGGCACTAGCCCTGTGCACGCGAATCCATGGCACATGAAAAATAGCTCCGGCGGACGAGCGCACCACTTTCGGATTTGTCGGGTCCGCGGAGTCTATAAGTATCAGTGTCGCTCCAAATCCCAGACACAGCCGAAATATTGTGCCGATATTGCCCGGGTCTTGTACTCCGTCAAGCGCCACTATTGCGCGCTTGTTTTCAACGTCGCTTGCATTCCACGTCGGTATTCGCGCTACGGCGGCGATGCCTTGCGGTGTTTCCGTTGTGACCAGTGTATCGAATTTTTTCGTATCATCGCGAGTGAAACAAAACGATACCGCGTTTCCCGCGGTTTTTATGTTTTTTTCTCCTTCCACCAAACACAGACCGGATTTTTCTCTGCCTTTCTTGCTATGGAGCGAACGAATTAATTTTTCTTGTTGCGCGCTCAGCATGTATATACTATCCACGACAAACTCAATTCAGTCAAGTGAATACTATTAATTTTGGATGACAAGTTTCAAATGATTTCGATTTTATGATTTACAGATAATGTCACAAATGCTAACATGTCGATTGTATGGTTGAATCAAGTACAAATGGAAACCAGAAGTGAAACCAATCCAATACGTCATGAGAATGAAAATACCGAGGGAGCGAGAACCATTGAAGATATTGATGAAATGTTCGATAGGGGCGAAACTCCGGACTTGAATCTCATAATGAATGCTTCAAGGCAATACATATTGTCCTTGGCGAACAAGTTTCTGACGGAATACAAAATTCCAAAGTATGTAGCTGAAGATGGAGATGTTATGGGAATGGTCTGTATAAAACTTAATCAATCCTTTGCGAACGGAAGTTTTTTCTCAAAAAGGGAAAAAGGTGGAAAATTCAGCACATGGTTATATACTCTTATAAGGAATACGGCGCTGGATATTGCAAGAAAAAATTCAAGAAAAGAGGAAATAATCAAGACAGGCAGAGCCTTCGAAATACAAATTGAAGAAACCCCTAATAAATACAATGAAAACACATTGCCAGATATTGGTAATCCGACGGTTGAATCCGCAAGATATTTTGATTGGAACGATTATCCGGACATTGACCCGTATCTTGCGCTTGAGTTAAACAACATAAAAGAAGAAAATCGAATACCCTTGGTACTATACATTGTGTTTCGCAAAACGTACGAAGAAATCGGAAAATTAATGAATATAAAATTAGGAACCGTTAAATCGCGAATCAACAGGGCGCGCGGATTAATCAGACAAAGATTGGGAGAGGATTTTATGTGATTTTTGCATGTTTGTTTATGTTGTGAGACCCTTCATATTTATTTCATTTTTGTTTAAACGATTAATAATAACATTTCATGTCGGATTCGGATTTATACAAACAATCATTGGAGCTTCACAGAAAGCATCGCGGTAAAATAGAAATAATCAGCAAAGTTCCCATTGCTACAAAAGATGATTTGTCGCTTGCGTATACTCCTGGTGTCGCGGAGGTCAGCCGTGTTGTCGCGGACAATCCCGATTTGGCGCGCGAATATACGATTACAAGAAACACCGTCGCGATAGTATCGGACGGATCCGCGGTTTTGGGGCTTGGAAATATCGGTCCTTACGGGGCATTGCCGGTGATGGAAGGCAAGGCGGCTTTGTTCAAGGAGTTTGCCGGAGTGGACGCATTTCCAATATGCGTTGCGACGCAAGATACGGAAGAGATAATAGAATTGGTAAAAAACATAGCCCCGACCTTCGGGGGTATTAACCTGGAGGATATTTCGGCTCCTCGTTGTTTTGAGATTCTCGGACGTTTGAAAGATGAGCTTGATATTCCGATAATGCACGATGACCAGCAAGGAACGGCGACAGTCACTCTTGCCGGTCTTATAAACGCCCTCAAGATAACGAACAGGGACAAGAAAAGGACGCGCGTCGTTATAAGCGGTGTCGGCGCGGCTGGCGTGGCGATAGCGAGGCTTATGCTCGCGTATGGATTTGAGGATATCACAATGGTTGACAGCAAAGGTATAATTGAAAAAAATCGGTCTGATTTGAATGATATAAAAAAAGATTTGGCGAAATCGACAAATATCAGAAACTTGACCGGGTCGGTTTCGGATGCGTTGCCGGGAGCCGATGTTTTTATCGGAGTAAGCAAGGCGGGGGTGTTGTCCGAGAACATGATTCAGAGCATGAACAAGGATTCGATAATATTTGCCATGGCGAACCCGGAACCCGAGATAATGCCGGATAAAGCAATAAGCGCCGGAGTCGGAATCATAGCGACGGGAAGGTCCGATTTTCCAAATCAAGTAAACAATGTATTGGCTTTCCCTGGAATATTTCGAGGAGTGTTTGATAATAATCTTACGGAGATATCGGACAAGGCACTTATTCGAGTGGCGGAAGCTCTGGCTGATTGCGTGGAGAATCCGGAGCGCGACAGGATATTGCCAAACCCGCTTGACAAAACCGTGGTGGATGCTGTGTCGCGAGCGATGATATAAATTGGATTCTTCGTTTGAATTTCGGTCTTAAAATAACTCCTATTCGTCGGTTCAATAACGTGCTTGTCGGTCAAACTGAAAAACCAATATTCGGCGTTTTGATTTTACCGGATTATACTGTATAATTAACAAACATAATAAACACCGTATTTTCTTAGTTTATGTACTCAGACGAATTCATTTCCGAAATAAAAGAAAAACTCAATAACGAGAAAAAAAGAATAGAAGAAAAAATCCGAGAACTGACCGACCCCGAGGACCACATGGACAATCCTCATTGGGACGAGACTGCAAATGACGCGATTGAAGACATAGAACAAGAGGCGTATCTGCGAATATACAGAGAACTTCTTGATAAGATAGATATCGCGATGTCGAAAATACAAAACAATACTTACGGAATTTGCGTTGAGTGTGACAAAGAAATCCCGAAAGAATCTCTGGAACGCGAACCTTGGGCCGAGCATTGCGGTAAAATATGTTCCGGTAAGCAGTCTTGACATCATTGCTTCGTATTGGTATTTTCAGACCGCAAACATTGTTGTCTTTTACCACCTTTTTGGTGGTTTTTATTCATCAGTGATTAGCGGTAAAAATCGAAGAGTCAGTCATTAGATAACGAATTTTATGATTATAAAATCAAAAGATCTTCCAAAAGCTCTCGTCGAAGTTTCAATTGAATTGTCGGTCGAAGACATGAAACCGTACTTGGAAAAAGCGGCGCGCAAAATATCGGAAAACAAATCAATACCCGGCTTTCGTCCAGGCAAAGCCAGCGTGGAAGCGGTAAAGCAACATGTTGGTGATATGATATTGTGGCAAGAAGCGGGCGAAATAGCCGTTTACGCGGGGATAAAAGAAGCGGTTGAAAAAGAAAACTTAAAAACCATAGGACAACCGAAAGTGGAAGTTGAAAAACTGGCTCCGGGAAACCCGTTCGTTTTCACGGCGACATTCAGCAAGGTACCGGAAGTGGAATTGCCGGATTATTCCAAGATGCGCGTAAAACGCAAAAAAACGGAGATAACGGACGAGCAGGTCGATGAGTCGATAGAGGAATTGCGCAAGATGCGTCGCTCTGAAGTTCTGGTCGACAGGAAATCGGAAGATGGGGACAAATTGGAAATTTCGCTTACGGTCACTGTAGGCGGAAGGAAAGTGGACGACATGCAAAAAGGCGGTGTCGTGATAGGAGAAGGGCGCTTTATACCCGGATTCGAAGACGAACTCATAGGGCTTGCGAAGGGCGATAAAAAAGAATTTGATTTGAATTTCCCAAAGGATTATCACGAGAGCAATCTTGCAGGCAAAAAGGCCCGTTTTGCAATCGAAGTATTTGACGTATATGAATTGTCTCTTCCGGAAGTTAATGACGACTTTGCCGAAAACGTCGCGAAGGTGCGGACCGTGGATGACCTTAAAAAACAAATACGTCAAAACCTGGAAACCGAAGCGTCAAGACAAGGAGAGATACGCCTTGAAAACGAGATAATAGAAAAAATAACCAATAGCTCAACTTTTGGTGAAATACCCGAATTGCTCGTAACCACCGAGACGCGTAAAATGTTATCGGATATGGAGCAACAAGTTTCGCAACAGGGAATGACTCTCGATCAGTATCTTGAGAGAATAGGAAAAACGCAATCCGAGATAATGCTTGATATGACTCCGCAAGCTCTCAACCGCGTAAAGGCGGGCCTCGTGCTTCGTGAAATAATGAATAAACGTGGCATAAACGCGAAAAAGGAAGAACTTGATTCCCAAATCGAGATGCTAAAGAACATGTATCAGCATCAACCGGACATGCAAAAACATTTTTCGACACCTCAGTATCGTGAATATCTGGAGAGCACTCTTCTCTCAAGAAAGGTGTACGAACACTTGAAAGAAGTCATGGTTGACGGAGAGGGTGATGAGACGTCGGATGACGGAAACCGGGCCAAAGACGATTCTGAAGATTCGAAAGCCAAAGACGAAAAAACCGAAAAGTCGAAATCCTAAACGTCGTATGAAAATAAGCCTTGCGCAATCCGGAGATCGTTCAAGAAGCGCGTGGCGCGGTCATGAAGGTATATGACATGAGCGAATTACCAGATAAACCCCGAAATTCCACGGGGTTTTGTAATGAGTCACACAAAGTATGTATTATTCGATTGTGCTATCATGAACAGATGGCAAATGGGAGTTTTTGAGGGTTTGTTGTCGGGTTTTTAGCCTGATTAAATTTGAAAGTTTTTTCTTATGGAGCATATTGACAATATTGAGGGTTTCTTTTGTTTGAAATGCATAAAAGTATTGCAAGACCTTACCGATGATGAGATTATGGAGATGTCCGCCGGCACGCACGAAAAGAAATATTCAACCGGCGAGTTGATATACGTGCCTGCAGAATCTCAGGGACAAGTATTCTTTTTGAGAGAGGGTGAAGTGGATATCTATCAAAAGGGAGCACACGGAAAAAAATTTATAATTGACACTCTGGAGCCGGGAGACATGTTCGGGGATGTTAACCTTGTCCCGAGAAGTACGGATGTGGGAGCCGGACATTTCGCTCGGGCGTCTTCCGATGTTCGGGTGTGTGTCGTTGATAAGATTGAATTCATGGATTATTTGCAACGCAAACCGCAAGTGGCTTTTCGAATAATAGAAGAATTGTCGAGTCGTCTGGCATTGTCGGAATCCAAAGTCAGAGATTTGGCTTTGCACAATGTGACTGTGAGGTTGTTAAACGTCCTGCACAGATTGTCGCACAAATACGGCGAAGACGTGGGGAACAAAACCGTAATACGAAAAAGGTTTACGCACGAAGAATTATCAGATCGCGTCGGAGCGACGCGTGAAACGGTGACAAAAGTCTTAAAAGAACTCGAAGAAAAAGAATTCCTAAGATATGACGATGATCGCAACATAATTCTAAATCGGGACAAAATAGGGTCATCTCTTTGATTGTCGGTTTCCGGTTGACCATATTTCGAAAAATCGCTTTTTGCTTGCGCGCAAAAATGATACAATTCAAGTGTTCGTTTATATATGCGAGATATGATGGATTCGATAGTAAATTTCAATTCGCAATTTGAATTCAATCCGAAAATAAACAATGAAAATCGCTTGATAACAGCACGTTCTTTTGTTGTCGTCGGAATGGGCGGGTCGCATCTTTCCGCCGATTTGGTAAAGATGTGGAATCCAAACAGGCGCATGTTTATATCCAGCGATTACGGAATACCGAATATACCGAGAGACATTTTGGAAAAAAGTCTGATAATAGCGCATTCATATTCGGGAAACACGGAAGAAGTCTTATCTTCGTTTGAAGAAATAATAGATGCCGGATACGCATTATCCGCCATAACGGTCGGAGGCGAGCTTGTTAAAAAAGCCGTTGATAACGATATTCCCTATATCTTAATCCCCGATACCGGCATATCTCCGCGCATGGCTTTGGGGTACGGTGTTATATCTCTTTTGTCGTTAATGAGAGATTTGGAAACATTGCCGGAGATACGCGCATTGTCAAGCTTGATTCGACCCAAGGATTACGAAGAAGAAGGAAAACGTTTGGCTGATGTTTTACTCGGTAAAATGCCGGTAATTTATTCGTCCTGTCGAAATTCCGCAATCGCGTATAATTGGAAAATTAAGTTCAATGAAAACACGAAAATCCCGGCGTATTGCGGTTATTTTCCGGAAGTCAATCACAATGAAATATCCGGATACGATTCTAACTCCGCTACCCGTAATTTATCAAAGAACGTTTGCGCGATTTTTATGGTGGATCGAGACGATGATTCCAGAATTAAAAAACGAATGGAAATAACTCGACAACTATACGATGAACGGGGAATAAGTTCGATTCAAATTGATGTTGAGGGATTGAATCAATATCACAAAACATTTTCATCCATACTTCTCGCGGATTGGATATCTTTTTATTTGGCTTCTTTGTACGGAACAGACCCTGTAAGCATCCCGATGATTGACGCACTAAAAGAGCGCATGTCATAAATTGCGTTTATAATCGCGATTATGGTATAATAAACAACGCATTAAGCTCGTCACTATGGCTACCGTCGAAATAGTTACGTTTTCAATAGGAGTAATAGGTTCATTGGTTATTATTGTGGGGTTGCTTCGCGGTGTTTCGTTTTTGTTAAAACAATTCTT
>WFTB01000027.1 GCA_015485695.1 Patescibacteria group bacterium | reverse complement strand
AGTGTCTATGGCGACAAGACCCGCCTCGGCTATGGATATTGCATCTTTCCTCAGCCTTGTCGTTGCAATGTCACTCGTATTTTTGATTTTCATATTGAAACGTTGTTAATCTAATCGGATTCCGTTTCACTTGTTGCCATGAATTCATTAATTTGCATGCATCTTGAGCAAGATATCTCTATTTCTCCACTTAAGAGCAATCCTTTGAATAATGTTTGCGCGCATTTATCGCACCTATACTCTACGGAGGAATCGGTTTTTGTTTTCATGTTTTACAAAATTCAATAACCTTATACATGCTGTATTATAATATACGAAACGATTATTGACAAAAAGATAAAACATGGTATCATCCGACATGTAAGCTCGTTTTGCGGGTAAAGGATATTTGCATCCTTGACGCAAGACATCTCAATTTCGTTTCTGTTCCATTTGTATCGTAATACATAGGGTTATGGAATACGTTGAGAATAAACGTCGAAGTTTTACAATTTCATCACACACCCTTTTACGTACATATGGAAGACGCAAAGTTATTTGTAGGCAACATAGAGTACACCACAACCGAAGACGAACTTAAAGAGTTTTTCTCAGCGGTTGGTACGGTGAACTCCGCTACAATTATCACTGATCGTGAAACCGGACGCTCCAAGGGATTTGGCTTTGTTGAAATGTCATCTCCCGAAGAAGCGCAAGCTGCAATCGAGCAACTTGACGGAAAAGAGCTTAACGGTCGCGAACTCGCGGTCAACATAGCTCGACCTCGCGAACCACGAAACTGATAACGAATATTTCGTTATATTAAAACCCCGTAAAATATTGCGGGGTTTTTGGTTGTTGCAAACGGATTACACGTATACTATTCACCCGAATCACATAAGACATAAATCGGATTTGGAGTCATGAAAAATCAAGGAGCTATCTTCTTTCCTGAAGAGTCGATTATTTGAATAATTTTTACGGGACACCCTTTCGACGCTTCTATGTTCTTTTCCATCTCTATCTCCGATATATTCGCAACCCATACGTACTTTTTCTTTTGACAAGAACGCTTAAGACGCATTTTGCCGTCATTTTCATCCATTTCCCAGTTGTCCGGTGAATATTCATGACACGAATTACATCCGATGCAGTTTTTCCTGTAATGTATAATCTTCGGCATATAAAATTTCGATTATAAAAACGTTCCCAAGAGATTGCCCGAATTTTAAGGCGTTATAGACTTTTTGCACAGACTCTAAACTCCCGCGCGCTCGACGACTTTGTACAGTTTGTCGTTTCTGTGAATTTTGTCTTTAACTTTGAATGTCACTTTAGTATCACCCTTTTTAGCGAGATTGACCGGCTTATCATCTATACGCAATTCATCGATAGACGCATTCGCGACTCCCGTGCTTGGACCGGTGATTAATACCAAATCTCCTACGGACAACTCTCCGGATTCGATCACAAATTCCCCTATTCCCGCCTTGTTGAAATAGTGCGCAGCCTTTCCTATGTAAATTTTTTCCGTTTTGGCTTGAGAGCCGTATGTCCCGCTCCATTCTCCCAATTGTTTGCCCAAATAATAACCTCCGTGCCAAAAGCCCCTGTTGAATACCGACTCCAAATCCTCCGTCCATTTGTCGATCTTTTCTTTTGTGTAAGTTCCGGACAAAACCGCATCCACCGCTTCTCTGTATGTTTTGGTGACTACATACACATAGTCCGGAGCTCGTCCCCTTCCCTCTAGTTTTAACACACTCACTCCAGCATCTAGTATTTTATCAACGAATCCAATCGTGCAAAGATCTTTTGGCGACATTATGTACTGGTTGTCTATTTCCAACTCGTCTCCGGTTTCTTTGTCGATTACTTTGTACGCTCGACGGCAATTTTGCAAACAAGCTCCGCGATTCGCGGATGAATTATAAGTCGCGAGACTCATATAGCACTTGCCGGATATCGCAACACAAAGAGCTCCATGCGCGAATATCTCAACCTGAATCAAATCCCCCTTCGGACCTCTTATCTCTTCCTTCACGATATCCTCACATATCGATTTTATCTGTTTTAGAGTCAATTCACGAGCCAAAACCACGACATCCGCGTACTGCGAATAAAATTTTACCGCTTCCGTGTTTGTTATGTTTTGTTGAGTTGATATATGCACTTCAAGACCGATACTGTGAGCGTATGAAATCGCGGAAATATCGCTGGCTATTATGGCTGTGACGCCGGCGGACTTTGCCTCATCGCAAATCGACTTCATAAGGGATATGTCATGATCGTAAAGAATCGTATTGACGGTAAGATACGTTTTTACGTTTTTTTCTTTACACATGCTTACTATTTCGGGCAAATCGTCTTTTGTAAAATTATTTGCCGACTTGGCTCGCATGTTCAATTGCTCTATTCCGAAATACACCGAATTCGCCCCTCCCTTCAAAGCCGAAACGAGAGACTCGAACGAACCCGCCGGAGACATTATTTCAATTTCTTTCATCATATAAATATTTAACCGCGAGCGAATAGCTTTTTCACTCCTTGGTTTTAAAGTGTTTGCGTATGATTATGAATATGCTTGTTATGAAAAAATTCTCCAAGCAACCATGTTGTCTGCTCTTTAATAAAGCGCGTATCCCACGCCTCCAAATCCGTTATCGGCGCACTCGGGAGCCAGTAATACAAGGATAATTGAAATTGGGATATAAATCAATGCGAACTTTTTCCAGGATTGGAAGACCGATTCACGGAAAAACAATAGCAAAATCAAAACAATTAGCAAAGAAATGGAAAACCAAAATAAAAACTCAGCTATACCGCCTCTTTGCAAAACAAAACCAATGCCTCCTGAGATAAAAGCCAAAGAGCACAATGCATATATGTTTTTTATTTTCCGTAGTTATAAATAAAATACACTAACGTCGTTTTCGAATTTAATATAAATCAAAATCAACGCTTGACTTGTATGCAAGTATAACTAGACCTTAAATTTCATGAAAGGATTCGCGCAGTTGTCAAATACCGCCCCATATAGCCAAGCGTACGGACGGTTGATTGTATTCGTTTTTTATGATATTATCCGTTGGAATTTGATTGTGCCAAGTTTCATGTTTTAACTTTTTTATTTATGTCAGAAGAAGTGGTTCTCAGATTTAATGATGTGTCGTTTGAATACGTTCACAAATCGCCCATCCTGGATGAGGCATCTTTTAGCATGCGAAAAGGGTCCAAATTCACACTGATGGGGCAAAACGGCGCGGGCAAAAGCACTTTGTTCAACTTGATAAAAGGCAATCTCGAACCAAAAAGCGGAAAAATATCAATAGACTCCGGAGCCACTGTCGCAACCCAACCTCAAGTGGTGAATAAGGAAGACATGTCACTCACGATAAAAGAATATTTCGAGAAAGCCTTTGAAATCGTACCCGGCAACATAAAGAGTCAAATAGCCAAAGTCATGGAAGCCGTTAATTTAACGGTACCGATTGACAGAAAAGTCGGTGAGCTTTCCGGCGGTCAGCAGGCCAGACTGCTCCTTGCCTTTGCTTTGATACAAGAGCCGGACATATTGCTATTGGACGAACCCACAAACAACCTAGACAAGGAAGGTATAGAGCATTTGATTTCTTTTTTGGTGATGTACGACAAAACGGTACTCGTAATATCTCACGATGCCGGATTTCTATCGGCGTTTACGGACGGGATTTTGTATCTTGATATTTACACAAAAAAAATAGAATCATATGTCGGAGACTATTATTCCGCCGTTGAGCAAATAGAAGAACAACGAGAAAGAGACCGCAAAGCAAACGCCCAACTGGCAAAGAAAATACAAGACAACAAGGATAAAGTTAATTTTTTCGCGTTAAAGGGAGGTAAGATGCGCAAGCTAGCAAAAAAACTAAAAGATGAAATCGAAGAGCTGGAAGAATCCAAAGTGGAAGTCAGAAAAGAAGACCGTACAATAAGAGATTTCACGATACCTGCGCAAGACATACACGGAAACATAGTCACGATAAATTCGGTAACCGTCATAAAAGACAACGAACCGGTTAAAAAAGAAGTGGAAAAAATTCTATCAAAAAGATCGAGATTATTGATAGAAGGACCGAACGGAATCGGCAAAAGCACTCTCTTGCGCTCATTGATAGAAAACAAACACGAAGGAATAAACATAATGGACGGTACCGTGGTCGGATATTACAGCCAGGATTTCTCGACCCTCGAATTCAACCAAACCGTTTATGAATCGTTGCGCGAAGTCGCGACACACGACAACCGAGAAGAGCGCATAAGATCTCTGGCTTCTGGTTTTCTAATAACAAACAAGATGATGGACAACCAGGTTGGGAGTCTTTCCGAGGGCCAGAAGGGATTGTTGTCGTTTGCAAGACTAACCCTTATGCAACCCGGACTTCTCGTATTGGACGAACCTACCAATCACATTAATTTCCGACACATTCCCGTAATAGCAAAGGCCATAAACAACTACGAAGGCGCGCTTATACTCATAAGTCACATGCAAGAATTCGTGGACGAAATTCGAGTGGACGATTATCTTGATTTGGGAAAACTGTAAAGACGTAATCAGACTCAAACTCAAGCGAAAGATTTCGCATATTGCCGATTTTCAATTTGAGCGCTTTCGGGCTTTTGAAACACAAACACGCGCAAACAGAGTGGAAAACTTGCAATATATTATTTTATGTGTTATAGTGCGAGTGTTATAAGAAATTTCGATTTTTGCTCAAGAGACAGAACCGCTTTCACCCTGTCTCCTATAGAAGGTACCGAGAGGTAACGAAGTCAATTCGTCATTCTATAGTAGTGTGCAGTTGACGAAATGCTAAATTACCTCATATGCTCTTGTTTTAAGGGTGTATCGGTGTCTTTTTTTATATGTCACACAGATTAAAACCAATCAGGAACGCGAGCTCCGGAAAAGGTCGTTTCATGCAACCCAGCGGAAACTTGAGAACTCTTAAACCAAGCTCCGGAAATGCAAAACGAAACAAACTTTCCAAAAACGGTCGCACAAGCAACGGAAAAACCGATGCAAGCCATTTCAATCGCCATTCAACGGCACCGAGAAAAAGAAACTCGACCAAACCTTTCAACAGAAGCCGAAGAAGAACAAAACGCAAATACGGAAACTCAACAATTGATATAGCGTATTTCATACGCCAAGCATCGCTCATGCCAAAGCCCAAGCAACACGGAATCGAGCATAAATTCGATGACTTTAACTTTGCTCCCGTATTGTCAAAAAATCTGAACAGCCTTGGTTTCGAAACGCCAACACCGATACAAGACCAATCCATTCCCCACATATTGAACGGACGTGATGTTATAGGTCTTGCCAACACGGGAACCGGAAAAACAGGCGCTTTCATGTTGCCGTTAATAAATAAAATAACTCGCAACAAAAGAGAAAGAGCGCTCGTAATAGCGCCGACAAGAGAGCTTGCTATTCAGATAGACGAGGAATTCAGGAAATTCTCAAGAGGAATGCGAATATTCTCCGCGGTATGCATAGGAGGTTCTCCAATATTCAGACAGATAAAATCTTTAAGACGAAACCCGAATATCGTAATAGGAACGCCGGGAAGACTGGAAGATTTGCAAAATCGCAAAGAACTTGATTTCTCGTCATTTAATTTTTTGGTGCTGGATGAAGTCGACAGAATGCTGGACATGGGATTCATAGACAGCATACGCAAGATACTCGACCAAACCCCAAGCGACAGACAATCTTTGTTTTTCTCCGCGACAATGCCTCCCGCCATAAATTCTTTTGCGAAGGAGTTTTTGAACAATCCCGTAACCATCGAGATAAGTCGAGGAAAAACCGCTCATAACGTTGTGCAAGACGTGATTAAGATAAAAGACAGGTCGATGAAGCTCGAGCGATTAAAAAACCTGTTAAGTGAACCTGAACTTGAAAAGGTCCTGATATTCAGTGAAACAAAGCGTGATGTCGAACATTTGACTCAAACTCTTTTCAAAGACGGTTTCAAGGTTGACTCGATACACGGAGACAAGCGCCAACGTCAACGTCAAAAGTCTCTCACACATTTTCGCAACAATAAGATTAACATTCTTGTCGCAACGGATGTCGCCGCGAGAGGACTGGATATAAAAGACGTAACTCACGTTATAAATTACACGGTCCCGCAAACTTTTGATGACTATATACATCGCATAGGACGCACGGGTCGCGGAAACAATAAGGGTATAGCATTGACATTTGTCTAAAAACACAATATGGAAATTCGCAATATAGCAATCATAGCTCATGTTGACCACGGAAAAACCACTTTGGTTGACTCGATGATGCGTCAGACCGGCATGATAGAAGAAGGCGTAAGCATGGACTCGGACACACTGGAAAAGGAGCGAGGTATCACCATATACGCCAAAAACGCTTCACTGGAATACAACGGAACAAAGATAAACATAGTTGACACGCCGGGACACGCGGATTTTGGGTCCGAAGTCGAACGTGTTTTGCGTTCTATCGACTCGGTACTGCTCATCGTCGATGCGCAGGAAGGTCCGATGCCGCAAACAAAATTCGTGCTGAAAAAATCACTTGAACTCGGCTTACACCCTATCGTTGTTCTCAATAAAATTGACAAACCGGCGGCTCAACCGGACATCGTGCACGACCAAGTCTTGGAACTTTTCATGGACTTGGGCGCTTCCGATTCTCAACTCGATTTCGTAACCGTCTATGCGATTGGAATTTCGGGTATAGCGAAAAAATCACTCAATGACGATTCGAAAGACTTAACTCCCCTTCTCGACACCATAATAGAGAATGTAAAACCCGCTCCGCAAGACACATCGATTCCGCTACGCATGCAACCTTTTAATCTGGCGTACGATGATTTTTTGGGACGAATGGCGATAGGGCGAATATATGAAGGAAAAATATCAAAAGGACAAAAAGTCGTGATAAACAACGATAAAGGAAAAACAAGAACCTCAACCGTAACCAAGTTATACACTTTCAAGGGTTTCAACAAACAAGAAACGGAAACCGCGAACGCCGGAGATATAGTGATGATTGCGGGCATCTCAGATATAGATATAGGCGAAACGGTCTGCGAGTCGGAAACTCAAGAGCCTCTCCCCGCCATAGCCATTGACGAACCGACAATATCGATGGATTTGCTCGTTAACAACTCACCCTTCGCCGGACAAGACGGTACATTCGTCACGAACAGTCAGATAAAAGAGCGACTCGAAAGAGAGCTGGAAGTGAATGTTGGGCTGTCAATCGATTTCTCCTCCGCCGATCGGTATCGAATTTACGGACGCGGAGAAATGCATATCGCCATTCTGCTTGAAAACATGCGCAGACAAGGGTATGAAATCCAAGTGTCGCAACCTCACGTTATCACAAAAGAAATTGACAACGTGATGAGCGAACCTTTCGAAGAAGTGACTGTCGATGTTCCGGAAGAATTCTCTGGAACGGTTATAGAAAAGCTGTCAAAACGCAAAGGCAATATGACCGACATGCGACAAAACAGCGGTCAAACACGCATCATCTTTGAAATTCCGACACGCGGGCTTCTCGGATATCGTGGCGAGTTTGTCGTAGATACGCGCGGAGAAGGCATACTTTCGACGCAAGTAATCGGATTCAGACCGCACGTTGGAGAGATTAAAAAACGAGAAACGGGTTCCATGGTTTCCATGGTCACGGGAAAAGCGCTCGGATTCGCTTTGTATAATCTGCAAGACCGAGGTCAACTTTATATAGGACCGAACACCGAAGTGTACGAAGGAATGGTAATCGGAAATGTTTCAAAAGGACAAGACATGACGGTAAACCCCACAAAGGGAAAACAACTTACCAATATGCGCGCTTCAGGCTCAGATGACGCGATTAACCTCACTCCTCCGCTTGAACTTACAATCGAACGCGGTCTTGAAATCATGCACGACGATGAATACCTCGAGATAACTCCCCATCACGTGCGCCTCAGAAAACAAATCCTAAACGAAAGCGACCGCAACAAAGTCGCGAAGAAGACACAGAAATAAAAAACATCAATTAAACGTCAAACTTGTCTTTTGATTAGGCCAAGTTCAACAAATTTTCACTTTGCAAAATAATATCTTTCATATTCTCTGAATTTAGACGAAAATGAGTAATTTTGAATTTGTCTGTTCGGTATAAAACCATTGATTGTTCGTTCTTTGTCGATATTTTGACTCTTGTCTGAAATAAACTTCGTATAGTTGCCGAGCATTGCGCATTAGGTAAAATAATTTAATATCTTTTTAAATGATTATATTTATTAATGGCTCGATAAATGCTGGAAAATCTACTATAGCCAAAATACTTGCCACCAAAATACCTAACACAGCAAATATGGAAATTGATAGTTTTCACGAATTTATCCATTGGCTGGAAATAGACAAAGCAGTTCCGATTAACCTAGAAAATGCTGTACTAATTATCAATAATTTTGCTAAACGTGGATATAATGTTGCAGTGCCATATCCACTATCTCAAAAAAATTATGAGTATCTAAAAAAGGAGCTTTGTAATAATGAGCTATATTTTTTTACTTTATCGCCAGACATTAAAAAGACCCTTAGTGATACTAAAGATAGGAAATTAACACAATGGGAACGCAATCGTATACAACATCATTATGATATTGGAATCCCAAATCCTGCTTTTGGTAAAATTATTGACAATACAAATCAAACACCGGAAGAAACTGCGGAAGCAATAGTCTCATTTTGCCAAAAATCAAAACAACCTCAACCACACACGATTGAAATCAGATGAGGCATGAAAAAGATTTCAAACTTACAGTATCCGGTACCAACATCTAAATCCCATGCCTCAAAATAACACGATCGACGTATTTTGAGGCATGGGATTTTAGGTTGATATAACAAAACCGCGCACATTACGACGCGGTTTTGTTATGCTTCTTGCTCGAATCAAAAGCGCAAATAATCAATAATCAAAGCCAATATCATGAAAATATCGATTGGAACCGTTAAGAGATATGTCGCGCCATTATAATATCAATGGTTTTTTCAACGGCAACGTCCCAGGAATATTCGATATTGTAATTGGGTGAATTTGACCGATTTTCTTTTTCGCTCAAAACCGTATTCATGGCGCAAGTTATGTCATTTATATTGTAAGGATCCACGTAAACCGCTCTCGTTCCGACAATTTCCGGTATAGATGACACATGCGATGTTATGACGGTCGTGTTTCTGGAAATAGCCTCCAGTGGCGGAAATCCGAAACCTTCATAAAAGCTCGGATAAATACAAGCTCTTGCGTTTTCGATTAATGCGGATTTGTCAATTTCATCTACATAACCGGTGAAGTATATGTTGTTTTTGCGTTTTGATTTATTTGCGGTTTTGTATATTTGGCAATACTTCCATCCTTTGCCTCCCGCTATAACCAGTGATGTCTCGGATATGCGAGAGTTGGAATACGCTTCTATTATACTCTCGATGTTTTTTCTGGGCTCTAGAGTTCCTATGTATAAAAAGTAATCACTTGGAATACCATATTTTACCCGCACCTTTTCAAGCATGTCTTTTTTGCCGTCTTCGTCTTCTTTTGCTCTTATCGGCATTCCGGAATGCACTACATGGATTTTATTTTCGTCTATGCCGTACAAATCGATTAAATCATATTTTGTGTTTTCCGACACCGCGATAATCGCGTCCGCATCCAAACACTGAGAACGCACATTTTGAACCCAATGCCAATATAATTTTCGCATACCGTAAAACTCGGGGTAAAGTTCGAAGGACAAGTCATGCACCGTCATGACATGTCGAACTTTTTCGGTAAGCGGGGATATGTTAAGATGCGGAGAGAAATAAACATCGATATCATCGCCTTTTATTTTCTTTATAATCTTGTCTATTTTGGGTTGATTGACAACCTTTGCCATCGGGTCGAACAGCTTGTTGGGAACTCCGGTTGTTATCAAATGAACGTTTCTCTTTGACAAAACATCATCAATCAACGATGTATTCGGCCGTTTAAACGAATTGAAAAAACAAAAAAAATCATGCTCCGGATTAAGTGATACCATTTTTCGCAATATATTGGAAGCGTATTTCGCGACTCCCGCGGGCGAATCCGAGCCGAATATCGGCTTACCGATGATAGACCTTAAATCAAATCCTATATTCATGCAGTCGTTTTTTTAATCAGTGGCGATATTCCTGGTAAATTTGGATTTATTAAAAATTCCAACATCGCTCCTCCACCGGTCGATATGAACGTATTCCTGGAAAAATCAATGCGATCGCTCTCTACCGCGGTGACGGTGTCTCCGCCTCCTATTATCGCTCTGCCTTTTGATTCTGCCACGGATTTTGCTATCTGATAAGTACCATAATCGTACTGCTCATTCTCAAACATGCCCATGGGACCGTTCCATATAATTGTCTTAGAGTGTTTTATGATTTCTTTGTACAAAGAAACAGTAACACTTCCTATATCCAAAATAGAGTAAGGATGAGGAGATATTTCAGGATTATCCGCGCGCACAAGAACTGTTCTACGCGGTAATCTGATATTGTTTTCAAGTCTTTTATTGTCGTGCATTTCTCCCAATACAACGTCAGGAGGTAAAATTATTCGCTTACGCAAAGATTTTATGGTCTTTATGTCTGGATTTGCGACTTCGTCGGGATTTATCAGAATATTTTTCCCGACATCGCCCAATATCGTATACGCCGGATTTGATATCAGTCTTTTGACGATAGACCCGACCCCTAAACTCAAACGAGAGTTCCCTATTTCAAAACCGAGTTCGGAATAAAAATTATTCGCAAGAGCCGATCCGAGCAAAACATAATCAGAACGAGGCAAAAATTTTTCAATCAATTTGAGTTTTGTTTCGGCTTTCACCCCGCCCATTATAAGCGTTAAAGGTCTTGGAGGACGTTTTAGAACTTTGCCAAGATTCTTGACCTCTTTTATAAGTTGAATACCGGCATAGGGAGGGAGTTTTTTCGTTATTGCGTTTATCGAAGCGTGCGCTCTGTGCGATACGGCGAAAGCGTCGTTTACATAAACATCCGCCAACGTCGCCAGTTTGGAAGCGAGATTTGCGTGATTGCGAGTTTCTCCCGGAAAAAAACGGATATTTTCCAAAACATCGATTTTCATCCGACTCGATTCGATAATCAGTGAATACGCATCGAAATCATTCAATCTCGTTTTTTCTATACTTGTTTTGGAATTCATCGATTCACCCAATAGCGTTGCCATGCGCTTGACAACCGGCAACAAAACCAAGGAGCCGTTAACTCGCCCGCCAGGTCTCCCCATGTGTCCAACGATTGTGATTCGGGCGTTTTTTTTAATAAGAAACTCAATCGAAGGCAAAGCGGACTTAATTCGCGCGTCTTCACAATCATCTATAAAACCATCGCTCCCGACGGAAACATCAAGGTCCAGTCGCAAAAGAACGCGCTTGTTTTTTAGTTTTGGTATTTCTTTTACGGATTTTAATTCCATATGATTATTATACCGAAAGACCATCTTATTACAAATAAAAATCCGGCGCCAAACAACAAGCGCTCAAAAAATCCCAAAAATGCCAAAACAGCGTGGTGTGGCAAATTTTGGGATTGAATTTTACTTTCTTATTATGGTTCTTGTCGGATACGGTATGTCGATTTTATTCGAAGAAAGTGTGGCAAAAATTTTATCCGTCGCTTCAAGTTTTTTCTCCCAGGCATTAGCGTAATTTGAAATCCAAAAACGAGCTGAAAAATCCAAAGACGACTCGCCCATGCCTATAAATAAAACCTCCGGGGGTTTCTGTTCTTCATCTATGTCATCTATGCTCAAAATCGCGTCACGGACAACCTTTCGAACTTTGTCAACCTCCGAATCATACGAAACACCGAAGTTGACGACTACTCGTTGCGCCAATGAAGGCTTGGCAAAATTTTGAATTCTGGAATTCGCAAGTTGTCCGTTCGGAATTATTATCATTTCATTGTCCGCCGTACGAAGTTTCGTCGACCTGAGACCTATTTCGTGAATATGCCCTATGTCCCCGCTCTCTATCTTGACTTTATCCCCCACCGAAATCGTCTGGTCCAATATAAGAGAGATTCCGCCGAAAATATTCGCCAACGAATCCTTCATGGCAAAACTCAAAGCTAGACCCGCTACACCCAGACTTGCGACCAAAGGAGTTAAATCTATGTCCCAAATGGCCAAAATCCACATAATACCAAGTATCACTATGACGATATTTATGGTTCTGTTTACGAGTGGCATTAATGTGTCATCGAGAGTTGTCGATGTTTTGGACGTGATTTTGCCGAGCAAGCCCTTAATTATTATGTCCGATACGACCGCAACCGAATAAAACGCTATGCTCAAAATCACGGTGTTTAAAACCTTGTCAACCCATTCTATTTCCAAACCTATGGGGGCAATGGCGAGACGAATTCCCAAAAACCAAATAACATAAGAAAACGGCGGTTTGATTTTCTCCACTATCAAATCATCCAAATTCGTATCTGTTTTTTTAGTCCACCTAAGAAGCGTGTTTTGAGCAAACCATGTTGCGAATTTGCCAAGCGCCAAAAACAAAATCAATATCGAAATCGACTGCACAAAAACGTTAAGAGATGAAAACATATCAAAAAATTATAGATTATAAAACCAAATAACGAACCTTTAAACACAAACTCGCAAAACCTTAAAACTATAATTCAAAGAGAGCGCGTATCGGCCTGTGGTCAGATATGTACGGACCGTAATCAGATGAAATGAAGCGCATTTTTTTAATCAGAATCCAATCCAATTTTAATTTAAAAAGCTCTATTGACGTATGAGGAATGGCAAATGTTGGTTTGTCGATTTTTAAAACGTCTTGCATATTGTACTTTTCGGCCAATCTTCGAAACCCGTACCTCTCATCAATCACTTGAAACTTTCCATGCGTATATACGTCTTCTATCTCATTAAACCAATGAATCACCTTTCTGGCAATACCTTTCCTGTGAGACAGGACAGTGTTCATGTCTCCGCAAACCACAACGGGTCCGGATGCCGTCTTGGCGTGTTTATACACTTTCTCAATCGCTCTCAATCGGTCCTTGGCGGTTGTCGCCATAAGTTTAAGGTGGCAATTATACACCCTCAACACGACTCCGGGAAATTTAATATCCGCCCACACGCATTCGTGCCTGTCAAGCGCGCTCGCCATTCGCCTGAATTTGTTCTTGTTGCGTTTCCTGAAACTTATCTCCCCGCTTCCAACTATGGCGAATCTGCTCAAAATCGTATTCGCATTCGAAAAAAACATGTTCTTTTTTTTACTCTGCACAATCTTATACGAAAGATAAGGCGAATGATTTGCGAACATTTCTTTCGCATGCGGATTTTCTTGAAGGCATATTACATCCGATAAATTTTTATCCAAATAATTGGAAACTTTTTTCAGTAGCCTGGAATTTCCGGGTCGTTTTCCCATAATATTCCATGTAGTCAGAGAAAATTTTGCCATATTTATTTTTTCAGAAATTCTGAGATTTTTTTGTACCCCCTAACGCTCATAAAAATCGAACTCGAAAGATGTCCTCCGGATTTCAACAGCCACAAACTCGAGCCTGTCTTGCGCGCGAAAACAACACTCGGTTTATATGTGACTACATCATCGTCCTTAGCGTGTATTATTAGAACCTTTTTGCCGTCGATGTTTCTCGTGTGGGCAATCGGATTATAAAACACGCCATTTTGCAACTTGTTCCAATCTCGTTTCACGAGCCTGTATGCATTGCCAAACGCGCGTTTTACAAATCCGTATAACCAATCATGCGGTTCTATGCCTTCATTCATCTTAAGCCAGTCTACAACGGGTGATCTTGCAACCACTTTTGTCACTCTTTTATCTGATCCGGCAAGAAGGACGGCGGCACCGCCAAAACTCGAACCGAACAAATAAAGTTTTTTTGGAGTAAGTTTATATTCGATACCGCTCCACTCATCCTTGAATCCTCGAGAGATACCGTCAACAACATCCAACAAATCTTTATGCGGAGACATTTGCAAAAATCGACCACCACTCTCCCACGTTCCACGATATCTTGGCACGAAAACCCAGTACCCTTTCTTGACGAAAAAATCATGCGCCTCTCCGAACCCTGGAAATCCCGGCATTCCTCCCGCGTAGATTATGACCTTAGCTCTATCGTCATGTAGCATTCCGCTTGAGTCTTTTTTCATGCGCCTGACCGCGATCGACGGAATTTTGAATTCCGAAACTATGTCTTTTTTGAATCGAGTTCGCAACGCGTGCATACGTGACACATCGATAGTTAAAGTTTCAAAAGTTTTCCTTCAAGAACATGCCCGCCGGGACTCGCGTCTCCATCGTTTGGTTCCAATGTTAATACGTAAAAATCGTGGTCCGAAAAATCTTGCTCGGACAAATACATGTTGGAAAACGCGCCGGAGCCGATTTCCTCCAGGCGTCCGGTGCTGATAACGCTTGGCGGATTCATTCGAACTATCCACCCTTCGTAATAATCATCGCCTTCCGGTTTTGGCAAAAAACTGAAAATGGCATTTAGCCTGTACTTACCTTCCGAAAACCCGGCGTACACTATACCGGAAGACGCCCCAAAGGTATTCACCCCTCTTACCGGCTCAAGTCCGGTAACGTCCATAACGGTGCCTCGATATTCAAAAGAGTCTTGTCCGAGAGATGCTATTTCGGCTTTGGTTTCATCCGCAATATCCGTCTTTTTGGAATCTGTGTTCATGTCGCTGTCCGACATTATCGCCTTGACGGACTCATCAGTCGGAAGCCCCAATTTACCCTCAATTCCAAGGAGCTCGATTTCAAAAATCAAATCTGAATTCGGGGGTATCACGTCGCCCGCTCCGGCTTCCCCATACGCCAAACTCGACGGAACCTCCAGACGACGCTTACCGCCGACTCTCATACCGATTATGCCTTCGTCCCAACCTTTTATGACCTGCCCGCTTCCCGCGACGAATATAAAAGGAGCTCCGCGATTGTAAGAAGAATCAAATACCGTTCCATCGGCTAAAGTCCCAACATAATGAACCATGACCGGATTCCCGACCTCTACGACATCTCCTTTTCCTTCGATTATATCCGTAACGACCGTCGCCCCTTTGCCGTCAACCGTTGCGCTTTTTTCTTCACCTGGTAAAGTGGAAGCGGATTTTTTGTTTTGAAAAAACCATACTGAACCGACTATTATAACCGCAAGAACGACGAGTAAAACGCCAACCTTGCCAAACCCCTCTTGAGAATATTTTGCATTCATAAATTTCTTTTAAAAACACCGATTATGCGATTCATTCACGACAAACTCGAATGTTCTTCTGTTTACTTGTTATATAAAGACAAGATGACTATAGCATATTTAACATTTTAATTCTAGCGCATCGCTCATTATTGTCTAAGAGAAAGCTCATTCACTCTCTCATAGTCCTTCAAACTTACAACAACTATCTTGTCGGTTCCGATTATGTAGAAGTACTCGTCAATAAACACCGCGCGTTTTGCGTTTATGTCACTTATCGCTTTTTCAAGTTTTATGGTATCGTCAGAATATGAAAATATATATCCGGAACGTCCGGCAGGTATGAAAAACAATTCGTTTTTCGAATCTTGCAAAAACGCGCGATGCGTATTTTGAACATCTGACCAAAAGGCGGACATCAAATACTTGGACGATTCAACGGGATTTGACGGATTGCTTACATCAAATATCGAAAGTTTTACCTTTGAGTTTTCCCTTCCGACACCAAGAATTGTATTTTCTTTCAGTGGGTGCAGATACGAAGAAAATCCCGGAATTTTTAACTCGCCCGCTATTTTCGGTTTGCGCGGGTTTGACAAATCAAGAACGAAAAAAGGATCGATTTGCTTAAAGGTAACCAAATACGCAAGATCGCCGATAAAACGAGCCGAGAAAATTCTCTCGTCGCGACCCATGTCCAAAACGGAACCCGCAACATTCATATTCTCGTCCAGCACATACAAATCATTTACGCTCTCCCCGGTCCTTCCGAATCTTCCAAGTCCAATCCGTTGACCGTCTATTGTCGTAGCGACGCGCAAATATCCGTCATATTCGTCTATCGAAAATGAATTCAAAAGCCTTCCCGGCACGGTGCCGTATTCGGACATATTAAATATCTTGTCGTCTTTTTCGTTAATCGACACTTTCGCGATAATCGTCTTCGTCAAATCGCGCTTGAATCGCTCATAATACGAGTTCATTCTGTTTTCGAACTCGTTTTCAAGTTTGAGCATTTCATCTTCATCAAGGGAAGATTGGAATTGCGCCATAATGTCCGAAAATTCCGCCATCTTCGCATTTCTCCCGATATCATAGCTCATGAGTTTTTTCAGCTTATCGGTAACCCAAGATGGTATTATATCCGGATTTTCGGACAAGAATCCGGTCATAAACGGCAACATATCCACTTGTTGTTGTCCGGCTATGTAAATATTGTTTTTTGACATATAAACGACAGATTGCCCTTGCGAGCCGGTAAATGAAATCGAATCTATAACATTACCGGTATCGGGGTCTACAACCATTGCCGTATATGTACTGTCGGTTGCCACAACTTTCGTCGGATAATATATTCGATTGCACGGAATCACCAAATCTTCGCCGTTCACTTCAAGGGGAATTACGGGACATGGTTGCCTGTATTGAATCCAAGTTGAAGTTATCATGTATATTTTGCCGTTATATAAGCGAGAAGTGACTATTCGGCTTTTAGAATCAAGTTTATTTTCCCAAATTTCTTTCGGATTTCGAGCGTCGGATATATCGTATCCTCTTACACCGTCACTTGAAAACACAATCAGAGTATCCTCGTACAACAACAAATCACCTGACAAATCTATTTCCCCCTCAATCGCGAGGTCTCCTGGCGGAAACGCTTTTACCGCCTTAATGCCACCTTGATTTAACACTGGAGATATTCCCTCATCGAGCATAACCGCATTTGCCTTTGTTCTTATTTGCGAATCCGATTCTTCGAGAAAAGGCTCAACTTCAGGCTCATCGAAAAACATCGGTCGTATTCTTCCGTAATACGGCGTCGATACGAACAATTCGGAGCCATTCGTCTTTACGATATCGGGTTCATCTATACCGGATACGCGAACGTTCGTTTCGGAAAATCGAGATGGGATTTGCTCGGGACCGAATCCATCGACAACGGCTCCGCTCTCAAGAGATGTAGGAGCGGGCGCGACCTCGCGAATCGCGGTCATATCATCAACTGTCATGCCGGAGCGCATGGCAATTGCTCCAATTCCGAGATTTTCATACCGTGAATATCCGACATTCGCGATATACGCCAAAAAATCATTCTTGTCTTTGAACGTATCAATCAATGTCCTGTCGTTTTCGGGAATCAAAGGGGTGTTTATTTTTTTGAAAAATCTTATATCGGAAGTTGTAAGAAAAAAACCGCTTAAAGAAACCAAAACAAGAATCGCAAACAATCCGATTAGTTTTCGAGAAGAGCTTGGAAATAACATTTCAAATAGTTTTAAAACTGATAAATACGGGTGTGAAGTATATCAAAATATACAAACAATACCAAAACTGAAGATTTTACGGATTCCGCATGATGCTTTATTTCCTTTCCAGGACGCATAGAGATTCTATGTGCGGAGTGCGAGGGAAAAAATTATACAGCTCAATGAATATCAAAGAATAAAATTCCAACAAGTAACGAATATCTCTCGCTTGAGTATATGGCTTGCAAGACAAATATATGATTCGCTTTGGTTTTTCATCTGATAGTTTACGCACGACCCTCTCATGCAAACCTTCTCTTGGGGGGTCGAGCACTATAACTTTTTCCGACGTAATATGCTCAAGGGCGTCTTGAGTCGATGATGTAATCGCCTCCATGTTAGTTATTTTGTTTTCTTTTATGTTTCGTTTCGCCCATTCGGTTGCCTTTGAGCTCTCTTCGACCAGAACTCCGCTTTTTACATAATCCGATAGAGATACCCCTATGCTTCCAACACCGCTGTAAAAATCCACAATATCTTCACCTTTAACATAAGGTCGCATTTTCGATACAGCCCGTTCGAACAATGGAATATTGGGTTGAAAAAAATCCGAAACCCCATAACGCAATATCTTGCTCCCTACCAGTTCGCCGATTTTAGGATCTCCGTATGATTGTAAAAGCTGCGTCGGTACCGGCTGTGAGACTCCGGAATCGGAATAATAAACCTGCAACCCTTTAAGTCCTTTGTTGAGAGTAAATTGGCATTGTGAGCCGAATCCAGGGTCCGTAACATAAATACCGGCTATGACTTCTCGAGTTCTATTGGCTCGTATAATTATGCGCTTTATGTCAGACGACTCCACATTAAACGACGTCAACTGATTTACAATATCCTCGGCGGTATCATTCACACACTCATAAGCTAGAGCGGACTTTTCCACGATTGATACTTCTTTGCGTCCGCGTTTCATCAGGGCGGTTCGAATCCCTTCTTCCGTATCTATGGTGTTGAATTCAATGCTGTTTCTATAGTTAAATTGATAATTGTCATATACGCATTTTAAACCGTCCCCCAAATCAATACCCGAAACTTCTTTCCATACGCGACGAACTATAATGGTTTTCCAAATTATTTCTCGTTCGTATGATACTGTTTGCCAAGGGCTTGTAATAAGAAAATGTTTTTCGCGAGGAGGTATTCGGTATTTTGAGGGTTTTATTATTTCAACCGCGGTTCCTTTAAGCGGTTCTTTTTTGTATCCGAATAAATCAACCTTCGCGACTTCCCCGGGATAAGCGTTCCACGCGTAAACCTTCTTCCCATCGGAAGTAACTCCGGATCCGTATCCGGAATAAGAAAGACTGTCAAAAGTTGCCGTAACCGTTTTTTTCTTGTTCATGTAACTCCCATAAAATCATGTACTCAAGAGGTGATGGTAAATATCCGAACTCTTTTCAAGATTCACCGTCAAAACATCATCCATTTCGGGTTTTTTCGTTATTCCGTATTCTCTTGACGTTTTTATAATTCAACCGATAAATCCAAATCATACTGAACCACTTCTCCGGAACCGTTTATATTCTCGGTAACGTCAGGTTCTCCAAAATACGTTATCACTCCGGATCCGTTTATTTCGGCGTTCAGAGAAGACAATATGTTAACCACCGCCGCGCCGGATCCGGAAATCGATATATAACCGTCTTTGCCGACAAGTCTTTGCCCGTCATAAGCCACCGAACCGTTTATATTTACAATCTGACTGTTCGCGATTCCGGAAAGCGCCAACCTGCCGGACCCGAGAGCGTCGACCACCAAGGTATCAACATTCATATTCATGTCAAATTCTCCGGAACCCCTTAAACGCAACGTCAAATCCTGCAAATTAATAGAGCCGCTTTCTATGACTCCCGAGCCTGAAAGCTCTATGTTTCTCAACTCTTTTACCGTAATGTAAAATTTCGGAATTTGTTTTGGCACCACTCTCTCCCACAAAGACTCTTTTTTGAAATCTATTGTCAAAACGGAATCATCGGTTATAGCCGTTATTATGTTTTTAATAACGGTATCCTCCGCCTGAACAATAACTTCCTCGCGCAACCCTTGATTTATGACCACAAAACCCTTTCCGTTAAATTCAATCGAATCAAATCCCGACAACTTCCTGTTCTCGACAACAAGTTCCCCTTTTCCGCTCACCGTTCTTGCGATTGCTATGTTAAAATCAGCGGGAGTCACGTTGCCCGCCCATATTATTCCGACGGACCCAAGAAAAGCGAGGCTCATAATTGTATTCGTCACAACGGACGCTCTGGAATGCATGTACGCCGATAGCAATAAAAACAAGAGCCACAATGGCCAAAATTGCCATAAAATGGTCAAATCAAAATCATACCAATCCGTATACTGTCCTACAAACGCCAAAGATAAAACAAACACGAAAACGCCGAGCACCAACCTGTCCATTCCATGGCACCTCAAAACAACACCGGCGGACAATGTTGGTTTGGATTCCGTTGAGCTCGAAATCGGACGATTGGACGTTTTAAAGTTGATTTTTGAAATTGTTTGACCTGAAGTTTTTTGCGTCTTACCGCCCAAAGGTTTAAGTTCCGGAGTTTTTTTATTTGTTTTGGTTTTTTGTTTTTGAACCATGTGTGAAATTTAAAGGAAATCTTATCTCTGTCATTATACAACAGTTCAATGAATTAAAAAACCACAAAACACAAAAACCGAAACAAAAGCCTATCGTGAATTTAAAAAAACATTCGCGCGGTCGCAATTTTATCAATCTTCGCTTTCGCGTAACTCATCGGGCATATATCGCTGTTCTTCGGAATTTTCCAAGGGAGTGTATTTATATCCGACTCCGTATCCCAAGTCCTTCATCATTTTCGTCGGGGCGTTTCTGAGGTGTTTTGGCACCGGCAAAGCGCCGTGCTCTTTCACTTCCTTTTGAGCTCTCTCATAGGCTTTGTAAGCCGATATGCTTTTATCGCTCTTTGCCAAATACATCACCGCATGAGCCAAGTGAACTCCGCATTCTGGCATGCCCAATTTATGACACGCGTCAAAAACGGAATTAGCAAGCAATAACGCGGAATTGTTCGCCATACCGATGTCTTCTGAGGCGAATCGAATCAGTCTTCTCGCTATGTAAGTCGGACTCTCCCCTCCTTCCAACATTCTAACCAACCAGTACACGGACGCTCGCGAATCTCCGCCACGCATCGATTTATGCAAAGCCGAAACAAGGTTATAATGTTCGTCACCTGTTTTATCATACGGCAAGTGTCGTTTTTGCAATATCGATTTCACCTTGTCTGTCGTGATTTTGTCACCGCTTTTTATAAGCGAGTCGATAACATTAAGTCCGAATCGAGCGTCTCCGTTCGATTGCTCGGCTATAATCAGCACCACATCATCCGTCAATTTCGCGTCAATGGCACGGAGAGCTCTTTTGAAAATTTTAACGAGCGAGTCTTTGTCCAACCGCTCCAACACAAACACATTCAAACGAGACAGTAAAGCAGAGTTTAATTCAAAACTCGGATTCTCGGTCGTAGCTCCGATTAGGATTATCGTACCGCGCTCAACATACGGCAACAGTTTGTCTTGTTGCGATTTGTTCCACCTGTGTATCTCGTCAATGAATAAAATCGTTTTCTTGCCGAGGCGCAGTCCCGATTCAGCGCGTTCAACAATGGACAGAAAATCCTTAACTCCGCCATGAGTGGCGGATAAAGTCGCAAATTCGGCTCCCGTGCTTTCTTTTATTATGTGAGCGAGAGTTGTCTTGCCGGTCCCGGGAGGTCCCCACAGAACCATCGAAGAAATAGTGTCATTCTCTATCGCTTTTCTAAGGATCGTCCCCTTGCCAATCAATCGTTCCTGACCGAAAAAATCATCGATAGTCAATGGACGCATTCTCTCCGAGAGAGGAATTGTTGAGTTTTTGTCCATACTTCAATCTATCGCCCCGCAAGCGCGCCTTAAACGTCCTGTTTAAAATCGATTCTCAAAAAACACATACGAAAAAACTTAACAAAATCAAATTTACTCGATTCCGTTGAGACCGGGGCCCTTTCTCTTTAGTAAATATTTAATGTGTTTGTCCCTGGTTTTGGAAAATTCACCAACTCGAAGACCGTGTTTTTTAATAAGTTCCGACACATAGTGACCACCCAAAAAATGAGGCAATAAAACATACGAAGCCCCGGCTTCATATAATGCCAAAGCGTCATCTATCTGAGTGGAAGTGGCGACGAAAATTATTTTCTTATTCGTTTTTTTGATTTTATCAACCAATAAAAGATTGGTTTCCAAGGAAGGTATTGTTGACACCACCATCTTAATGGAGGAAAAATCAATTTCGTCCAATAATTCCGAATCGTCGGCGTCACCATACCTGCAACTGACGCCTTGTTTTGCAAGATTTGATATCACTTCCGGGTCATAATCTATTACCAAAAATTTCTTTTTTATTTTTTCGAAAGATTTTAAAACATCAAACCCAACTCTGTTATACCCGAACAAAATACAACTATAGGTTTTTTTCTTATGATACTTTCTGTCATCTGTTTTATTTCCCTTTTTCTCAAAAACACTCAGATATTTTGAGAATTTCGCATATACGTTATCGGCGTACAATATCAAATAAGTCGAACCCGCGATTGTTATCAGTCCAACGACCGTGACCAGAGATAAAATTCCTCTATCCAAATGCCCGACCGTAACCCCGAGCGCGACAAAAATCAAAGAAAATTCGCTTATTTGAGCGACGGTTAACCCCGCAAGAAAACCGTTTCGCTTCGTATACCCCATAAGCCCCATGATAACCATGACAATCAACGGATTTCCGAACAGTATAAAGGCGGAAAAAATCAATATAGGAACGATATACTGACCTATGTCGGCAAATACCATTTGAGACCCCAAGAGAATGAAAAACAAGACAATGAAAAAATCTCTCAAAGGTCTCATCTTGGCGCTTATTTCATGCTTGAACGGAGACACTGCCAATGTGATACCGGCGAGCAACGCCCCTATCTCTATGGAAAAGCCGAGATAATAAGTGAAAGACGCCAACGCCAAACACCAACTTATCGAAAATAATAATAAAAATTCTTGAGATTTCGCTATTATCGAAGTCACTCTGGATATCAAATACGAGCCGATAACAAAAGTAAGCCCCAGAACGCCGATTCCTTTCACTATCAAGTTAAAAGCGAACGAAGACAAGACAAACCCTTCGGAAAGGGAGCTTACGGTCATAAGAACCAAAATAACGATTACGTCTTGAACCAAAAGGAATCCCATCGCTATCTTTCCGTACAAGGATTCCATGTCACCCTTATCCGAAAGAAGTTTCATTATTATGATGGTACTGCTGAATGTCAATGCAACCGCTATATACACGGAAGATATGACTGAAAATCCGAGAGTCAATGCGATAAAAAAACCCACGCCCGATGTCATTACAACCTGTCCGATACCGGTTATGAACGATACTTTACCGACATGCCTTATAATTCCCGGATCAAGGCTTAAACCGACAGCGAACAATAACATCGCTATTCCTATGTGCGCAAAAATCCCCAATGCGTCGGAAGAGCTTACCAAATTCAAAAAAGACGGTCCGACGATAATGCCCGTAAATATATAACCTATAATCAACGGCTGTTTTAAAAAATGCAATATTCCGGATACAACAACGGCTATGGCTATGATAACGCTTATTTCTACGAAGACTTCCATTTATATAATCTTTAAACGAAATTACCAAAACTCAAACCATGTCAAAGACCGAATTCAATCTTAAACATGTTTTGAGAGAAAATTCAGATTACCGAATCAATATGCGTAAGAAGCGCAAAAGCGAATATGTTGATAATCTATCACGAATTATATCGACGTAAAGAGATTATTGCAAATAACGGAATTACGATAATCTCAAAATCGGAACCAAAATTCAAATTCGTGACGCTCATTTTCTTTGCATACATAACCCAATGATTAATTTCGCTTGTTCATATGACAAAAAACTTAAATTTTGTATTGAAATTTTGTTTTTCCGTGATATACTTTACTCGTATAAAAATTTTAATAATTTAAAATCGAAAATTTATGAAAAAAAACGACTCGCAAAAAAACGAAAGCACAACATCAAAACTCTCTCAGAAGGCAACGTTTTTTATAGGGTTCGGTAGCGCGCTAGGTTTATTGTTCGCAATAGGTTTTTTCGTCATGTTGGGAATACTGCTAAATAAGGATGACGGTTCCGAACTTGCGAAAAACTCGGATTCAAGATACGAAGTCACAAAACCGTCAAAATCGAAGCCGGATGACAACATAAACTACGGAAACGCAAAAGAATCGGTAACCGTATTAAAATCGGACTGGATAAGAGGAGACAAGGACGCCAAAGTTTCAATTATCGAATACTCTGACATAGATTGTCCGTTCTGCGCCAGATTTCACCCGACCATGAAACAAATAGTCGATTACTACGACGGTCAAGTGAATTGGGTTTACAGACATTTCCCTCTTATCTCATTGCACCCTGATGCGCCAAAGAAAGCGGAGGCGACGGAATGCGCCGGTGAACAAAAAGGCAATGAAGGGTTTTGGACATACCTTGATTATTTGTTCAAAAACGAAGTTGAAGTCGGTGAATTAACAAAAGTCGCATCGGATTTGGGGTTAAATGAAAAAGAATTTGAAAAATGCTTATCTTCCGGAAAATACGCTCAAAAAGTTTCTTCTCACGCGAAAAACGCGCAATTCGCGGGAGCAAAAGGAACGCCATATTCAGTCATAATATCGGGAGACAAAATAATACCAGCCTCCGGAGCGATGTCATTTGAACAATTAAAATCAAGAATAGAACCTCTGTTGTAAAAACGCTCCCGAACAACGTCAAAACCCTCTCAAATTCCTATTTTGAGAGGGTTTTGCGTTAGCCTGAATTTTCAAAGTCGCTATTTTATGCCGTGTCAAAACGGAACAATCTCAAACTGTTCAATATAACAAGAATCGCCATTCCCGAATCAGCCCCTATGGCAAATTCAAGGTGCGTGACTCCGAACAAAGCAGATATCAAAAATACGGCTTTCACGCCAAGCGCGGCTACTATATTCCATCTTATCGTGAGTATTGTTTTTCTACCCAAAGACATCAAAGACGGAATGTTTTCCAAATTATTGTTCATAAGGGCAACATCAGCCGTCTCAACGGCAACGTCCGAACCTCCGGCCCCCATAGCTATTCCTACGGTGGATGTAACGAGAGAAGGGGCGTCGTTAACTCCGTCTCCAACCATGGCGACTTCTTTGAATTCTTTTTTCAATTCTTCTATTTTTTCAACTTTTTCATCAGGCAAAAGGGACGCATACACCTTGTCAACATTTAATTCTTTAGCGACAAAATTCGCAGTATGTTGATTATCGCCGGTAAGCATCGCGGTTACAACACCCATACTCTCTATCTTTTCTATGGTTTTTCGCGCCTCCGGACGAATCCTGTCGGATATTGCCAACGCGCCCATTATTTTACTGTCACCGCTCACCAAGACCACCGTTTTTCCTTGTTTTTCCAGTTCTTCGGTTTTTTCGATAACCTCTTTTGTGGAAACGCCTTTTGATTCTATTAGTTTCATGTTGCCCACGCAATGTTCAACATCTTCGCAAACAAGGCACGTCGCTTTTCCTCCTTTTCCCGCAACGTTTTGGTATTTTTCCATTACATGAGGTGTTACTCCTCTTTTTTGAGCGAAATCCAAAATACTCTTCGCCAAAGGGTGCGAAGAAAACTTTTCTATTCCCGCAGCGTCCGCCAGAACATCCTCTTCAGAATATCCGTTAAACGTAATAATGTCAGATACATAAGGTTCTCCGACAGTTAGAGTTTTTGTTTTGTCAAACGCGACGGCCCTTATCTTGCCGAGCGCTTCAAGGAACATGCCACCCTTAACCAACACCCCTCTTTTTGACGCTCCTCCGACAGCGGACGCTATTGAAACCGGTGTCGATATGACAAGAGCGCAAGGACAAGCTATCACCAGCAAAACCAAAGCCCTGTACAACCACACTTCAAACGATTCTCCGAAAAACACCGTAGGCACAACCGTTATCAATATCGAGGTTATAACTATCAAAGGAGTGTAATACTTTGCGAATCTGTCTATGAATTCCTGGGCCGGAGCTTGAGACGACTGAGCTTTCTCAACCAAGTCGATTATTTTCGCGAATGTCGAATCCCCGCTTTCTTTTGTGACCTTGATTTCCAGATAGCCGTTCTGATTTATTGTTCCCGCGAATACGGTGTCTTTTTCGTATTTGTCTTTCGGTATGGATTCGCCCGTTATGTTTGCCTCATCAACGGATGACGAGCCCTTAATAACGATTCCATCAAGAGGTATAAGGTCTCCAGGTCTTACTATCACAATATCGCCGATTTTTACGGATTCCACATGCACCTCTTCGCCATTTTCCAATATTGCCGTTTGCGGAGAGTTTTTCACCAATGATTCCAAAGCTCGCCTCGATCTCTCTATTCCGAAACGCTCAAACGCTTCCGCCAAAGAAAAAAAGAATACGACAGCGGAAGCTTCAGCAAGCTGATCGATATAAATCGCGCCGATGGAGGCTATAACAACCAAAAAATCTATATTCAAAAACTTTTGCTTCGTAATCCCTCTTATGGCGCCCAACAAAACATAATACCCTCCAGAAGCTATTGACAACAAATATAAAATCCTAGCCCCTTGTTCTATGTCAAACCACCAAGAAAACGAAAGCGCAATCAAAAAACTCACTCCCGAAACGGCTGTTAAGATTTTTTTCCAATCGTATTTTGAGTTTTCTTTTTTGGCGTTTCTTTCGGGTTCGTGCGAACAACTCTGACAACCCCCTTGAATGTGGTCTGACATATGAATATTATATTAAATTAAAACAAGTATTTTGAAATGAAAGCAATCAATATGAAAAAGTATGTCAAGGAAAGCTCGTTCTTATAATTGCTCCGACTCGGATATTCCGTATTGCTCGGATATGATTTGACGTATCGATCCCAAATGCTCCTCTCCAAGTTTTTCGGCTATTGAAGTCGCGAAATATTTTGCGATTAGAGGGTTTCCCTCTCCTTCCAAGATTTCACCCAAACATTCTCCGCACGGGTGCTTGCCTTCCATGATGTCATCCAAACAATCACATACTCCTTCTTTGGCATGGTTTTCCTTTTTAGCGAAACATCTTGAACACGGCTCTTTCATGCAACACCTGTATCTTCCGTCCTCCAAAAGAGTTGAAATGGAAGATTTTTGTTCATCTATAATCGCTATATTGTTTTCGTGTTTTAATTCTTTTTGTGGATTTTGAACTTTAAGGTTGTTCGAATTCATCGACTCAAACAACAATAAACCAACCAATAAAACTATAACACCGAACGAAAAAACTTTTAGTCTCTTGTACTTATTATCTAAAGTGTTCATATCTGTTATTGTTATATTGTCATATATTCACTTGATTCGCCGTTAAGTATTTGATAGATAATATACGGCTCACGCTTTGAACCCGGCATTCCGGGAGTCCCTGAAGGCATCCCGGGCAAAGTTATTCCGTCAATATCGGGTTTTTCATCAAGCATCTTTTTTACCGCTTCCATCGGAACGTGCCCTTCGACAAAATAATCCCCCATGGCAATCGTGTGACAGCTTCTCATGTTTCCGGATATTCCGTATTTGTCTTTAAGACCGGACATATCATCGGAGATTACGACCTCGACATCAAAGCCTTTATCGCGTAAAAACTTTGCGTATCCGACACAACATCCGCAATTCGGAGATTTGTACATCACCACTTTTTCTTTTTTGGGAGTTATTTGAGATTCTTCACCGTAACTCGCATTTTCTTCGGGAGTGTCTATCTTTTTTTGCGATAAAACCACACCGCCACCTATAATAATCACGGCGAAAACAATAACGAGAATAATTTGTTTATTCATAGAAACTCTCTTAAATTTAATAATAATCTAATCAATCAATTATAAGAGAGTTTCGGAGGTGGAGACTTGGTGGGCAAAAATGTTTCGTGAAGGTTCAAGTAAAATCTCAAATCGCCGTCGAAACAAGGCTCAATCCCGATTCCGGCAGACTCGCTGTCTGGTACTATGCAAGCATGCAAAACCATATGTTCAACAGGACCGCAAGGAGCGCCCATGCAACCTATTTCCGTTGATTTTTCATGAGAGTTAATAATTCCCGTGTTTTCCCATGCAGTACCGAATGTCATCAAGCTTAACATGACAATAAGTATAAAAAATGAAATTTTTGACTTGCGTGTTTTCATAATCAGGAAAAATCCGAAGTATTATTTGCTTAAATATTTTAACGGATCAACAGGGTTTCCGTTTACTCGAACTTCAAATTGAATATGAGCTCCGGTGCTCAAACGTCCGGCTCCGGGTGTTCCCGGCGTTCCTCCGGACAGAGCGATTATGTCTCCTTGGTTTACAAATTGCCCTTCCTTCGCCAGTATTTTCGATACATGCATGTACACGGTCGATATTCCTCCCGAATGCACCAGAACAACATACGAATAACTCTTCAATCCTCCATCTTTTACTTTGGCGACAAACCCCGGCGCCGCAGCCCTTACCGGAGAACCTTGCGGAACAGCCAAATCCAAACCCGGATGTTCAAACAAATACCTAAACGGATAATGCGGATCATAAAAATACGTCGTAATGCGCCTTGGCGTTACCGGGTCAATCATACTCGTTACCGGACCCAGTCTTTGCAACCCTGCGCTACCTAAACTCTCCAATCTTTTTCGTATGGTTTGTTCTATGTTTCGTATTTCTGTATTGACTTTATTTTGTTCCGCTTTCGCCTGTTGTAACAGATGCTTGAATCTTTCTTCCGAGCTTCTTGCTTCTCCGAGAACGACAGCGCGCGCAGATCTTTGCTGTTCCAATCTTATTTTATCCTCCTCTTGTTTTTCTTTCAATTCCGATATAGAAGCTTGTTTGTCAAGAAGTATCTTTTGTCTGACTTTTACGTCCTTCCTTTTCAAAGTCAAAGCATCGATGGACTTTTTTATTTCCATTTCAATGTCAGATACTGCAATCAATTGGTTGAAGTATTCTGACAAAGACTTGGACGTTATAAACACATCAAACGGTCTTCTTTGTTCCATTTTGTAATGTTTTCGTAAAAACCTTTTTAGCCGGTCTTTGTTGTCGGATATGTTCTTTTCCAATTTTGTTATCTCGATTTTTGTCAATTCTATCTCGGTTTTTGTTTCGTCTATCTTATCATTTGAAAGTTCTATCTCAGCCTCGACTTGCTTAATTCTATCGGACAATATTGACAACTGATTGGATAATGTGACAGCCTCTGTTTGTTTTTTGGTTATACCCTTTTTAAGTTCTCTTATTCTATCTTGCAATTTTTCTATTCTTTCTTTTTTGGATTCAACGCTCTGACGCATTTCACTGATTCCAAAATCATCGCCAATTGCAAATGAAAAAGCTGGAATAAAAATTACAATAGTCGCGAACAAAAACGCGCATGAGCGATAAAAAAACGTCGCTTGTGTTTTAATTGGTTGCATGGGAAATTCAAATTCTTCGTCACGAACGCTATTCGTTCAATTGTCGCTTTATTTTCTCAACGACTGACAAAAAATCATTCATGTAAATCTCCGGTATCGGGTCTCCCGACGGCAAATCAATCTCCAACGGATTCACGGGTGTATTGTTTTTAAGCATTGCGTATTGCAAATGCGGTCCCGTTGAATATCCGGTTGACCCCACATAACCTATTATGTCATTTTGTTTCACTTTTGTTCCGACTTTTATTCCCTTCGCAATGCTCTGCATGTGCGAATACCTTGTTATATAGGTGTTATTATGTTTTATCTCTATAAATATTCCATCTCCGCCTTTTCTGCCCGCATATGTGACTCTCCCGTTCCCGACCGCCGCTATTGGCGTACCGGCTCTAGCAGCATAATCAATCGCCCTGTGTGGTAAATATTTTTTCAGTACCGGATGAAGTCTACTGTTAGTATAACCCGAACTTATATATTTGTATTGAAGCGGTGACTTTAAGAACGCCTTTTTAACGGAGTTTCCTTCCAAATCATAATATCCTTTCTCGCCATCTTCGTTTTCATAAAATATGGCCCATGAATCTTCGTTTTGATTGGTAAACACGACACCCAAAACGCGCCCATAATCAACATATTCTCCGTCTCTATATCGTTTTTCGTATACAATCTTGAAAGAATCCCCGACGCGAACATCCGAAACAAAATCCACTTGCCAAGCCAATATGTCCGTTATCTCCATAATAACTCCGTCTGGAACATTTTGTTCGGCGGCCGCTCCGAACAGAGAGGATTTGATTTCTCCGTTTGCGGTTGCGATTTTAACCTCATATTCAATTGGTACGTTTATTGCGGTAAATCCTTCATCGCCTCTTTCGATTACAAGAATATCTTCATCTCCATATTCGTACTCAAGTCTCGTCAACCCTATGCCATCTTGAACATTCAGCCTAATGACTTGTCCGGACCTCAACTCGCTAAAATCGTGTATTTCTTTTGCGACCTCAAACACCAAAAGCCTGTCGGCTTGATTGACGCCAAATTTCTCCATTATGCTGTCAAACGTATCCCCGGGTTCAATCGTGTATTCCGTCATGTCCGGACTTGTATTCTTTTTTGACTCTATTTCCGTTTGTTCAAGGTTTTTTTCGGATATATCTTTTTCTCCTTTAACCACATCCATCCAATCAAAGGTGAATCCCGCCACGGTTATTATAACAATCATAGAAAAAGCAAAAGTAAACCTTGAAATAAGTTTGCCGTTTTTGGAATGTGTTATGTTTTTATTATTATCGTTTTCGTCGTTATTGGGTTCCGGTGACATAAAAAAATAGCAGTGCGAAGCATAAAGCTTGCGCCACCACATTAATACTGCTTAATTAACTTACTGATAAAGTCGAATTAAAAATCATGTTTACGTTTTAGATAGAAAACCAAACCAACACATCAATAAGCGAACCACATACAATCATTTCATTGTGTTGCGTAAACCGCGCAACTACACCGTGTAGTGTAGTAAATTGCGCAAAAACCGTCAATAACAGATTCTCGACGATTACCGGATTTTAAGCAAAAACCTATCAAAACATCGAAAAAAACCATAAAAATCCGATAAATCACACGCCCGAAACAACCTCTTTTCCACTGGGAACGACTTCAACCCATATTTGACCTGGATAAAACACTATTTCGTTTCCAGTGCTGTCAAAATATTTAGTTCGACTATCTCGCTTGGGCTTTTCCCAAGAACCGTCTATACGCATGCCTCTTGCGAACACAGACAGTTCACCTTTTCCGGTTACATCGATTCTTATGCGACCTTCGTCATCCACCACAACCTCTTCCGGAACGCGCAATACGACAACCGTCATCGGAGATATACTCGTATTTGTGCCATAGTCAAAATCCTTCTCTTCATTCACATACCTGTCATAGGTGGAATACTCGGGATTGTAAACATAAGAAACATCGGGACTCGTAACATAACCCCAATCTATGCTTATTCTATCGGCGCTTCCGCTTATCGTGTTTTCAAGTCGTATATCGCGTATCTGCGCCGAAAATTTCCCAAACAATATATCGGTATCCGGCGAAGACGGGTATTCCCTGTAATCCCTCGCTTGAGTCATAAACTCAGCGCTGGTAAACAAATTGTGCGGACTTTTCAAACCTTCGTCTCTCCAAAAAAAACGTGTCCCAAGAAAACTTATTTCTTCTATGTTTTTAATATTCATGGATCGGATTTCAGACAAGGCCTTGGGAGACCCGCCGGAATGAACAAAATCCGCGTCATATTCAAGAACCCATGGCAACATGTAATCACGAGCGGACCGAACCGGCCCTATTTTCCCCACAACGCTGTTTTGGTATATTGCCAAATAACGTGTAAACCCTCCCTCGACAAGCATTTCATAGACTATAACGGCGTCACTCAATCCATATTGCTTATCAACCTGAGAATTGTTGTCAACAACAACCGCGAACGGATATTCAAGAGAACTGCCGTCGTGAATCGCGGTTCCGTTGATCCTCATCACATCCGGTAATTTTTCCGAACCCTCATCTTTTTTTGCAAACTCATAAACACCTGAAACATTCGTTGGAACGATATCGCCAACATTACCTCTTATGATATAAGACGACCACAAGAGCAACACGGACCCCACGACGAACAATATACCCGTGTAAAACGGGACAAGTCGGTCCGTGTCATTTACCGATGTTTTTTTGCGTGTTATTCTCGCCATCGATGCCGGGCGTTAGTCTTCTTTTAGAATTTCACGAATTCCTCTTTTTTCTTGATCGGTCAGTGGCGCCAAATCTTTTTCCAAGATTTCCATTTCTTTTGTCAACTTCGCAATCCGAGCCTCCTGATTATCCGGATCCGGATCAAGATTTATGTTTCGATTTGTATATTCGGCAACCTCCTCCGGGTCTTCCACATAGGGTCTGAAAGAGCTTACTGATGGGCGTTTTTTGGAGTTTTTCTTGTTTTTTTGAGATTGTTTCTTCGGTCTTCTGCCACGAAAAGAATTGGCATTCTTATTGCTTCGTTTGTTTATCCATTTACCCGACATAATTTAAGAAAAATAGTTCAACATATAAACATACTACTAAATACTCGGGAAAAAGCAATCTTATGGAATACGACCATCGGGTAAAGCGTGCGAAATTCAACCGAAACAAACCATTGGTGAAAACACCCGACTATTATCGTATTTTTTTGAATCGAACCGTAAATTGCGGTTCATACTCGTTTTCATTGTCATCTTTAACTTCCAATGATTCGCCTTCCATAAGCTGGGTTACCGCAATGTCCGACAAAAGCTCCGTGTCCGACTGAATGTCTTCCTTTAAATTCTCAAGCGCCGTCCAAGCATTCCCCATTTGCGCCTGAACCATCATTTCTATTGATTTTTTCTCATCTCTTAATCGTTTTATCTTTTCTTTTATTTTATTGTACTCGGCATTGTTATCCAGAGCGTCGCGATATTGATCCATAATGTCTTTTTTGCTTTTTTTCGACTTTGCGATACGATTGAAAACTTCTTGTAGTTTTTTCATGTGTTTTACGATTAACCTTCCATTCGAAGGATTTGATTGATAAAAACAATAAAATACAGCCAATCCTCATTCGGTCAACTGTTGCGCTTAAATTATAACAAATAAATCGCAAAAAAGAAAAAATTATTCTTAGCGAATCTTTTTCAAGCGTCCGTATTCGCAAATATCTCTAAGATTGCATTTATCGCATTTCGGAACGCGAACGCACACCGCCCTGCCGTGCGTTATAAAATACTCATTAACGTCAAGGTAATCTTCCGGGTCGAAAATTTTACCCAATTCGTCGCTTATGGCATCCGCGCCGATGTTTTCTTTGACAAGTCCAAGTCTTGGCGCTATTCGCTTTACATGTGTATCCACCGATACGCCGACTTGTTTACCGAATCCTTTCGCCAGAACAAGATACGCCGTCTTATTCGAGACTCCTGGAAGCTTGAGAAGGTCGGCAAGGTCGTCGGGGACTTTGCCATCGTGTTTTTCTACAAGTATTTCACCTATACGCTTCAGATATTTCGCCTTGCTTCTATAAAAACCGGTGCTGTAAATTTCTTTCTCAAGCGTTTTTAAATTCGCTTGAGCGTAGTCTGACGCCGTTTTGTATTTTAGGAACAAAGACCGAGTCACTTTGTTCACTTGTTTATCCGTACATTGCGCGGATAGAACGGTCGCAATGACAAGTTCTAGAGGATTCGACCACTCAACGAAAGGTCCGGTAACGGGGTACGTTTTTCGTAAACGCGAAAGTGCTTCAATTGCCTGTTTTCTTTTGGAAACCATGAAATGCGATATGGAAATAAAGGAGGGCGCTATATGCCATACAAAGATTTAATCTTCAAAATTCGCCAAGTGCGCGACCATGTACATCATGATGTTGTTGTCGTGCGTGTTTTTGAAATAAAACCCAACGCCGATATTGTCCCATGCGGAAGACAGAACCGGATTATATCCGCTTGGACTTGTCGTTTTTTCCATAAAGTTTTCAAATATAGCGTCAAGAGCTTCGTAACCCCCTCTAATCGAGTCTTCCATGGTAGTCCAGCCTATTTGCTCCAAAAAGAATCTATCATTTAACTCGTAAAACTCATCAGCAAGCAAACGAGTCCCAATCCAATCATGAACAACTTGATCATTAGGTCTTTCCAATGAAGGATCTCCGGACTTTCCAATCTCTATCGCCCATTCTGTAGCGGTGTCAACCAACGGTCTGCTCATCTTCAACTGAGGCTCACCGCGTTCTCGCCGAAGACGATTGATTTTTTCCGCCCAATAATGAGCCAACACGCTTCTTGTCACGTTCTTCGGGTTGATTCCCGAATCAAATCTCGAAACCGCTCCATCGCGATATTCTTCGTCGAATACAGCCGATGCTCCATAGGCGCTTTTGGTGGATATCGGTATTTGAGATAAATCCGCGGTCGATATGCCGATACCGAAATCCGTCATAATCTTATAAGCCGAATCGCCGTCATAAAGGTAATTTAACCCGTTATCCTTTGGGTTAAGGTAATACGCTTCGCCGTCTTTTTCCGCGCGAATAAGTATTCGCCCTTTCAGTTTTTCAATCAAACCCGAATCTCCGGATTTTAATCTGGAAAAATCGTTTTCTGAAATACCGAGACCTAGAGTTCTCAATATGATCATGACGGCTTTGCCGTCTCTTAAATAATATCTTTCACCTGATACGGGGTCAACATACCACGCTTCACCCAAATCTTCCACCTGAAGAACGATTCGCCCGCGCACGGAATCGATTATTCGCGAAGAATCCGATTTGCCGGAATCTTCAACTCTCAACAAAGTCGGAACGACCCCCGACAAGTCCAAATCGTTATCTCCCGCCGCATAAGCGAAATTCCCCGAAAGCAAAGCGAGCGCCAAAAACAAAACAAATAAATATTTTTTCATACCGATACCTAAATATACTTTTTATTACTCTTTTGTAATATTACAATTTTAAGAGATTTTAATCAACAATTCATGTTTATTCCAAATTTTATATTCACAAAACAGATACGTTATTTTTATCGCCGATTAAAAAAATCAGCGATTAGCTGATTTTCTTAAACTCTTCCAATAATTTCTTCTGTTTTCTGCTAAGTCTTTTCGGAACATCCACATGAATCATCACCAGCTGGTCTCCCCTTCTGTTCGGCGCTCCAAGATGCGGAACGCCTTTTCCTTTCAGTTTGAGGATTTGTCCGGATTGAGTTCCGGGTGGAATTTTCAAATCAACCGGACCGTCGAGAGTATTTACTCGAATAGTTTCCCCGAGAGCCGCATCCGTAAAACTTATGTGCAAAGATTTATATATATCATATCCTTGTCTTTCGAATTCCTTGTCCTTTGAAACGTTAAATCTTATAAACAAATCACCGGGAGAAGCTCCGTTCATTCCCGCCTCTCCTTGCCCGGAAAGCTTTATAGCTTGCCCGTCGTCTATTCCGGCGGGGATTTTTACTTTTATTTTCTTATCTGCGACTCTCCTTCCTTGACCGTGACAAGATTTGCAAAATCGTTCCGGCTTATTCCCCTGTCCTTTGCATGTTCGGCATGTTACTTGTTGCCTAATCATTCCGAGAATACTGCGCTGGTCGTGAATAACATGCCCGGAACCTTTACACTCCGGACAGGTTATTATCTTCGATCCCGGCTCGGCGCCGTCACCGTCGCAAACATCGCATGTTTGCAACATGTTAGCAGAGACCGTCTTTTCGTCTCCGAAAACCGCCGTGCGAAAATCTATATTCATACTCATCTCAACATCTTGCCCGCGAACTGAAGATTGACGACGAGAGCCGGCTCTTTGTCCGCCGAAAGCTTGGGCGAATATGTCGCCGAAATCAAACCCGCCAACTCCGCCACCGCCCCCGAACATGTCTCCGAACTGAGATGCGAAATCGTCCCAATTCATGTTCGCGTATTGCTGTCCAGCGCCATCAAAAGTCTGACCAAACCGATCATACTGTTGTCTCTTTTTATCATCCGAGAGAACTTGATAGGCTTCGTTGACTTCTTTGAATTTGGCTTCGTCGCCACCGTCCTTATCGGGGTGATATTTGTGAGCAAGCTTACGGAACGCTTTTTTAATTTCGTCTTTATCGGCGTTTTTACTGACGCCCAGCACGCTATAATAATCAGACATAAAATAATCAATACACAAAGGATTCGATGAATGCGACGCGTGAAACGCTAGTCCCAAACCGCGCGATTACCCACTCACGCAAAATTTAATTACAATTAATCTATTCGGCCTTAAAACCTATTCCATCGGGTTGAGAGGCTTCTTTAATTTCTCCGAACTGGTTTTCGTATCGCTTAAGATTGTCTTGCATGGCGGATATTATTCTTTTAAGGTGACCCGGGGATATTATGACGCGAGAGCTTACAATACCTATGCCTTGTCTTGGAGACAGATTCATGAAATCCACAACGAATTCTTCTTGCGTGTGCCCTATTTGCATGGCGTTAGCATACGTTCCCTTAAGCACGTCATCGGACATCTTTATTTGCATTTTGACCTGATTTTGTTCGTTGGACATAATATTTTCAAGTAACAGATTTTGATATTCAAATATGAATCCGTCAAAATCATAATTTATTATTTATTGTTATCGTCATCTTTAACCTCTTCGAAATCCGCCTCTACGGCGTCTTTTTCTTTTCCTTGATCGTCTTTTGATTCTTCATCGGTTGATTCAGAACCTTCCGCGGTTTGAGATTTAGCATACATGGCTTCTCCGAGCTTTTGCGCCACACCGGTCAATTCATTCGTAGCGTTTTTTATGGCTTCGATATCGTCTCCATCCTTTACTTTCTTGAGTTCCTCCAGTTTTTCTTCAATCGGCTTCTTAACATCGTCGCCAACTTTATCCCCGGCTTCTTCAATAGCTTTCTCGGTTTGGAACACAAGAGAATCCGCCAAGTTCCTGGCTTCTATAAGCTCTTTTTTCTTTTTATCCTCTTCTTCGTGAACCTTCGCGTCTTCTTTCATTTTGTTTATTTCTTCTTCCGAAAGACCCGTTGATCCGGTAATGGTTATATGCTGTTCTTTTCCGGTGGCTTTATCCTTGGCTTTTACGGTCAAAATTCCGTTAGCGTCAATATCAAACGTAACTTCAATCTGAGGAGTACCTCTCGGAGCGGGTGGAATGCCGTCCAATATGAATCTACCTAAGGTTTTATTGTCCGCCGCCATGGGTCTTTCTCCTTGCAATACATGAATCTCCACAGAAGGTTGGTTGTCCGCGGCGGTTGAAAATATTTGCGACTTCGAAGTCGGTATGGTCGTATTGCGTTCTATAAGAGGTGTCGATACCCCTCCCATGGTTTCAAGACCGAGAGTAAGCGGTGTCACGTCCAAAAGCAATACGTCTTTAACGTCACCCTGCAAGACACCGGCCTGAACCGCGGCGCCGGATGCCACCACTTCGTCGGGGTTTACCGAAATGTTCGGTTTTTTGCCGAAAAACTCTTCAACTTTCTTCTGAACAAGAGGCATTCGAGTCATTCCTCCGACCAATATGACCTCTTCTATGTCTTTTGCTTCCAAATCGGCGTCTTTTAATGCTTGTTTCACAGAATCAAAAGTCTTGTCAACAAGGTCTGAGACAAGCTCCTCGAGTTTCGAACGCTTCAAAGTGATTTGAAGGTGCTTTGGTCCCGCCTCGTCCGTCGTTATAAACGGTTGATTGATTTCCGTTTCTTGCGCGGACGAAAGTTCTATTTTGGCTTTTTCGGCGGACTCGTTCACGCGTTGCATAGCGAGAGGGTCGCCGGACAGGTCTATGCCTTGGTCTTTCTTAAACTCATCGACAATCCAGTCTATGATAACCCTGTCAAAATCGTTTCCACCGAGAAATGTGTCTCCGGCGGTTGATTTAACCTCAACAGTATCATCTGAAATATCAAGAACCGAAACATCAAAAGTTCCCCCTCCCAGATCATAAACTATTATTTGCTGTCCGGATTTTTTTTCGAATCCATATGCCAGAGCCGCCGCAGTGGGCTCATTGACCAAGCGATCAACTTTCAATCCGGCTATTTCTCCGGCTTCTTTGGTCGCTTTTCTCTGAGCGTCGTCAAAATACGCGGGAACCGTTATTACCGCCTCAGTTATTTTCTCCCCAAGCTTTTCTTCGGCGTCGGTTTTCAGTTTTTGCAAAATCATCGCGGAGATTTCCTGTGGAGTATATTCCTTTCCGTTCATTACGACTTTCACCCCATCTCCGGACTTTACTATTTTGTAAGGCAAAACCTTCATCGCATGTTGCACCTCTTCATCATCAAACCTGCGACCGATTAAACGCTTTACCGAAAAAAGAGTGTTTTCCGGGTTCGTCACGGATTGACGCTTGGCGAGTTGCCCCACCAGTCTTTCTCCGTTTTTGTTAATGGCAACCATTGAAGGAGTGGTTCTGTTTCCTTCTTTGTTTTCCAAAATTTTGGGTTTTCCGCCTTCCATTATCGCTACGGCGGAATTCGTCGTACCCAAGTCTATTCCAAGTATTTTGCTCATATTGTTTCAAATTAATCTATTACAAATAAGTCTGTTTTACGCATGAAAAGCGCGTTACTCATTAAAATTGAATTGATTTTTTTCCAGCATCTCGTGAATCTCAAGAACATCGTCATTGTTTATCGTGTCTTGCTCCGCGAATTTCAGAACTTCATCGGCGCAAAGGTCCGTTAAAAGCCCGGAGGCCATGTGTCCGAACGGAGTTTCGACTATTGTCGCAAGAAACGAAGCAAAACAATTCTTGCACGAAAAGTGCGTCAAAACGCCTTGTTCGTTTTCGTCCAAAATTTGAATTCTCTGTATATCGTATTTATGATTGCAGATTGGACATTCAGGATTAAGTTGTTGCGATTGTCTTAACATTGAATTTTGGTGCATACGGTTTAAAATCGGTAAATACCGCGCTATTATTTTTTAATTTCTATATCTATCGTCTTTGATTTTAATTCATCTCGTTTCGGCATCACAACCTTCAAGACACCATCTTCATATGTTCCGCGAGTTTTCGATCCGTCAACCGCGACGGGCAACTGAACAACTCTGTGAAACGAACCGGAGCGAATCTCTTTTCTATAATAATTCTTCTCATCTATCTCCGTGCTCTTTTTGCTTGAGCCTTCTATGGTCAGAGTATCGTTCTCAACCGAAACTTTAACGTCTTTTATGTCAATACCCGGGAGAGGTGCTTCGGCGATTATGGAGTCTTGATCTTCGTATATGTCTATTGCCGGCACCAAACCGGAAGAATTCAAACCCCTAAACTCTCCGAGCAAATTATCAACATCTTGTAAAGAATCAATCATGGGTGTCCATTTTATAATAGCCATATGTGTTTTGATTAACTGATTATCTTAAGTTAAAACTAAGTGCGACTTATCTAATTTTACTAATATCTAGCATTTCAAATTTGATTTTTAATTCTAAAATGCAATCCGGGATTCTAAACCTGTGATTTGCTATCATGTTATTCGGCGACCACCACCTGTGAAGGTACTATCGTCTCTCCATTTAACATGTATCCGGGGGAAACTTCTCTTATTATATCTCCCGTTTGTTTTGAGTCGTGTTTTTCCTTGGATATTGCTTCATGAAACTCGGGGTCAAACTTTTCTCCTTCAGTCTTTATTTGTTCAACGCCGAATTCGTTAAGAAGCGCTTCAGACTGCTTGAATATTTGTTCTATTCCGCGAACCCATTCATTTTCTTTGTATTCTTCCGGGGTGTGCTCAAGAGCCAATGACAAATTCCTGTGCAATGGGAAAAATCGAGTCAAAATGGAAATCGTTGTTATTTTTTCGAATCGCTCTCTGTCGCGACCGGCGTTTTTCAGATAATTCTGATAATCGGCCTGAGCCCGCTTCCACCCGTTTAAATTTTTTTCGGATTCAAGTTTTAACTCTTCTATTTGTTTTTTCAAGTTGTCGATTTCCGAAGCGTTTTTCTCGGTATCTTCGGAGTTTGTTGTTTTTTTCGAATCCTTTTTTTTGTTTGCCATACCAAATTAATTCGTAAATAGTTTTCTAACATAACTCAAACGTGCGACGTTTTTTAGATAATTCATTCTCATGGGACCCATAAGACCGAAGAGATGTTCACACCTGTCCTTGACAAAAGTAAATCCTATGAAACTGCACTCATCGGAAAACGGATTATCAGAGCCGATTCGGACGGTCACATTCTCCCGAACGCTTGAGAACATCTCCGAAATACGCTCCTCAAGCCTGTCGACCACGGCGCCTATGCCGTATATTATGTGAGGCTGGCAAAACTCGGGCTGAGAGAACAAGTGAGAAATGCCGGTATAGTATACATCGTTTCTGTCAAAACCGACAATTACCGCTCCGTCAGCCACATCGGCAAGGGCGCGCGCCGCGGACTTCAACTGATTTCGCTCATCACACGCCAGAGTATACGCCTTTTCTATTCTCTTTTGCTCCGATGCGTTTAGTATTTTACCCGAATCACTCTTGAACTCAAAATACGCCTTATACCCAAGCTCGGTCGGTATGCGACCGGACGAAGTGTGCGGACTTATCAGATACCCGTCTTGTTCGAGAGACGCCATGTCATTGCGCACTGTCGCGGATGATACGCCTATTTCATATTTCTCGACCAATTGACCGGATGACACGGGTTCCGCCGAGGCTATGTAATCTTCAACTATGTACATCAACAATTGTTTTTTTCTCTCATCCATAAATCAAAAACGAACATGACGCTCCCCTTAACAATCCAGCTCAAACGCGCATTTACCATTGACAAACAATTATATTGAAACCGTTCAAACTTTCACAGCCGATAATCAAATCAGACATTTTAGCACTCCCTCTATCAGACTGCTAAAATCACTATACAACACTACAAAGACCGTTGTCAAGACTTTTGCAATCGATTGCAAAAGTCATTCGATTGAAGATTAAAAACACGAAACATTCATCAAAAAAACCGGAGAAAACGTCATCACCGACTAACGTTCAAATCGGAATAAATATTCACAAGACGGTTCGCGTATTTTTTGGAATCCGATTTCAAAGATTCCTCCAAACATCGTTTTTTCATGTGATTCAAAACTTCGACATCGCCAATGTCCGATTTCGCCCTTTTCAGCGTCGTAACAAGCGAATCACCGTCTCCCGCTTCAAAAAGCCAGCCCGTCTCGCCTTCTGCGACCAATTCCGGAATTCCGCCGATATTCGACGCTATAACCGGAACGGAAGAAGAAAACGCCTCGACGATAACGGTCGGAGAGTTTTCATACGTCAAAGTGGGCATAATGAGCGCGTCAGCCATATTGTAAAATCTTTCAACCTCATTGTGGGATACGCGACCGTAAAAAACGAATCTGTCGTCTCCCTTGAATTCCCTACGCATGTCGTCGATCAAAGATCCGTCACCCACTATTGAAAGTCGAAATTCCATGGTGGAGATGTTTTGCATCTTTCGAACGGCGAACAAAATTCCTTTGTGCTTTTCCGCTTGACCGACATACAATATGTTTAATTTTTTATCTTTCAAAGGTTTCGCATAACCGTTTCGCGGTTTTTTACTAACCGGATTTCTCATCGATTCCTTTACGGACTCGTTGAAAAATCCTCGACCTGCGTAAAAATCCGACAACCACTTGGACGGAAAAATGATAACATCCGGAGATTTTAACAAAATTTTGCAAAAACCCTCATACCATCTCCTCAAAAAGAAAGTGTTAACTAAGTCTTTTTCTTCCCCTCGGATTAAAAGACCAGACGGATAAACATATTGAATATCGTGCAAAGTCATCACGCTTTTCAAACCTATTTTTTTAACGATGCGCGGTATCAGATACGACAAACCTCTGGTATTGTGCATATGTACAATATCCGGTCTTTCTTTTTTTAAAATTTTCCTTACCGAAAGCGCGGGAAAAGGATTCACCATATCAATCCCTAACCAAATCAGTCTGAACCAAAGAGGCTTGCGCGTATAATCATGGAAACTTGTCATGTTAAAAGACCGAACCCTGCACACCTTTATCCCTTCTCTGATTTCAAGTTTGTATGGTTTGAAATCCCATATGTACGATTCCGCATCGGTGGTAATCACCAAGACTTCGTAACCCATATCACGAAGCGACAATGCGGTCACATGCGTAACGTTTTCGGCCCCACCGCGCGAATACGGAGGATATAGACTGTTAATAAGACAAATTTTCATAAATATTGAGACAAATAAGCGAATCGGCACAGATTCATTCTATCCGATTTGCTGATAATACTCAATTGATATAGAATGAACGTGTTATGGAACGATTTACAGAACAAAACCGTCAACAACCGAAAAAACCTCGAATCAAACGAGCTTTTAACGTATACGCATCGATAGTCGCGATGATTGTCGTTTTTTTATTGGGATATGATTTCGGGCGAACTTCCAAAATACCGAACACCGTAGTCGGAGGATACAAATACTCCGGAGAATCCGGAATCGTAAACGGCAAAAACGCTTCTCCCCCATCATGGTACTCCGAAGATGTCCAATTCCAAATATTCTGGGATGTGTGGAAAACGGTACAAAGCGAATACGTTGACAGACCGGTTGCGGAAACGGAACTTTTCTACGGAGCCGTTCAAGGCATGGTAACGGCAATCGGCGACCCGTTTTCTGCGTTTCTAAAACCCGTAATAGCCGAAAACTTCACCGAAACACTATCGGGCGAATTCGAAGGAATAGGAGCCGAAATAGGAATCAGAGACAATGTATTGACCATAATATCACCGCTTCCCGAATCCCCCGCCGAAAAAGCCGGTCTCAAAGCGCAAGACAAAGTATTGAAAATAGACGGATTCGACACTAGAGACATAAACATAGACGATGCGGTGAACAGGATTCGCGGAAAAAAAGGCACCGAAGTTATACTGACAGTGTATCGAGAGGGAGAGCCGGACTTTATTGACATAGGTATAGTTCGAGACACTATCAAAATAGTATCCGTAACAAGCGAAATCAAGCAAACGCCAAACGGCGAAAAAGTCGGTTACATAAAGATGACCAATTTCAACGCGGATACAGGCACTCGAGTCGCAAGCGCGATAAACGAACTTCTATCAAACGGAGCGGAATCCTTTATAGTGGATGTTCGAAGCAATCCCGGCGGTTTTCTAAATATAGCAAACGACATAACCGGATTCTGGGTCGAATCCGGCAAAGTGATAGTTCAAGAAAAATTCTCCGAAAACCGAATAGAACCCGATCTCTCAAGCGGTTCGGGTAAGCTTAAGGATTTTCCAACCGTGGTTCTTATCAACGGAGGGTCGGCTTCGGCTTCCGAAATATTCGCCGGAGCTTTGCAAGACTACGGACTCGCGAAACTCGTCGGCGAACAATCGTTCGGCAAAGGGTCCGTACAAAGTTTGACAAATTTCCCCGACGGCTCTTCCCTCAAACTCACAATAGCGAGATGGCTCACCCCTCTCGGACATCAGATTGACGGAGAGGGAATAGAACCGGACCTATTTGTTGAACGCACCATAGAACAATTCGAATCCGGAGAAGACCCGCAACTCGACGCCGCACTGAAATTATTGGACAACGATTTGATTATCGACGAGGAACAGTCAACAGATAATCTTTAAAAACCGAAGCTCGAATAATTTCAGACGCTCCACAGACGAATACTTAGAAAATAAAACAATAAAGCAAATAGTTCAAAATATAAAAGATGCGAATTAACGTATATTTTATGAAAGTAATTCTCTTAAAATCAATTCCAAAACTCGGAAATGCCGGCGATATTGTCGACGTATCTGTCGCTTATGCGAGAAACGTTCTGATAAAAAACAAACAAGCAAAGCCGGCAACGAAAGAAAACGTGGCAACCCACGCCAAAACACTTGCAAAACAAAAAAAGCGCGAGAATCTCGACGCCAAAGAAGCGAAAGAAACGTACAAAAAACTCAATTCCGCTCAAATAACGTTTCTCGAAAAAGCAAGTACGACTGGAACGCTGTTTGCCGGAATAGATGAGAAAAAAATAGCCAAAAAACTTTCAGACACGCACAATGTCACGATTAATCCCCACAATATCCTGTTGGACGAACACCTTAAGACTGTAGGCGCTCATTCCGTACCGTTCAAACTCGGCGAATCATTGAGCGGGTCATGCAATGTGATAATCAAACGGAAAAAATAAAAAACCGCAACGAAATGCGGGAAGAAAAAAAATAACCCCCCCCACGAAAGATGAAAAAAAACGTGGTGTGCGTCGTGTGGGGGGGGGGTTCTTTAGCACCGTGCTTAGGGCTAACACAACATTACGCCACCAGTGATAATTTGTCAAGGGAAAATACCAAAAACCATCCACAGGGATGGTTTTTTGGCTGATATCAGTCAATTTCAGGTGATTATTTCGAATCCGGAACAACGGAAACGTATTTGGTTAGTTTCATGTTTCCCGTAAACTTGCGCGTCTTTCGTTTGTAGAATTTAACCACACCGTCAATCATGGCGAACAAAGTATCGTCACTTCCTCTTCGCACACCCGAACCCGGATGCCATTTCGTACCGCGTTGACGAAGTATGATTTGCCCGGCTTTGATTTTTTCACCGCCGTATTTCTTGACACCGAGACGTTGCGCGTTAGAATCGCGCAAACTTTTAGCGGAACCGCCCGCTTTCCTATGCGCCATATGCTTTATTAACTAAACTTATACAAAAGCTCAACGGCAGTAAAGGCTACCCTGAGCCAGAAAAATGCGTAACCGAATCATGAAGCGCTGTGCAAAAGTATAGCCGATAATTAACTACACGTCAACCGTATGCGTTACCTCATGCTCCATAAAATCCAACTCGAGCAATAATATCACCGAATTACCGTCTATCCGGCATGGGAAGTCTCATCACTATTTATCGTCTATTGTGCAATCATACACCAACGGCATCAACACCATCAACACACCATCAAGCACGGACGTTTCAACTCACTCGACAAACAAACAAAAAAACACCCATAGTCCCATGCCTCAAAATAACACGATCGACGTCAAATGAGGCATGGAAACACGGAACCATGTCTTCTAAGCGATGTGTTAACTCTATTTTTCGCGCCTCAAAATAACACGATCGACGTCAGATGAGGCACGGGAAACGCAAACTCATTTTGTTGTTTACGGGTTATCCAACACGCAAAATGCAAATAGCGATAATCTATTGGATGTTTTCGCGCCATATGGCAATATTTATTGACACGCTCTCTTTATTTACACTTGAATCGCAAATTCAGCGAATTCAAGATATGAGAAGGAGAAAAATTGAACATATTCGAGAATTCAGATAGAATGAATCTTGGCAATATGAAACACATATCACAAAAAAACAATATATACCTCGACTATGCGGCATCCACTCCTACAGACCCGAATGTCGTTTCCGCCATGAATCCGTATTGGTCGGAACATTACGGCAATCCAAGCTCCGCGCACCGACAAGGACAAAAAGCGCAAATAGCGGTCGACAACGCGAAGTTGCAAATAGCCGACAAGCTGGGATGCGACCCCGGAGAAATCATTTTCACTTCTGGAGCCACCGAATCAAACAATTTGGCGATTCAAGGTGTTATAAAAAAATACATATCAAACAATGCCGACGCCAAAACACTTCCACATATCATCACAACGGCGATAGAGCACGATTCAGTTCATGCGACTTGTGAATACCTGGAAAAAACGGCCGGCGCGGACGTGACATATATAAGACCGGACAAAGACGGAACCATAAAAGCATCAAGCATCAAAAAGCATATACGAGACGAAACGGTTCTTGTTTCAATTACGCATGTTCAAAGCGAATTCGGACTGGTTCAGCCGATAAAAGAAATCGGTAAAATGCTGATTCGTGAAAACAAAACTCGAGAAAACAAAATCACTTTTCACGCAGATTCCGCGCAAGCCCTCAACTGTTTCAATTGCCATGTAAATCACACAAAAGTCGACTTGATGTCATTGTCAGGAAACAAAATATACGGACCTAAAGGTATAGGCATATTGTATGTACGAGAAGGAACCGAAATAAGCCCTCTGGTCTACGGTGGCGCTCAACAAAAAGCGTTGCGACCTGGCACGATGCCGACACCGCTTATAGTCGGAATCGGAAAAGCGGTTGAGCTGATATCGATTGAAAATAAAACAGAAATATCAAACCTTAAAAAAACACTCATAACCAATCTAAAAAACACAATTCCGGACATCAAGATAAACGGACCTGATGACCCATACGGCGACAATGTATCCCCTTCTCATGCAAGCATTTACTTTCCGAGAGTGGACGGCATTACTCTAATGACCGCGCTTGATATGAGAGGTGTATCCGTATCTTACGGACCCGCCTGTTCGTCGGGAGCGCAAAAAAAGTCCAACGCCTTAAAAGCGTTGGGGTATGACGATGAAAGAATAACAAACAGTATTCGAATATCGCTCGGAAAATACACCACAAAAGAAGAAATTCACGAGGCTTCAAGAAACATCTTCGAAGAATACGAAAAACTCAAGAGCTCTTACGAAAAAACCTGATAATTCAAATCAAATCGATTCGCAATGCCGATAGAGAGCCCAGACTCAGCGCAAAAACCAACCATTCTTCCAATGATTTCATAATTTCGATACGAAACTAAGATTTCCGAGAACACATTGAATGCAACCTAAAAATTAAACGGATCTTTTACGTTTTCGGAAATGTTTTTCGCGCTTTTTTTTGTTTCAAGGTTTTCGGTTATATCTCTCCATAGTTTTTCATTGAACGTTGCGTCTATTATTTGCCCCTTCAACAATACGATTCTCTCGGCTTGAATTATGGTTTTGTACATGTTCGAATACAAAAACCGCAAAGTCGCACCAATCGAAACGATTACGACAATCATTATGATAATATTGAGTCTTTTTACAATTTGATAAAATATATTCATACTCTACGGCCTCCAGTATACTTGCCCCGATAGGGTTATTTGTATTGATTTGTTCTCGGTAATGCTCTCCGGAGCGGACGGAGCGAGATTCGGCCCCCTTCTAATCGTTCGTTTGGTGCCAATTCCCGACCCTATGGATATGGTTTGCCAATTTATATAAAAATCCATCCTCTCAACATCGATAATATACCTAAGAAGATCATTGAAAGTTCCGTTCAGTTTTACGTTTATCGGCAATGCGGTGATTTTGGATATGTTTTCAGGGAAATCATCCATTGAAATCTCTTGTTTCAATTTGTTGTCCGAAGCTATATTCTCGAGAGCGGTAATCAAATACAAACGCTTTCCAACCGGTAATATTGCCGATTCTACCGATGGTATATCTTCTTCTATGTCTTTTAGCTGGACTTGCATTTTTTTGAGAAGTTGACCTCTAAGATAGATTTTCTCAAGCTCTTCTCGTTGTTGGAAAATATTTTTTCTCAAATCGACAATGTCATTACTGACCGGAAGCACCACAAACCATGTAACCACCGCAAACAGTAGCACAAACCCTATAATCTGAAATTGGTGAAAATATTTTTTCATGTCGCCTTTATAAAAACCCAAGCTCTTCAGAATTCATACGAATATCATAGGTTCTCGTCCCTGGATTCATAGTCTCCGAAAGAAAGTTTCGCGGTAAAACTGAAATCTATGTTTTTGGGGTTAAGCAAATTGGTTAACGGCGATTTAACTTCGGTAAAAAAAGGATTATCATTGAGCGCCTTTTCAAATGCGAGCACGTTTTCTCTAGTGGTGCTGAAACCGCGAATTTCGACCATTCCTGTTCTGTTATCAATCAAAAGAGAATCCACTCTATTTCCAGGCGGTACAATCGATGCGAATTCCATCAACAGCTCGGACCACGGCCTGTATTCTTCTTGCACTTTGGAAACAGCGATTGCCGTTTGGTTTAACAATCGTATCCTCTCCGAGACGGAAGCGCGACGCTGAGCGACCAAGATGGATTGCTCTTCCCATATTGCCAAGTTTCGCTCCAAAAAAAACTTTCCCCAAGCCAGTAAAAGCGCGACCACAACAATCGCAAAAACAAACCATATTGCCAAATGTCTGGCAACTATGCTCATGGCGTATCTGGCTATCGCTTTTTGATCGTGATCCGGTACAAAATTCAAATCAATCATACAAAGTGTTTAACTAAACTCAAACGGAGCGCAGAGCAAGACCGATTGCGGTCGCAAATCCGGATACAGACCTTTTGGGTATCGGTGGTACTTCTTTGTGAAAAGAAACTCGATAATCGGATATGTCGCCTATGGCGCTGGCGGGGACGGACAACTCATCGGAAAGTCGCTCTGACAAGCCGTTAAGGGCGGCCCCTCCCCCACAAAGCAACAATTCCTTGAAACCTTCATTCGAATCGGCGGAAGAGTTGTGATAATACGTCATGGTTGTGGATATTTCTTCCGCGAGCTCATTCACCCAACCGTCTATTATCGGCTTCAATTTCCCCTTGCACTTTCTCTCGTCCAGACCGCATACGATTTTGGCTTGTTCAGCCTTTGCAGGCGTAAGTTTCATCTCATCCATTATCTTTTTGGTTATTTGGGATCCTGAAATTGGAATTGAGCGAGTCAAACGTATCGAATCGCCATGATAGACAATCATGCCCGAACGAGCCGCGCCCAAATCAACTATCATAGTCGGCTTTTCGGAAGTCGGACGCTCCCTGACGTATTGCGCCGTTTTCTTTTCTTCTCCGAATCCGTTTCTTATTTTGTCGATTATCGATTCACCGTTTTCGGCCTTGCCATTTAAGTTCGAATTTTTTTCGACCGCAACGCTCGAATCTTCGCCCTCTTTGGAACCAAAAGAAATCTTTGGAATATGAATTTTCGGTATTTTTATTTTCCTTTCTTTTACGGAGGTTTTATACTTATCACTCATCAAAGCTCGCACTATCGCTTGCGCTTCAATCTCAAGCGCCAAAACACTGAATCCAGCGGATTTTATAACTTCATTGTAGTCCATGATAATGTCTCTCGGAGCCGCGCCCACCAAGACGCTCCAAGACGAATCGTCCTCACGCACTATCTGAAAATCATAAGTTATGTTTTCTACCGGAAGCGGAATTTCTTTTGGCAATTCTTTTTCTATGGCGTCGATTAAAGGCTGAGAGCTTTCTTTTTTGTCGGTTTTTTTCGGCTTCGACAAATCGAAAACCTTGATAAAAGTTTTTGTCTCCGGCAAACAAGCTACGGCAAAATTAGACGTGAGATTGCCACTTACCGATTCTTTCAGTTTTTTCAATTCCGATACCAACTGTTCTTTGTCGGTTATTACGCCCTTGTCAATGACTCCGGGTTTGATTTTGGTCTTGCCCCACGCGGACAAAAGTCGCTCTCCCTTTCCTTCCACGACCTGGGCAATTTTTATCGAAAAATCCGAAATATCCAAACCAAATCCGGATAAATTAAAATTCAGAAAAGACATGAAAAAACATTAAAAACAAAACACGGTATTATTATACCACAATCAACACCGCAAACAAAAAACGCGATAACGAATCCACGAATCGCGAGTCAAAAAGTTCTTATATCATTTCAAAAAAACGACAAAGCCCGCGAGCAATGACGCGGTTATGAGAAACAAAACCAAAATCGTATAAAACACAACCGGACCAAGGCGTCGCTCTTCATCATAATCCGAATACCCATCGTATGAGTCCTCGACAAAATCATCCATGTCTTCGCTGTCAAGTTCGATATCGTTTATTTCCTCTTCTTCCGAATTTTTAACCTTATGTTTGTTATTCATGCGGTAATTATACGGCTCAACCGAATGATTGTAAATATTTGGCGCTGTTGAGAGGTCTCTCTATGACTTCATTCAATCCATATTGAGAAATGCCAAAAAGTGTCTTCAAGGTTCCGTTATTTTCGGTAAAATCCACTTCTTTCAAAGGACAGTTTAGATATACGAAAAGCTCTTTTCGAGTTTTGTTGTCTCGAGCGACTCTTCGTTCCGGATTAAACCCCGTAGCCTTTAGAAGTTTGAGCAAAAACACTATACGCAGTCTCTTGAGACGTTCAAAGTCTTTCGTATTTTCCAGAATATCAAACACATCTTCCAAAAGACGGAATATATCGTCACTTTTTTGTCCGACTTTGGTCATGCGATCGACAAGCTCCAGAAAATACTGAGCATAGCCGAACACTCGACCGTTTTGCGCGAGATAACCGGAGTTCCCGGATTGAGCGCCTATCACATGACAGAAAACCTTACCGCGAGCAAGGTGAAGATTCACTGACCTGAAAGGTTGCAAATGTCCGGCGAGCTTGGATTGTATTTTGCGAGCTCCGCGAGCTTGCGCTTCCACTTTGCCAAGTTCCCGAGTGAAAATAATATAAAGCCGATCCCCTTCTCGCCAATTCATGGACCGCAATATGTATCCTGGTGTCTGTATATACATGTATAAATCTTAGCACAATTCAATACAATATCCCACAACAAGTAAAACTTCATTAAAACAAATATCCCAAAAACAATTTTGACTTGGCAATACGACGAAAAATCAGTACACTGTAATAAAAGGCGCGACTTAATAAAATCGAATAACTAAAATTCAAATGGAAATTGAAAACAAAGGCGGTGTAACGCCGATAAGCAGAATACACGAAACCACTAGCGAATTCCCCGAAAAAAACCGTAGAAAACCAGAATCAGATTCAAAGAAGAAGAATAAAAATAAAGACAGTAAACCTACAAGCCAAGATGGATTGGGCGAAAACGTTGATATATATATCTAAAAACAAGAAATCGCTATTTTACAGAGAGAATCAGGGTGATAATAACATCCTCGAAAGAGTTTTGAGATTTCCTACACCTTCTTGAGCGACACAAATACAACCGCTCCCGCGACTTTCACTTCGTGCTTTTCTCCATCAAGCGAATCAACAAACTCAATCGCGAGAGTATCTTCGAGAATTTGCGGACCGTGGCCTGATATCGCTTTTGCGATGTCTTTATTATCCGATTCTACGGCAATTTTCACTCTGTCCTTTATCGTAAGACCTTGATTTTTGCGAATATTGTTTATTTGACGGACAAGTTCACGCTTGATTCCTTCGATTTTCAGCTCCGGAGTAATCTCCGAGTCAAGCTCAACGACTAACCCGCCATCTCCTTGAACAAGTGTCACTTCCTTTATATTAAGTTCGTCCTTAATCAGTTGCGCATACTCCTCTTCGATTTGAACCTCGCAATTTAAGACCTTAAGTTCCCGAAGCGGTTGTCTGACCGGGAGTTTTAACTCCGTTCTCTTTGCGAGTCCGGTTTCAACTATATTTCGAACCAATCGCATCCTGTCTAAAACTCCCGTATCTCTATTCTCATTTGCCAGATACTCGGTCGGCCATTCCGTCATATGCACAGACACACCACCGCCCATGCGATATTTGTATATGTGTTCAGCGAAAAACGGCGTAAACGGCGCCATGATACGAGCAAGTCTGCGCAAAACATGTCGCAATGTTCTCAAAGCGGGAAGTTTTATACTTTCGTCTTCCGATTTAAAACGATCTCTCGACCTGCGCACATACCAGGTTGATAAGTCGTCTATAAACTCCGAAATTGGTCGAGCCGCGGCTTGAATATCGTACGCATCCATCTGCTCGGTAATTCGTGTAATGGTTTGATTTAATCGAGCATTAATCCAAACATCCAATGAATGTGTTAAATCCTCTTCTCTCAAGTCAGAGATATCAACACCCTCGGAAAACATTTCATAAAAACTCGCAACATTGTGAAGTGTCCTGAACATTCTCGCCTTTTCAGCGACGCCTTTTTCCGAAAAGTTCAAGTCATCCGCATGCACCACGGGCGACGTCGCAAGATAGTAGCGAACGGCGTCCGCGCCATACTTATCGAACAAAACTTCCGGTTCGGGATAATTTTTGAGTTTTTTGGACATTTTCTTGCCGTCTTCCGCCTGGACAATACCGTTGACAATCACATTCTCGAAAGCGTTAGAATCAAATAAGGCGGTTCCCATTATATGGAGATAATAAAACCAAGCGCGAGTTTGATCGGCTCCTTCGGCGATAAACTGAGCCGGAAAACTTTGTTCGAATTTTTCTTTATTCTCAAACGGATAATGCAACTGCGCGTACGGCATAGACCCGGACTCAAACCAACAATCAAGCACGTCCGGAATACGCTTCATCACTTTTCCGCATTCACACGGAACATGTACATTATCGACTATGTGTTTGTGCAAATCCGAGACGGATTCTCCCGACGCTCGTTCAAGCTCCTCGATTGACCCGAACACACGCTCCTTGTCGCAGGATTCGGATTCACATTTCCATAGTGGAATCACAGAACCCCAGAAACGCTGGCGAGAGATAGACCAATCGCGCGCTCCTTCCAGCCAATTCCCGAAGCGACCTTCTTTCATATGGCTCGGAACCCAAGAAACCTTCTTCGCGTTTTCGAGCAGATTGTCCTTTATGCGAGTAACATTAACAAACAAAGACGATGTAGCGTAATTCAAAAGAGGTGTATCGCACCGCCAGCAATGCGGATATGTGTGGGTGTACTTTTCCTTGTTAAACAGTTTGTCGTTTCGCGCCAAGTATTTTACGATTTCAATATCTGTCGACATGTGGTCGTCAATCGGCTTAACCGAAAGTCCCGCAAAATCAGAAACCTCCGGCTTGAAATGTCCGTCCATGCCAAGATGCTGAATAAACGGCAAATGGTGCCGTTTGCCCATATCCATATCGTCTTGCCCGAACGCCGGCGCGATATGAACAACTCCCGTCCCTTCTTCAGTGGTTACAAAATCACCGGCGTAAATCTTCCAGCCGTTTTCTTTGTTTTCTATGTCAGAGTTTGCGTAGTACGGAAAAACCGGATCATACGACATTCCGACAAGGTCAGAGCCTTTCAATTCATATACTATTTCATACTCATCTTCACCTAACACATCTTTGAGGCGGTCTTTCGCGAGTATAAACCGAACGCGCTCACCCTCTTCTTCGTCTTTCTTTTCAATGACAACATAGACAATATCTTCCCCCACAGCCAATGCAACATTCCCGGGTAGCGTCCAAGGAGTTGTCGTCCAACTCAATATATACGTTTTGATATTTGAATTTTGGTCATTAGAATTTGTTTGCGGTTTGTTATTTGTGATTTGGAATTTAACAACAACAGAGAGATCTTTTATCTCCTTATATCCTTCCGCGACTTCAGACTGCGAAAGAGTGGTTTCGCAACGCGGGCAAACATGCATTGATTTGTAGTCTTCATAGATTAATCCTTTGTCATATAGCTCTTTGAAAACCCACCAAATACTTTCCATGTACTCAATGTCCATGGTTTTATAATCATTGTCCATGTCCGCCCATCTGCCAAACCTGCGTACGGTCTTTTTCCATTCCTCGCGATACATCATCACTTTGCCGTGACATGTCTTATTGAACGAATCGACACCATACGCAACAACATCCTTGCGCGAATTCAAATCCAATTCCTTTTCGACTATATTTTCAATGGGTAGTCCGTGACAATCCCATCCCCATTTGCGTTCGACTCTATGCCCTTTCATTGTCCAGTATCTTGGAACAACGTCTTTCATGAGGCTCCCAACCAAGTGTCCGTAATGAGGCAATCCCGTCGCGAACGGAGGTCCGTCATAAAACGTATACGCGCCGTTTGGAGCGTCTTTATCAACCGTTTTTTGAAACGTATCGTCTTCGTCCCAAAACTTTAACACATCTTCTTCGATTTTTGACAGATTGAACATAACAATATTAAAACATTAAAGCATGAAAACAAAAAACCAAGGCACTCCGCACACAAGCATGTTGATTACAAAATTCCGGGATGACACACGGGCATGATTACCCTCGGTAAGTGAAGTAGAAGTAAAACCAGATATCCTCACACCGATTGTTTTAATGCTCCCGTGTTATCATGTTATTCTGTTTATAAGGAGGACATCGCACATCAAGTTTTACGGCTTTTCCGGTTTCCGGATATGGCACATTATTAAGCTCGTCACCCGTCACGCACCACGACACCCATTGCAACAACCAGAGCGGAATTCCGTGAGACACTAGCAGAATATGCCGATTATCGTTATTTTGTTCCACATCGTACAGAAAATCTGACATACGCTTCGCTACATCAGCATAGTTCTCTCCGCCATCCGGACGTTTCACGAATCGTTCAGACACATTTTGATAATCATCAAAAAACGCGCGCCACTCATCTTGCGTTTTGCCATTGAACACGCCAAAATCGATTTCGCGAAGTCGTTCATCGAAAACCACGCTCACACCGTTGTCGATGATTTCAGACGCTATTTTCGCGGACTCGCGAGTACGAGTAAGGTCTGAGGCATATATGCAATCAATATGCTCGGATCTGAGCCACAATGAACCTTCTTTTACTTGTTCTATGCCCTTTTGTGTCAAGTGATAAGGCCTCTTTTCCGGATAACTTACAACCAACCCAAGCTCGTTCTTCTCCGAGAACCCGTGTCGCAAAGCATAATATTTATTTTTGACAACGGGCTTGTCCATATCAAAAAGCGATACACCCTACCGCTTACACAGTATCACTTCCACGCCTGAAAATCAAATGCATGTATTAGACAAATTCGTTATCGATTTTTAGCGTTTCCCGTGCTTCAAATATCGTCGATCGTGTATATATGAGGCATGGGATTTAAAGATTCGCAAAAAATACAACAATCATGAATTTTCCCGTGCCTCATCTGACGTCGATCGTGTTATTTTGAGGCATAAAATTTTAAGATTTGCACAATACATTTTGATTGGGTTATTTATCACCGACACATGTATTGGTACATTCATAATTACGCGGTAGTTGTACTGCTCACGGTAGTTGTACTGCTCACGGCAAGTGATTCTAATAAGAACACTTATTCTATCCATGCTCTAGCCACATCCCTGTCTTTTGTTTGAAAGCATCGAATTGTTCATACCGTTCGGCGTGATACCCAAAATCACGCGCGGAATTTACGTTTTCTTGCTTATCATCCCAGAACAACACATTGTCATAATCCGGTTCGCCAATTGCAACATGAATATTCTCCCAAAACGCGCGTTCCGGTTTTCTCGCTTTTACATGAGCGGAAGAGAGCACTTGGTCAAACAGTTTTCCAAATCCCATGTTTTCAGCCATGTACCGCACCCTTCGCATTTCATTGTTCGTCGCAAGACAACAAAACACTCCCCTGTCACGAAGTGTTAAGATATAATCACGCACTTGTTCATTTACATGATGTTCTTTGTCAAACCAATACTCAAGCAATTCATCTATTGTTCCACTCCAACCCCACGCGTCAACATAACGCGCGAGAGCGTCTTTTACGTCCATGTCACCGACCAAACATCGCTCCATTTCACATTCAAAAAACGGCAGTATCTTATCCAGAGAAACATTATGCTCTTTGGAGAAAACTTCACTGAACAGTTTGGGTTTATCAATGATGACTCCGTCAGCATCAAAAAGAATTATTTTTCGCATACATTAACGTGTTCAATCACCTATTATCACTCAATCATCTCCGCGATGAGACCGTCGGTATACTCATACGGACTGGGAATCACTTCTTCCACGCCGAGTTTTTTCACTGCTGTATAGTATACCATTTCACCTATGGCAAAATTATCCGCGTATTTTGGATTTTTCGGATAGGCGTCTCTGAGCGTTTCGATGGCGGTTCGTTTGATCACATCAGCATGTTGGCTATACGTTGGCGTATCTGTCTTAATAGGATGGTCCCGTATATCGCAAGAGTCATACTCAAACCCTATGGCTCTGCCGGCGATATTGAGAAAATCATACACTCCGCTCAAGAAAAAATAATCAAGTGTCGTTCGCCCCACGTTCATTTCTTGTTCAAGATATGTTTCAAGACCATTCCAGTCGACTGTGTTTGGGTCATCTTTACTTCCAAACTGTTTGCGCAGAGCGTTCACCCCAAACGGGATTAGGATATTATCAATAAGTTCACTCGTATCACCGATTACAATCTCAATACTCCCTCCACCACAATTAATCGCGCCAAATATTGTCCCTTCGGGCACTACATCACGTAAACCCCGATAAAGATAATACCCCTCACGCTCATGAGAGATAACCTCAACCGGAACACCGAATAATTTCTCTACGCGTTCAGTAAACTTCAATGCGTTATCCGCGGTGCGAAGGATGTCGGTTCCGACAAGTCGTGTTTTCTCCACACCTACCTCATCGTTTCTCTCCTTGTACGCCCGCAACGTGGCAAAAATTTTATCTGCCGTGTCAGGCTCGATATGGTCTCTGTTTGATCCGAGATTCACCTCGGAAAACCGCTCATACGAAATGAGTGTTTTCTTTTTGTTCCGTATACAAAAAACAGAATGCTTAATACTGTTCGTTCCAATGTCAATGATGGATATTTTCATGTTATTTCTTATATACATATGCACCACCTTCGATTATTTCGGGACAATCTTCCTTTCCAACTTGCAACACAATTGCCGAGCCCTCGTCGATTCCGTAAATATGTTTTATGTCACTTTCTTCCCGGATTGCTTTGTCAATCAAAAATCTTCTGTTTCTTTGCGTAACATGAACCTCAAATAAAGAGTTTTCAAAAATACCGAACCCATTATCTTGGGCAGTATCCCAATCTTTCACTTCTTCTTCCCAACTATAGTATTTCTTGCCCAAGACCTGCACACCCGCGCTTGAACCCACATACGCCTTTGCGTTGCCCGATTTTAGCCATTTAACAAACGGCTCTCGAAAATTGTCCTCATCAAAGGCAGTTAACAGCTCTTGTTCGTTTCCGCCACCTATATATACGCCATCAATCGTGCTTAATTGATTGATGCTATTCTTTGCGCTTCCCTTTTCATATACGGTGAATTTGACACCTTGAGCAATACTGTTTCTGATGTTTTTGATAAACCCTAGGTCATATCTTTGGTGATGGAATCCGATATATAGTATATGCCGACACCCTGGTTCTTGAAAAAAATCTGCCACCATTCCACGCTCAAGGAAATTGCCGATATCCCCTCCGTGTAAAAAATATTTTGTATCTTGCATATCGCTTTTATTAACTTTGATGTTTCAATATAAACATGAGCACGTCATACCCGATTGTCACCCTATCTTCCTTGGTAAACCCAAGTTCGGAAAGAAATTCGTACAGCTCGTCTTGCACCCCATCACCCTCATCATCTGGTACTATTTTCTCCACCTCTATAAAAGCACCAAGGTCATCGACAATATCGAAGCAAATCTCATAATCCTTGTATTTGATGGTAATACGTTTCTTGTGCACCTGGATTACTTCGATAAATCCAAGACGCTCGATGATACGTCGCATAGTGTCCGCATCAGCGATGGCAAGCCCCTCTTCGATACAGTCAAGTTGGTTTGAAACATACTCTTTATACGTCAGTTTAGCCGTATCTCCCACCTTGCGAACACGAAGCACAGAATCACCCGACTCTACTTCAAGAAGTTTCTTACCTTTTCGAAGGAAAATAATATCATTCTATTCAACAGGATCAGCAAATTCTCACCCACGCGCAAGAAGACTTTGATAAACCTTCTCCTTATTAGATATCTTAGCCTTTACTTCAATTTCTCTCATACGATTCTAGTATTCGCCTATTCGCGCGAATTATAGATTTGTTACTATTCAATCCTGTCAAATGTGAAATATTTTATATCGTTAAAAGACTTTTTTATATACATCTCAATGATTGCTTGCGCATCCTTGAACACTGCTTCTGACCAATCAAGCCCAAGCTTTTCTGCAACTCCCTTAAGAGCTTCTTCTGATTCGCCTTCCAGTTCTACGTATGTGGGGATGGAAGGCCACGTGTCAATATCAACAGTGACTCCTTCAAGTTCATATGTATGCCGTTTCTTTTCTTGGTAGCGATAGACCACTAAGTCAATAGCTTCTAAAAACTGGCTTATTTTTTTCGGATTCTCATCAAGACTCAATTCTATCTCTCGAGTACCGTCAATATCATGCGACACAAAACGTTTATACGAAAGTTTTACTTTTCCACCTGAAAACACACGAAGCCTAACTACTTTAAAGTCATTCTCCCAGTTTCCATTACGATCTAAAAATATCGTCTCTTTCAAAAAAGCTTCACCCTTGTTAGTTGCACCGAGTTTACCTAATCGTCTTTCTAGGTCTTCAACGTCAATATCTAAAAACCGAGTTTCAATTTCTTTATAACCGTCGTCCATATGTTATGGATGTATAATTCGCCTATTCGCGCGAATTGGAGATTTCTAATTATACCATAAATTTTTAACTGCTCATAATGCGAGCATGGATTGGCGTTGAGCTTTAAATTTAACGTCTAAAAACATCTTGCAAAGAAAACACATCCGCTAAAATCATTGAAGATACTGAAAATATCAACCAAAAACAAGCCCTATTCGGACTTGTCTTTGAAGATTTTCCAACTTACCAAGATATACTTAATCGAACACCGAAATTAGCCAGCGTTCGAACTTTCTCGTAATCCCAACAAGGTAAAATCCTTAGTGGCAGGGGCGGAGGGATTCGAACCCCCAGTCCTGGCTTTGGAGGCCAGTGGTTTAGCCATTAACCGACACCCCCTTATGAAAAATACGAAATCGCTTTAGCCCAATCTATTCAAGCCATGGCTTATCCGGATAACGCTTTATTATATATTCGTACCGATCTGTCATTGCTCCCGTTTTTTCATCAAATAACGGTGTTCCTCCCGCGTACATAGTGCCAATCGGGTCTCCATATCGATTCAAACCTTTGTCTATTATCCATTGATCTATCCTGGCTTTTTCGTCTTTTAAAGACAATTTTTCATCAACACTATTTTTTATTCCGTATATTTTATCCTTGGCGCGATTCCACTCATCTATACCATCCAACCCGGTCGCTTGTTCGAAATTCTTACCCTCCGGCCAAAGCCCCCATAGAAGAGCTCCGGCGATAATTATTATTACCAACAATATTGACCATGCTGATGTCGCGCCACGATTAGACTTCATAAATCTTACTTTGTTTCTTTGTGGAGAGTGTGCTTTGCGCACTTGTTGCAATGTTTTTTAAGCTCGAGGCGGTCTTTAATTAACTTCTTGTTTTTGCGAGAATGATAGTTAATCGCATGACACTCGGTACACTCGAACTTTATCATGTTATCCTGTGACATATTTGATAATTATAAACTTAACTAATCTAAAAACAAAGATTTTTCGCACAAACCCCAATAGCGCTTTAGACAAGCGACATGCGAGTATATAATGTTCTTCGCAAGCCGCAAAGCGTATCACAATGTATGCAAACAAACCATGAGCCGTTGCGCGGACTTGAACCGCGGACCTACTCCTTACCATGGAGTTGCTCTACCAGCTGAGCTACAACGGCCGATTGCAAATTGCGCGTACCGGTTCTGTATCAAACCTCAACACCGGAATAAACCATGACAGCCAAAACAAAATTCGCGAGAATGCCCAAGAACCACGCGTGAAACTGTAACACAAATACCCGCAAATAGCAAGGCAAGAGCCCGCTAGCAGAGGCTCTTGTAGCTTAATGAGCCATCTGTCGGACTCGAACCGACGACCGACGGTTTACAAAACCGTTGCTCTACCAACTGAGCTAAGATGGCGCTCGCAGTGCCAAAACCTGATCAAAGCCGTATTATTGGCGCTATTTTATTTCGTCTATGCGCATTTTATAATCTTCTATTTTTTTGTTTTCGGGATTAACGTCCATAAGACGCTTTAAGAATTTCCGAGCGTACGACTTGTCTTCAAGAAGTATAGCTACTTCTATAATCCTGTCAATAATCTTCGGATTTTTCGGCTCCAAATCAAGAGCGTTCTCGAGCGCCGTAACAACTTCGTCATACCTTCCGAGAGCGGACAACCCCTTTGCCTCTTCGAGGAAACATTCAACACCCTTGTCTCCAAGATATACTATATGTCTGTACAATTCAACCGCTTCTTCGAACTGTCTACGAGACATGTACAAAGAAGCTAGGCCTTTATACGCGTCTATGTTTCCTGGATCCAGTGAAATAATGTCCAGATAAGTTTGCTCCTTGGTTTCGTCATCGTCTTTCGGAATTTCTCCCACCTCTTCCAATTTCTCGTTGATAACTTCGTTTTTTTCTTTGTTTTTCTTTCTTTCGTGAATCAATTTTTCAGCGGAAACTCTGTATTCTCTTTCTTTTTCTCTCAATTTATCATATACGGATTTTGAAAACGACGAAACGGCGCCAAAAATCGGTTTGGCATAATCAACGATAAAGGCGAACCTATCAACCAACTTTCGTTTTAGACGATTTTTTAAAATGACCTCTTTCGTTTCCTTGTTTGCGAAATAATCGGTTTCATTGCTCTGAATATGCTCCGTTATGGAATCCCGATAACGAAACCAAAAATACAAAATACCGGAAAGGCTGGCAAGGAAAAGCACCAAGGAAATAACAAGCAACATATTCAAAAATTAGACTGCCACAGAACCAAAAACCTTATAACATATCATTTACAATCGCGATGATTTTAGCAAACTCCGAAGAGTCTGTCGAGGCATGCCCGGGAAGAACACCGTTTATGCCGGGCAAATCGATAAAATTCGCCACGTTTTCTCCGGTCACGGAACCACCGTAAACCACACAGTACGAATAAGCTCCGCCCAAAACCGGGCTACATGTTTTGTGTATTATTTCGACCATTTCATGCACATGTTGAGTTGTAACAACATGTTTTGACGGATAAATCGCCCAAACCGGCTCATACGCGACTATGACCCTCTGATTATCCTCGAGAGAGACGCCTTCAAAAGCCGATTTTATTTGATTCTTGACGAATTCCCCGCTTATTCCTTTTTCGTTAGCTTCAAATGTTTCTCCAAAGCACACTATCGGAACAAGCCCGGATTTTAGCGCAGCGATAATCTTACGGTTTATGACGTCATCGGTTTCACCTAGCTGATAACGACGTTCGGAATGCCCTATTATAACGTATTCGCATCCGATGGACACCAAATCGTCCGGCGAGACTTGTCCGGTATGCGCTCCTGAGTTTTCGAACCCGCAGTCCTGGGCTCCCAGTGATACGGATTTGTTAATTCCGGATATTTTGTCCAGATTGACATGAGACGGACATACGACGATCTCCAGCGCGTCGGAAGAAACGATTGATTTGTTTTTCTCGATGGCGATGGCGTGTTCAATGGATTTTTCTCTGTCAAGATAAAGCTTCCAGTTTCCAATTACGTAATGTTTCTGTTTCATAAAATATTCTTAAAATAGCGAATCAAATAACGATTTTGCGGATATCACTTTGCTTGCCCGACAAATATAAGTATGTTGTCATTATCTTTATATCCGCCACCCGGATCATAGCAACCGCTGTCCTCCGTCGCCGTTGGAGATTCAAATCCGTATCCTATGAGCACATAATACGGTTGCAGACAACCGTTAACCTCTCCTGTTCCATTGTAAGCGAAATACTGGTACGTGTGCGCGCTGTCATTCGTGGGGTCAACCGGAACGGACGCCATATATCCCCCATCTACCAAAAAATCCAAAAAATAATTACCATCAGAATCGCTATCTTGATATGAGTTGTCCCACCCTCCCGTTCCGGACTCCCCATAACTTGAAACCGTTGGATACGAATTATTGTCGTCATAATAAAATTCTATCGCATTTCTAATCTGACGAAGATCCGCTCTTCTGACCGCGTCTCTCGACGCTTTTCTGGCGTTGCTGATTGCGACCATCGCAAACGTTGATATTAAAGCTATTATCGCCATCACAACAATAAGCTCCATCAAAGTAAAGCCGTTTTTATTGGGATATATACTCATACTTTAAGGCGTACCCGAAATTACAAAGCAAAGCGCACGATTCCTTTCGTTATTGCGGTGACGATTATTCCGGATATCAAAACTCCTACAAAAATCAAACCTATAGTCTTCTTATACGGAATACCGAACAACCACGCCGCTATTGTCCCGCTCCAAGCTCCCGTAACCGGCAACGGAACGGCGACGAATAAAACAAGCGCGATATTGCCAAACCTTCTATATTTTGAATAAAATCTGTTTCTGGTGCGCTCAAACAGCCAGTGGATTATTTTCCCGATTAAAGCAAAACGATTGACAAATTTATTTTCGATTTTTCTCCACAATACCGGCAACACAAAAACCGGCAACATATTCCCAACCACCGCCATCACATACACCCACAGCCAATTCAGATCAAAGCCGATAATGCCAATGGGTATCGCCCCGCGAAGCTCGGCAAGTGGCAACATGGACGTGCCAAGCACGATTAAATAATTCGTAATCATGTTCTAAAATTAAAAATATAATAAACTCGACTCAAAAATTCGAGATAATAAAAACGAATTTTGAGGATTAATTCCATGAATAATTTCTAAACGCCCAATCTGCAAGAATTTTCGCGTCCCGAAATCTCGAATCGATAGACTTGCTTCCCAATACGACAACCAACAATTCTTGTTCATCCTCTCCCCTGATCGCGACCGCCAAATTATACCTGGCTTCGTTGTTAAACCCGGTTTTGCCGCCAATTACGTCCAAATACGAACCAAGCAACTTATTCGTATTGTACAATTTGTAGTTGTTCCCTGATTGTGAGGTGAATTCATAACTTTTTCTGGATACGGCGTCACTGATTACCGGATTTCTGAGAGCTTCGTCCAAAAGCAACGCAACATCCTGCACCGAAGAAACATTCGTAAAGCTCAAACCGGTCACCTCTTGAAACGACGAATGCAACATGCCTATCTCGCTCGCGCGAACGTTCATGCGATTTATGAATTCTTCCTTCGAAAGACCGGAAGCACTAACCAGCCCTTGCGCGGAATTGTTATCAGACGCGATGAGAGCCGAATACAACATATCCCTGACGCGAACGGCATCACCCTGTTTTATATACACGTTTCCGCCTTTGGTCATGTCTTCAGAAGATAAGGTATAGTATTCGGACAAATCCGGCTTGGTCTCAAGGAAGACCAATGCCGTCATGAGCTTGCTTATGCTCGCTATCGGAAAACTCAGATACTGTCCATCGGCCCAAAGAACACGTCTTGATTCTCTGTCAATAACTATACTCGCCCTTCCCGTTAACACGGGACCCATTGATGATTTGTTTACTCTAACCGGAGGCTCTGAAACGGCCGGGCGCCGAATAAGGGCGGATTCCAATGAAACCATGTACTCAAACCCGACAACAAAAGGGTTTAATATCTGAGCAATCATTACCCCAGCTATTATGGTAAAAAACATAACTTTGATTTATTTTAACGATTAAACGATTTGCGCATTGTTAACATCATCGAGACGTGTTTTTTGTTCCGAATTTTCGTTTTCGCTTAGCTTGCCGTCTTCTTTTTTCTTAGCTTCCAATAAGTCTTCTATATTTTCATGCTTTGACAGTTTATCAAAATCTGGCAATTGTTCTGCTCTCTCAACTCCCAAAAAACGCAAAAAATCAAGGGTTATCTTAAATCGAGTCAATTTGTCTTTCTTGGAGATTTCGGATTCAACAAGCCCTCTAATCATAAGATTTCGCAATATCAGAGAGCAATTCACGCCACGAATGTGCTCTAACTCTTCTTTCAGAATCGGACCTCTGTACGCTATGATTGTAAGGGTCTCCAATTGCGGTCGCGTAATATCTCCGGATGTTTCGGATTTCAAGAATTCTTCGACACTTTCGTGAGATTCCGGAGCGGTGGCAAGCTGTGCCATATTATCGTGCAACATCAATCTGATTCCTCCCGCTTGGTATTTGGATTGAATTTCTTTCAAAGCTTCTTTAATCTCGTCCACGGATTCGGATCCGGTTATTTTAGCCAGTTTTTTGTAAGACAAAGGCTTGTTCGATATAAAAAGAATAGATTCAATTTTTGATACTATATCAGACATAATCAATCCGTTTTTTTCGTTATTGTTATATCACCATGCAGTTCATCTTGGTCTACTATAAGGACTTTTTGCTTGACAAGCTCCAAAACAGCCAAAAAAGTTACCACCAATTCAGGCTTACCTTCTGCTCCGTTCAACAGTTCGGAGAAATTCGCATTCATTTTGTTTAGGATTCGCTCTCGTATCTGATTCATCTTTTCACTGAGAGACACAACTCTCTTTATAACTTTTTCCGGAATCTTGACAATAGGTTCGAGTCCGTTCACGACACTCGCAAATATGTCTCTCATTTTTTCTCCGGTTACGGCATGCGGAGGGTTAAACAAAACCCCAACGTCAACCGCGATTTTTTCGCGAACATGCATAATATTACGATTATCGATCATCTCCCCTATTGTTTTGGAGGCTTCGTAAAATCGTTTATACATTTTGAGCTGGTCTTCCAAATTCGCCACAGATTCCTCGTCCTCATCTTCCGGCAACAACATGGGCAGTATGGTCTTCGACTTCAAATATATGAGCCTGCTCGCGACAACCAGAAAATCCGCCAATGTATAAGGGTCCGTGTCTCGCTGGTTGTTGACAGCCTCTATGTACTGTTCGGTTATTTCACTCAAATTGACTTCGGTTATATCGAGTTCTTTCGAATTCAAAAGCTCAACGAGAACGTGAAACGGACCGTCGAACTGCTCTATCTTAATCGGTTGTGCCAATAATTGCTCAGAACTCATGTTTTTCTTCTTTATCGGACTTAGTATATCAGCCATGCGTTCTTGTGACAATAAAAACCGTAAACCACGATTGTTTTACGTCGACTATGAAAACAAGATTCCGACAAGACGCAAACACGCCGACCCGGATTGCGATTTACCGTTTAGCCGTTTCATTGAGTTTTAATTGCGTCTTCCCAATCGAACTTATGCGCCCCGACAAAGGCATCTCCAACCTAACGAAATCTTCGGTTTTCATTTTTATCGATACGCGATAGTCACCGGAATTCAAGATTAAAAAATTTTCCTTAAAAAATGATTTGTCCATAAATGTGGGCAATCGCATCAGACGACCAAAAGGAGGCGTGGCTCCGGGGTTTCCCAAAAGCTTTTCATTTATCCATTTTTTTCCGGCAATCTCGGATCTGAACTTCTTACCTTTCAAATCTTGAATCGGGAAATTCCACTCCGTCGGTACCGCGTGTTGATCATTGTTCAAACGCGCCATTTTTCCGCGCATATCCAGTATCGCGTTATAAACCGCGTTTCCAAGCTTATCCTCGTTCAAGCGCTTATTCGCGGGAATCAGGGACAAAATCGGAACTTTGCCGTTAATCTTGATCACAACGGTTTTTACGACTTGTTTAGGGTTGATTCGCAACGTTAAAGCCAAATCCGATGAAGTGTGCGCGATTTTGTGCTCCACAATTTCATACGGAACCTTTTCTCTGTCCAGGTATTTTATTAATTTTTTTGGCACCGGCATAATCGTGTCTTAATGGAATAATCACAGTGTATCAAAAAACATAAAAACCGAAAACTCGCGCCACCTTGATAAGTTGCGCGAGTTTTGATAAATACACCACTTGAAGCCGGTTATATCTGAACTTTTACACCTTTTCCCATGCTTGATGAAACGCTTACGGAGCGGATATAAACTCCTTTTGCGCCGGACGGCTTCAGTTTTGTGACGGTATCCAAAAGTTCTTCGAAATTATCGACCAACTTATCGACATCAAACGACACTTTCCCTATTATCGTGTGCACGTTTCCCGTGTCATCATTCTTAAAACTAACCTTACCGGCTTTAAGATCGGAAACGGCTTTCACCACGTTTGCGGTAACGGTATCATCCTTGGGAGACGGCATAAGCCCCCTTGGACCTAAAACCTTCGCTATTTTTGCCAATTTTGCCATTATTTGTGGCTGGGCAACCGCTACGTCAAATTCGGTTTTTCCCGAGCTCTTAATCTCTTCTATAAGTTCCTCGCCACCGGCGAAATCAGCGCCGGCGTCACGAGCTTCCTTGGCATCAACTCCTTCTGCAAAAACCGCTACACGGACGGTTTTGCCGGAGCCGTGAGGCAAAGACACCGAGCCGCGAACTTGTTGGTCTCCTTTTTTGGGGTCTATACCCAATCTAAAATGAACTTCAACGGACGCGTCGAATTTTTCTTTGGCGTTTTCTTTCACCAACTTCAACGCTTCTTCTACGGGATATGATTTTTCTTTATCAATGTCTGACATAAAACTATTTTATTTCGTGGTATTCGCCACAGACGAGCTCCCACAAACTTGATTAATAAAACAAATAAATAAAATGGCGACTATTCAACTTTTATGCCCATTTGACGGGCTGTTCCTTCGATGATTTTCATCGCCGCGTCTATATCGTGCGCATTAAGGTCCGGAAGTTTGCGTTCCGCTATCTCACGAATTTGATCCTTGGTTACCTTGCCCACCTTTTCGGTCAGAGGCTTTCCGGAGCCTTTCTTGATTCCGGCGGCTTTCATGAGTAAACCGGATGCCGGCGGAGTTTTGATAATAAAATCAAAACTACGGTCATCATAAACGGTAATAACAACCGGAACCGTATCGCCACGCATGTCCTGTGTCGCATCATTGAACTTTGTGATGAATTCTTGCGAATTCACGCCATGTTGACCGAGGGCGGGACCGACAGGAGGAGCCGGAGTCGCCGCTCCGCCCGGAATTTGGAGTTTGATTTTTGATAATACTTCTTTTGCCATATTACTAGGTTTTAGGTTTTAGAGTATTAGGTGCTATTACCTATTACCTGATCCCTAACATTATATCAATCCAGAGAAGCGTGTCCCGAGAACTCGAGACCAAGATTGGTCTGATAATTATAATTTCTTAATCTGCAAAAAGTCGAGCTCGACCGGTGTTTCGCGTCCGAACATCGATACAAGAACCTTTACCTTACCGCGCGCGTCATCAATCTGCGAAACCTTGCCCTCATGATCTTTGAACGGCCCATCGGTGATTCTGACCGCCGTTCCAATCGAAACGTCAATGACGTATTTTGGCTCTTCCACTCCCATTCGTTTAAGCAAATTCGAAACTTCTTCTTCAGACAGGGGGGTCGGAGTGGTGCCGGAACCGATGAATCCGGTTACATTGGGAGTGTTGCGAACCACATACCATGATTCATCCGTCACTATCATATCCACAAGGACATATCCGGGGAAAATCTTCTCTCGAACCTTGGTGCGTTTTCCGCCCTTGATTTTGAAACGAGTTTCAGTCGGAACAAGCACATCGAAGATTCTGTCTTGCATGTCCATTGATTCTATTCTTTGTTTTAGGTTGCGTTGTACGTTTTCTTCATATCCGGAATAGGTATGAATCGCGTACCACCGCCTACCTTGTTGTTGTATCTGTCGAGCCATAAATGTTAGGGTTAGGTTTTAGGTGTTAAGGATTAAGCATCCTTAAAACACTTAAACCAGGTATTCGAGGATAAGATTGAAGATATAATCAAAAAACCCAAGAAAAGCCGCAACCGCGATAGAAATAACTATTACAAGTATTGTGTATCTCGTTGTTTCTTGTCGCGTCGGCCATTGGACCTTTTTAAGCTCTGCTCGAGAGTCTTTAATATATTGTATAAGACTAGCCATAGTTATTAACAGTAGTTTTTAGGGAGCATATCGCTGTAAGTCCCGCAAAACCAATAAATCAAATTTAAAAAGCCTCTCGGCTCATTCGCAAATACTATAGCATAATGGATGAATTTATGCAAGAAATTTTAAATATATAGAGATTATTTCGTGTGTCGATTATAAAATTCTATCTTTTTCCTTAAAAATTCAACATATGGGCGACCTTCACAAGAAGCCTTCATTTTTTCATATTCCATTAGCAAAGTAGGGTTGTTTTTTAAAGTCAAGAAAATCTGTAGTGGTTGATTAGCTATCTCTGATTTATCCTTGTTGAGAATCACGAGGTCAACTTTTAAGCCCCTATGGTGCGTTTGTCACTTTGACATGATATCTTCCAGATGATATCTACTTTCAAATATCCTGTGAAACATTTGTCTAAATTTTTTAAGGTCTTAAGTATTACATGTTGCAGTCAAATCAACATCGTTTTTTCCTAAAATCCTCAATGCGGCAGAGCCTGTAAATGTAACATCCAAATTTGGGGCTAACCGGCGAATTTTTTGGAGCATCTCTTTGGCAACCACGTGTGTGTTGGGGTCCCAGGGATGTAAGTGACATAATTGATCTTTTGGAACACTTTGCAATGTCTCACTTTGTTCTATAGACATCATATTTCACAAATCAGTTTTTTTAAATTTCTTACGAAATGGAATACCGACGAGCATGACGAATAACGTCGCGAGCCAACTTATCGGCTGGAAGAGATAGAGCACGACATACTGCCAAACGGATTTGTGTTTTTTGAAGAAGCGGAGCATGCCTTGGTTGAAGTCGAGCTGTTTCTGGCAGATGCGTTGCTGGGTGAAGCTTGCGCCTTTATGGTGAATAATACGCGCGATTGGAATATAGCGAATGGTGTGTCCCGCATGTTTTATCCTAAAACATAAATCTACCTCTTCAAAAATTCTCTTATAACCCGCATCAAAGCTCCCCACCTCGTCGAGGATGGATTTGCGGACAAGCAATGCCGCCCCCATCACCTGGTCCACATCGCGTTCTGTCTCATAGTCAAAGTCAAGTTGGAAATATACTTTTAGCGGAGCTATTCGCGGAATAAAATTGTGCAACTTCGTTAATATTAATAATTGTGAAACCAATGTCGGAAACGCACGTACCGAACGCTGCAAAGATTCGTCCGAATTAAGAAGTTTCGGTCCAATCGCACCAACTTCCGGGCGTGTGTCCATATAGCGCACCATCTCCGCCAACGCATCCCCCACCACTTCAGTATCTGGGTTTAGAAACAACGCATACTCCCCCTTCGCCCATTCCAATCCCTTGTTATTTCCCTTCGCAAATCCCAAGTTTTCATTTATAAAAATTGTTTTTAAATTTGCAATCTGAGATTTGAAATTTGCAATCATCTCTTGACTTCCGTCTGTAGAATTATTGTCAATCACAATAATTTCCAAATCCAAACCCCTTCGATATTTTTCAATAGAGACAAGGCATTTCTCAAGAAGTTCTCGCACATTCCAAGAGACTATGATGATAGATAGTTTTGGTTTATTGCTCATGATTAATCAATTCCCTTAGCAGTTTTTGTAAATATTCAATCCTGTGAATTTTATTTTTATTCGGTATATCACTTGCGTGTACATCCGCAAGAATAGTACCAAGAACTCGCTCAATCATACTAGCGCGAATCAAATCATCATACCGCGCAATCCCAAGTTCGTCCGCCACCGGACGAAGCGCGTCAAACCACACTCGTACACCTCGTTTCCACGATTCATAACTCTCAGACCAGTCCGCCGACATGAGATAATCCGCCCAAATAATGAATCCGAATTCATATCCTTCGGGATACAATCTCGTATGGGCAAAATCGGTGACATAGTATTTATCGTCAGAAACTTTATATATCTCTTGCGGTTTAAAATGCCCGTGACACCATATCATCTCACGTTTGGAAAACTCCAAACGCAACACTTCCATCGCCTTGGCGTAGAGAGGTATAAATACGTTTCTATCCAATAAGGGTTGCTCGTCCTTAAATATCGATTTCAATTCTTGCTTTGTGACAAACTCCAACCAACGACCGATGCGAAACGCGCAAAACTCATGAGCTGGCAAGTTTTCAACAAGCAATATTTCGCGAGTGGCTTTTCGAGGGAAATTTTTACGATATTCGACAAATATATTCAAGAACTCTTTTCTGTCGTTTTCAGACAACGGCGTCGTAAAGAACGAACCGCTCTCGGGCAATTTTTCCATGATAAACCATCCTTTGTTCGGCGTAACAATCTCATACGCATACACTTCGGGCGCAGTCAATATGACGCTTGCGTTGTCTTCGAGGTATCGTTTCTGCGATATCGGCTCATCGGAAGGGCGCGGATCATCGTACACCTTAAGTACCGCTAACTTGCCTTGATACAGACCCTCATAAATCACATTACGCACGTCTTCCTTTGCGTAATGCCCTCCCTGATAGATTAATTTGGGGTCAGAAAAATTTTGTTGCGTTGCGATTTCTTTTGCCCAAACATGAATCGGTGATTTGTCGTTGTTCATATCTTGATGTGTTTCCATACAATCACCATTACTATCATGACCTTATCGTTATTTTACGAAACAGTTACCTGGCGTCCAAGGGAACGGCGCATACCGTGAGCCTTGAGATTTTCGCTTTTGCGGACCATCTGAGTGGTTACAGTTGCTTTATCTTTTTGACCTCTTCCTCAATATTTTTAAGATCAGCGCCACCAATCTGCTTACCATCTGAATACTCTTTTTCAGCGTTAATTACTTTTTCTGAAATATTGTTCATAAAACAATACCAAGCTCTTCAACAATCTCTTCGGGTATGGGAATGTGCGCGCGCTTGGGTGATACTCCCGGATACCGCCAGGTGGTTATTATTTTAATCTGATTTGATTTATTTCCCGTGTTTTCCGTGTTTTCATGTTTTTTTGTCTTCCGCACAATCTGGTACATACACCAAAGCTCGTACTTTTGCTTTTTGCCACGTGTTTGCATCACCGCAATGGTGTTTGGCGCGATACCCTCTTCGATTCGCTCAGGATTTCGTACAATCCGCCTAACCGTCTGCTCTGATATTCCGTATTGAATCATCTTACCATATACATGCTCTGTCCAACAATACTTATCATTGTTTTTCGGCTTCCTAATCTGCATACAAAAACGCAATCGCAACTATTCGCCTATTCGCGCGAATTAGAGATTGATAAAAACTGTTTCACGATTTTATGAACCGGCCTCTTGATAGAATAGTTTTGTTCAAGACCAATCTGAACACTGCTTACGATACCTCTGGATTTTAATATAAGCAAATGCTTCGATGTCACCTTCAAAGAAAGCCCAATACGGTCGGCAACTTCATGGACGGTGGCGACACCAGAATCCGAAAGGAACATAAGAATAAAAAGGCGCCTCTTGTTGGCTAGAGCTTTATAGATTGATTCACAATGAGACGGGATCATATTTAACCTTATAAGGCATAATACTATTCGCCTATTCGCGCGAATTAGAGATTGACACGCTTATATTAAGAGCCCAAGCGCGTGTTAAGAATCTTAAAAACAGTTAACAGTTGTTCTCTATAAATTATGCTTTTTCTTAATCACCTCGACTGCGTGTTCATAGTTTTTAACCGCATTTCGCATGCGCTTTGGCAGTACATATTTAAACGGTTTTCGATAAGCGTGCTTTGGTAACCACGAGCTCATGGTGCCACCGGTTTGAACGCGAAACAAATACAATGGAATGAATGCGCCGACCCGCCCTTGATTGAGCATGGTAAGCCACAAATCCCAATCTTGAAATCTCTTAATTGCCGGGTCGAATCCGGGAAAATGCTCTCGGCGTATAAGCGAGGTAGTGTGAATATAGTTCATGTGCTTGAGCTTTTCCTCGTCAAATTCCCATTGTTCAAATCTCTTACGCCCCCACCAGTAACTCGAATACGCATACGACGCTTCAGGGCGGATTTTAAGTTCATTAAGCATTGTCTCGAGCATATCCAATCGTCCGATAACATCAGCATCCCAGAAAATAACGTAATCGCCATTCGACCGCTCAAAACCATGATTGCGCGCGACTTGCGAACCGGAATTTTTATCGAGGCGGTAAATTTCGGTCGGAAACGTAAATTCAAAACCCAAAAGCTCGTCCCTAACCACCTTATCGGAACAATCATCAACGATGATAATTTCGGCGTCTTTTACGGTTTGATTGTTAATTGACACGAGAGATACCTTTAACTTGTCAATGTCGTTGAATGTTGGAATGATAATTGAAATCATAATACTTGACCATAGTTTATTGAGCGCGGATTATTGAAGGGTTTATTTACCGTGCTCGCGAGCCAATCGCGGTGTCGATGTTAAAGTGATTATTTATAACACGTTCCAAATCATTCGGGGTGTTAACTATCGCAATCGTGTCGCCTTGCTTCAATCTCGTCAAATCGTGGTATCCCCAAGTAACGGCTATTGACGGCACATCTGCGATTTGAGCTTCACGAAGATCGCCAAGCGTATCGGTAACAAACACACAGTCTTTCGGCATCGCTCCAAAATCACGAAACACCTTGTTAAACTTATCCACCTTGCTCATACTCACCTCGGGTCCGTTAATTTCTGAAAAATATTCTCGCAATTGTTTTTGTTTCAAAAAATCATCGACAATACCGCCCATGGTTGATGAGTTGATGGCCAGCGTGTATCTTTTCGATAACAATGACACAACTTCGCCCATACCGTCAAACACCGCGCTTTGCATGAGCGCCGGTTCGTATCGGGAAAAAATTCATCATCTCGCTTCGGCACAAAACTCTGATTGTCTTTTGTTTTTTTAACGCATCGAATATATTGCCCTCAAAACGCGATTTGTAATCGTCTTTGGTAAGTCCATTCTCAAAAGATAGCATGATATCGAAGCAAAACTCAAACGTATCGGCAATAACGCCATCAAAATCAAAAATCACGATATTTTTTAATTTGTTCATAATGTTTTTCCATCTATAACACAAACAACCTTTAACTCTGAGCACATAGCGCGCGCAAAACGATTTATGACAATAGTTTGATTATATCACGAGCTCCTTTTTCCCAAGTAAACCGCTGAGCGTGTCGTTCTCCGTTTTCACCCAATCGTTTCGCAAGTACTTCTTCTGAGAGCAATGTTAATATTTTTTCGCTTATATCGGACGGATTTCTGGGATTTTCCACCAATAGTCCTGTTGCGTCGTCCAAATTCTCGCCATTGTACTCGACAATGGCTTCGGGAGCGCCTCCGACCCTGGAGCCGATGACCGGTTTGCCGAAACTTCCCGCCTCAAGATAAACAATACCGAATCCTTCTATTAGACCTTTTTCTTCTCTTGGAACCATTACAAAAATATCGCAAAGTTCGTATGTTTTTTTCAAGGCATCGCAAGAAAGAGCTCCCGTGAAAACAATGTGTTCAAAAATCGGCGAATCATTTGCGGACAATCGCAAACAATCCGATTCCGGACCTTCTCCCGATACGACATAAACGGAATCGGGATAAGATTTGATAACTGATTTCATGGCTTCCATGGTCATGTCTATGCCCTTGCGCTTCACAACTCGAGAAACACCGAGAATTATTTTCTTGCCTTTTTGTTTAAGGCTCGCTATTTTCTGCACGACGGTATCTTTTACTTGCGCCGGAGCCGGAGGTTTGTTTTGCGGAGCGGGATAGATTATGTGTATTTTGTCTTCATCGATACCGTATTTTTTAACGATTGATTTTGTATATTCCGAATTCACAGTCACAAACATGGCTCCCCGCAGAACCGATGTCAAAAGGGTTTTTTTCCATTCTCCGACAATCCCGCCTCTTCGAATGGGATTTAGAACGTCAGCGCCATGAGTGGTGACAAAATAAGGAATACCGAGAAGTCTTCCGACAATAAGCGCGACCACGCCTTTTGGAAGAGGTTCTCCCGCCCAGAGCGATTCAACGTTCTCAGCGCGCGCTATTTGCAAAGTGTGGCGCAGAAGTTTAATCCATCGTGGCCAGAAAAAGCGTGAATAAAATCGTTCATAATACACCGTGTAGTCATACTCTCGCATGAGGTGTTTGTACTTTTCATTATGTGAATTATCTGCAAGTACCACAATGCTCTCCGGATTCATATTTTCGCAGAGTTTGTAGTAATAATTCTGCGCTCCGCCGGGATGAGGGGGAAAATGTTGAGTTATGAGCAATGTTTTTTTCATGATGGTTACATTAGCTTACCTCTTAAAGGCTCTTTTTGCGATAATTATATCTTCTTTACTAATACCGCCAGACATAACGCCGAACAGCGCGTATACAATAACGGCGACCGGAATGCTCCACCACCAATCGACTGATTGTTTTACATATATAACGCTTGCAATCATGGCTCCGGATGCCAATGAAAATCGGGCAAAAATCCCCAAAAAATACATCCTATCAAAACGAATCAGACGATAAGAGTGCGTTATCCCAAGCGCAAAAAGGGTAAACATTGAAATTGCCGAAGCAATCGCCGCACCTGTCATTTGAACGGAAGATATCAGATACAGATTCAACACGACGTTAATGATGACAACGATTCCCATGTACCCTGTGTTGCTTAATTGATTTCCGCTCGCGTTTAGCAAAGCTCCGTTTGGAAAAGTTAGGAATAAGAAAACAAGCGAGCCCATAAGTATTCTCAAAGGCAATACCGCCGGCAAAAATTCCGCTCCCCACACCAAATTGACAATCTCCGGCGCCAGTATTATAACCCCTCCGGCAACGGGCAATACAATCATGGTCAAATACCGCCAAGCGATTGTGTATGTTCCTTTCAGTTTGTCCGGATTGTTCTTCCATTGTTCGGATAATGCGGGGAATAAAGACGCGGAAAGAGCCATTGGTATAAACTGCAAAGCGAGAACGATTTTACTGGAAACACCGTACCACCCGACTTGGCGATTGCAAATGGATTGTATTCCGTCGCAAGCGAGTTTGGAAATCATAACCGTATCAATCTGCGTATAAATGCGCGCAAACACCCCCGCAAGCGCGAAAGCAAACGAAAGTTTAAAGAGACGCAATATGTCTTTTTTTTTGTATGTGATTCGCAATTTTAATCCCAAATTGTTTATGAGCCAAAACAATGAAAAAAAGAAAAAGAACGTACTACCAACAAGCGTTGAGATTATCAATGCTTTGACCCCAAACCCCATATAAAGCACCGTGAGTCCGAGCCCGACGGTTATAATCTGGAACACAATAATGCCCGCGGATTCATATTTTAGGTTCTGATGACCGCGAAACACCGCCCAAAATATAAGACTGAAAGAGTCAAGCACCATAACGACTCCCGCAATATATACCAGAGATTTCGTAAGTTGCGGATACCCTAGAATATTTACAAACAAAACCACAATCACGTACGTGACAAGACTCATCGCAATCTTTGCAGAAAAAACCTGCGAAAACAAAATTTGTGCTCGACTTTTGTCTTTGGCTATTTCACGTATCAGAACGGGAGCGAACCCAAGGTCGGCGAACACAGAGAATATGGTCGTAAACGAAAGCGCGAACACATAAAGCCCGGTATCCTCGACACCCAAAACGCGCGCCACAATGGCAAAAAAAACAAACCCCAATACTTTCTGAAACACAAGGGCAAGAGTATAATAAAACGTATTTTTCCCGATAGACATAGCTGAACTATACCAAGAATAAAAGTTTTCTTCAAAAAACCCTATCACTCGTTTTGTTTTTCAGTCAATTCTTCAAAAACAGAAAAGTGTAAAAGTCGCGCAAAACCAAAAACCGCACCAATAACAGTACGGCTTTACCATGAATGAATAATTGAATTATCGCTTTGACCACTGAGGGCTTCGACGCGCTCGTTTGAGACCGGGTTTTTTGCGTTCTTTAACGCGAGCGTCCCTCGAAAGAAACCCTTTCGCCTTAAGAGGTCCTCTCAAACTTTCGTCCGTTTTCTCAAGAGCTCGAGATATACCGAGACGAATCGCCTCCGCTTGTCCGTTTATACCGCCACCGTCCACGAGCACCCAAATATCAAATTCCTTCGCAAGATTGGTCTCAGCCATTGGCCCATTGATTATATCCTGCCATTTTATATGCCGGAAATACTCGGAACTCGGCTTTCCGTTTACAGTAAATTTTCCGCTCCCCTGTTGATAAAGATACACACGAGCAACAGCCTGTTTGCGACGACCGACGGCGTAAACATATTTGCCTTCGGGGCGCTTATATTTCTTTTCTTTTGTTTCAGCTTCTGACATATTTATTGAAATTAATTATCTGAAAATTCAATACCTGCGATTGAGGACCGGACATCACGTTCAGATTGCCAACAGTATTAATGACTTTATTCCATCGAATTCAACAATCGTTTATTTGATAACTAAACGCTTGAACATATTATTTCTGAGCTTGTTTTTCGGAAGCATGTTCCAAACAGCTCTTCTCAATACCTCCGACATTCCTTTGTTCTCCACCAACCGTTTCATCGGGGTCTCCTTCAAACCTCCCTGATAACCGGAATAATGATAATACATTTTATCATTCATCTTCTTCCCTGTGATTTTCATCGCATCGACATTCTCCACGACAACCCTACAACCGATATCAACATGAGGAAGATATTCGGGTTTGTTTTTACCGCGAAGAAGGACCGCGATTTGAGAAGCAAGTCTGCCGGGAGCTTGCCCAGTAGCGTCTATTGTGTGTGTTTCTCTTTTCATAAATATAATTAAACAAACTCGATGACTGCCATAAGAGCTCCGTCACCTTTGCGTGACGGAATCTTTGTAATGCGAGTATAACCACCGTCTCGATCTTTATATCTTGGACCCAAAACATCCATCATCTTGCGTACGGCATTGTCGGTCGGCAAAGACTTTATGATGGCACGCCTGGCGGTAAGGTCTCCTTTTTTCGCCGTGGTTACCAATTTCTCTATATAAGGACGCACAGCCTTGGCTTTCGCTTCGGTCGTCTCCACGCGTTCATACAAGACGACGCTTTCGGCCAAGTTCTTAAGCAAAGCCCGACGAGGATCGCGCTTACGGCTGAGTTGTGGTTTTTTCTTTCTATGGTTCATACTAAATATTAATCATCCCCTTCTTTTGTTGAATCTTCTTCGACGGCTCCGGTTTCCTCGGATACATCATCAACATCACTCGTACTTTCAATCTCCAAATCGCTTTCCGACTCATCCGCCTCAACACTATCGTCCTGAGCGCTCGCATTTGTCTTTATGTACCTGAATTGCGATATAATAATATCGAGAGCCTCATTTACGGCGTCTTCGGGAGTCCTCGTTCCGTCCGTTTCTATATCAAGAGTCAGACTGTCGTAATTTGTCATATTGTCGACGCGAACATTGTGAGTCTTCATTCCGACTTTGACCACCGGAGAATATATTGCGTCAATTTCAATTACTCCAACATCGTTATTCTCAGAAAGACGTTCGGAAACGGGCTCATATCCCCTGCCGGCCACAACTGTGAATTCGATATCCAGATTCGCGGCCGGGTCCGTAAGGGTCGCTATCACATGTTCCGGATTTCCAATTGTCAAATCACTTGGAGCATCGATATCTCCCGCAGTAACCACCTTTTCTCCCGTAGCCTTTAACCGCATGGTAACCGGTTCATCTAACGTGGTATTCATTTTAACGCTGATTTGCTTTACGTTCAGCATTATCTGAATCATATCTTCTTTGACGTGCTGAATTTGTGAAAATTCATGGTCAACTCCCTGAACTTTCATGCTGACAATTGCCGCGCCGTGCAAAGAAGAAAGAAGCACCCTTCGCAAAGCGTTGCCAAGCGTTGTGCCGTAACCGGGATACAAAGGCTCTATAACAAGCCTGGCGCGCGACCCGTCCAAATCTTCATAAACTACTTTTTTTGGTGGTAGTATGTCTAACATACGATATGTATTAGTTAAAAGAGATTATTTTGAATAATATTCAACAATCAAACGACTATCAATACCCAAATCCAAATCTGACGCTTCGGGCAAGTGTATTATTTGCGCTGAAAGCTTGTCGCTGTCAAGGTCTATCCAATCCGGAGTTTCCCCATTTCGACTCGCAAGACTGTCTTTTATCAAAGGAAGTGTTTTCGATTTTTCCCTGACCTCTATAACGTCTCCCTTTTTGACCAGGTATGACGGAACATTCAGCCTTTTTCCGTTAACGCGGATATGACAGTGGCTAACCAACTGACGAGCTTGCGCCCTTGTTGAAGCAAGGCCTATACGGTACACGACATTGTCTAATCTTCTTTCCAACAACCGTAATAACTCTTCGCCGGTGTTGACACCAGAAGCCGCCGCTTTTTTATAGTACCCCGCAAACTGTTTTTCCATGATACCGTAAGTCAAACGCGCTTTCTGTTTCTCGCGAAGTTGCATCCCGTATTGCGACATGCGCCCTCGACCCTTCTGACCGTGAACTCCGGGCGGGTAATTTCTGGATGCCAAAATTTTATCAAACTTCGCCTTGCCGGTGACATTCTCACCCAGTCTCCTGCAATGTTTAGCTGTAACTTTTAACTTTCCCATAATCCATGATTTGAGCGGTGAATCCATGATTTCGAGAATCAATCCCTCGAATCACACATCCAACCGGAATCCGATTTTAAATATTATACTCTGCGAGGACGCCTCGGCCTACACCCGTTATGCGGTATCGGGGTCACGTCTTTAATCATAAGAACCTGTATCCCGTTCGCGCTCAACGCTCGCACGGCGCCTTCTCTTGCCGGTCCGGGACCTTTAACGAACACATCGACTGATTTTACACCCTTTTCCTTGGCTTCCTCGCTGATGAGTTTCACCACTTGTTGCGCCGCGTAAGGGGTCGATTGCTTGGGTCCGCGAAATCCGGCTTTACCGGCGGAACCCCATACGATCACATTCCCTTGCTGATCCGTTATAGAGACAATCGTATTGTTATAGGTAGCCTGAATGAAAGCCTGACCTTTACCACCCAAAAGATGAAAATCAAATGACTTCTTTTTGCGTCGTTTTTTCGTTGTTCCTTTTTTTGACATATTACGGTTTTGCGGTTTTTTGGTCGTGTGCGGTACTGTTTTGAAATAAAATTCCGAAACCCGCCACGCTCTAACTGTCTAATTAAGTTTTAGCGGCGGCCTTCTTTCGCCCCGAACCCATTGTAACCTTCTTTCCTCTTTTGGTCCTGGCGTTTGTCTTAGAACGTTGACCGCGAACTGGCAATTTCTTGTCATGTCGTATGCCTCTGTACGACTTTATCTCTTTGAGTCTTTTTATGTTCGACAGAACCTCGCGCTTCAAATCACCTTCCACTCTGTAATTCGAGTTCACAAAATCTCGTATCTTGGCTTCATCTTCCTGTGATAAATCTTTAACTCGAATATTATGATCTACACCGACCGCGTCCAAAATCTTGGCGGACGTAACGGGACCTATGCCGTATATATAGGTAAGTCCGACGATTATTCTTTTATTAGGTGGGAGGTTTACCCCTGCTATTCGAGCCATAACTTTAAATAATTCAAATCATAATAACAGCTGATGGGCATTCACCTTAAATTGCGGTTTAACGCATAAAATGAATGAACATCAGACGTCAACATGCGATAACTTCACCCTTGTCTTTGTTTGTGTTTCGGGTTTTCGCAAATAACAACCACTCGTCCCTTCCGACGAATGACCTTGCATTTATTGCATATTTTTTTTGCGGAAGCTCTGACTTTCATTTTAATCGGTTTAAAATCTATAAGTAACTCTACCCTTTGTAAGGTCGTAAGGACTCATTTCCACGCGGACGCGGTCGCCCGCAATAAGCATTATCTTGTGAATGCGCATTCGCCCGGCCAGAGTGGCTATTATTTCATGACCGTTGTCCAAAACGACTTTAAATTTGAGACCCGGCAAAAGCTCTTCGACTTCTCCTTCGGCTTCGATAAAACCTTTTTTATTAACCTTGAACCGTTCTTGAGATTGAGAAGAATCCTCTTGAAGATTCGGGTTTTCTTTTTTTTCTTCCGAGTCCGAAGATTCGGATACGGTTTTTGACGTTGAGGATGACGTGTCACTCATATTCGATAAAGAACCTCGGATAACAACAAACGGTGGTCACTAGCTTCTTAATTGCCGAAGCTAAAACCTTTATTTGGTAATTAATTGTTATCTCGAGCCACTACAGTATAAATGATTGCGAAAAAAAGTCAACATCCATGGTTTGACGTGTAATATAACACGCAACATTGGGTGTAATTTGCAAATCCGAAAATCACTATCCGGACGAACCGAGCTCCATTGTGACGCGACTTTCAACCTTTGGAATACGCTTTAAAACGGTAAAACTCCAATCAAATCTAACATCGGTAACTCCCGGGTCCTGGAATAAAACTCTTCTGGCGTCCGCTTCCTTTAAGCCTAAGATTTTTTTTCTTAGAGATTCGATATTCACAGGCTGTCCAACGGACCATACGGCATATACGGTAACGCGAACATTTCCGGTTGCGTCTTTGTTTATATCTCGAAGTTCGCGCCTGTCCGGAGTTTTGGATAGCAATTGTTCCTCCGGGCTTATTTTTTTGTACGCCATATCCAACAACAGATCATTTAATACATCTTCGGATACGACCAACGCCTCTGCCTTTGCGCTCAATTCATAGTCGAACTCCTTAACCTCGTCTTCCAACTCAACACCGGCGCGAAACACCTCGTCTCGAAGCTCCAAGGTTTCCGTTAAGACTATTTTATCATTATCCAACTCTTGTTGCATCTCCATTATGACGCTTCTTGTTAGAGATTCTCTCAATTTGTCCCTCGCTTCATCAATATCTTCTTGAGAAACTACAGTAACTTTTTCGGACGTTCCACCTTCAAAGGTTTCGTCATTCATGGCGTAAATTATATTTTGCTTGTCCGGCGATACGTCTTTTATAAATATTTTTTGCGGTTTTATGTTTGAGTCGGAACCCGGATTGACCGCAATTATTTCCGCGCTTACGCTTCCCGGGACTATTTCGCCCTGTGGAGACACCGATGCCGGGGGTATGCTGATATTGCGATTGACTTTAAATATTATTCCGTCAATCGTTTCGAGCTCTCCGTCAACCGGCAAGTCGTATGTGAGACCGGTTCCGTTGTAGAAAGTGACTGTCCCTCGAGCTTTGTTCCCTATGTCCTTCTCCCCCGTCGCGTCAAAACTGCCACCGACTTTTCCAACTGTCGACACCCTGCTTACAAGAAGTACATTATCCATGTTATCTGAAATTTCATTTTCCGAACTTAGAACAACGGTATCTTCGATAATCAAATCACGACTTTCCGGAATAACCGTTATGTCCACCCTCGGCAATACTCGGAAAACAAGATAAAAAATCCCGACAAACATTACCGCCAAAAGAACCCACGATCCTACTGTGTATAAATTTCCGGAATTACCGGCACGTTTTTCTCTTCTTGTTCGAACTGCTCTTGTTCGACGCGAACTTCTTCTTGCTCCGGGTATTCTTTTGGATTTCCATTGTTTCGCCATAAAAACACCGAAAAACAAATACTAAATTAAAACTTGACACAACAAAACAAGACCGGCGTCAAAGTATGACCGCTTTAATCCTTCTGATTCCGGACGATGACGCTTCTTCTTTCTTTATCTTAAACTTCCCGATAACCCCGGTACTTTCGACATGCGGTCCTCCGCACACCTCTTTGCTGAATGTCGGAGAATCCGCGCCGGCGAAAGGAAGCTTATCCGGATCCCCCACTGAATACACCTTAACGCGAGCGCCGTATCTGTCTTCGAAAAGTCCTATCGCGCCCTTTTCTTTCGCTTCTTTCACAGTCATCTCGTCAAAAGTTACCGGATAGTTTTTTTCAATCGCGTAATTTACAAGACGCTCAACTTGCTCTTTTTCTTCGTCTGACATTTTGGAATCATGCGTAAAATCAAATCGAAGCCGTTCCGAAGTGATATTGCTCCCGCGTTGCTCTACATGTTCGCCCAACACCGCTCGAAGAGCCGAATGCAACAAGTGCGTTGCCGTGTGAAGCTTGGTCGTTTCCTCGCTGTGGTCCGCAAGACCTCCCTTAAACTTTGCCTCGGCGCCGGCTCGAGAAACGTCTTGATGTTTTCTCATTTCATCGTCAAATCCGTCGCGATTAACCACCACCCCTCGCTCATTCGCAAGATCCTCGATAACTTCTATCGGAAATCCGTAGGTTTGATAAAGGTCGAAGGATTCTTTTGCGGGAAGCGTGTCTCCCTTTGATAGACCACCTATGGTTTTCTCGAACATTTTGAGTCCAACTTCGAGCGTTTTGCGAAATTTTGTTTCTTCTTGCGCTAATTCGTTCATGACGAGGTCTCGTTTTTCATAGGTGTTCGGATACGCGTCTTTATATTCTTCGAGATAGGCTTTGCCGATTTCTTTGCAGAAATCCCTGTCGATACCGAGTTTATTGCCAAAGCGAATCGCGCGACGTATCAGTCGTCGCGTAAAATACCCACTGTCCTTGTTTGAGGGAATCGCGCCATCGGCAATCAAAAAAGTAACCGCGCGCAAATGGTCCAATATCACTCTGTAAGAATGCGTATAATCCGGATTTTTCCCGTATTCTTTTCCGGAAATCTCTTCGATTCGACTCAAGGCTCCGGAGAACACGCTGATTTGGAATACGTCGGGATTGTCGTTTATAACTGCCGTCAAACGCTCCAAACCTCCACCAAAATCTATGTTTTTATTGGGAAGATTTTCGAATCCTTTTCCGCTTTTTTTGTACATCATGAAAACATTGTTCCCAATCTCCAAGAATCTTCCGCAATCGCAATTGACATGACACACACTGTCTTTGTATACAGAATTCTCATGAATCTTGAGGTCGGCGCCAAAATCCCAGAACATCTCGGCATCGGGTCCACCCGGCTCGCCCTCAGGCATGTTGCTCGGCACTCCCGCTCGCGACCACCAGTTTTTCTTGGCGGAATAGTAAAATATACGACCATCGCGCATTCCTTCACTCTCCGCTTTATCCAAGTCCAAAGCGGTAATGCCCGCCGATTCGAATTTTTCTTTCCAAAAATTCACGGATTCATTATCCCGCTCAAGACCGAACTCCTCATCACCGCCAAATACCGTTATGTATATTCGTTGGGGATCAAGCCTAAGTTCTTCGGTCAAAAACTCAAACATCCAATGTATTTGTTCTTTTTTGAAATAATCACCCAGTGACCAATTCCCCAGCATCTCAAAAAAAGTCGTGTGACGATTGTCTCCAATTTCCTCGATATCTTCGGCTCTGAAACACTTTTGAGAATCCGCTATTCTGTTTCCCATAGGGTGCTTCTCGCCCAACAGATACGGCACCATAGGCTGCATTCCGGATCCGGTAAATAGAGTTGTTGGGTCGTTTTCGGGAAGAAGTGAAGAAGATGAAACAATCGAGTGCCCTCGATTTTCAAAAAATTCCAAATACTTCCGACGAATTTCGTGAACAGTCATAAATTATACTACCTAACACCTAAACAAGTGTAAATAAAATAAAACCTTTCGTCAATCAACGCAAAACAAAAACACCCGCCAAAACGGGGTGTCGCACAATAATGTATCCATGCAATTGTATCTCGACAGATGGAGGTGACTCACGATTAAGTGAATACTGATGAGACTTATGTCGTCCGAAGACAACTTGACTCATCGAAATATGTATCGAGAAAATATTCAGTCGGAACCAAATAATAATCTGTCAAACATACCCCACTCTCACCTCCATGTGCCGAAAAACAAAAACTCCCTTTGCGAGAGATTGTAAAACACGTCCGAAACGACGCATAAACCCTCTCCCAATAGAACGTTATGAAATTGTAATTTACCACTCACAACTACACTATACCACACCTTATCATATTTGTCAAGTGAGAGAGTGATGTATTTGTCAAGAAAAGTTATGTATTGCTAAAATTAGCCAAACAATACTCGTTTTGTCAAATCAACCATGTCGTCGAATGTATATTCTTCAACCCTGCGTTTAGCGTTTATTGCAAGGTTGTTTCGAAATTCAGCATCATCCAAAATTCGAAAAATAGCGTTCTTTATACCTTGTTTATCATTGTACCCCACAATCAACCCGTCAACACCGTCTCTAACGGTCTCTGGATTGCCTCCTTCTCGCGATGCGATTACCGGAACACCGAAGTTCATCGCCTCCACCAATACATGCGACCAATTCTCATAGCCGGAATTGAGAATAAACATCATCGCCCGTCGATAATACACGCAAATCTCCTCTCTCGTTAATTTGCCGGTCATTACAACCTTGTCTTCCAATTTGAGATTTGAGATTTGGGATTTGAGGTTCTCCTTCTCCGGACCTTCTCCAACTATGACCAATTTGAACCCCGGGTTTTTCTCCAACAACTCTGGCATGAGCGCGATGAGCGTATTAATCCCCTTCCATTTCGTCAGTCGAGCAACCGTTAAAATAACATCGCCATCCAAATCGAGATTGGGATTTTGAGATTTGAATTTTGAGTCTATTTCAACCGCATTATGTATGACATTTATTTTACCCGAATCAATCCCCCACCGGACAACAACGCCCTTGAACCATTGGCTTACGGTAATGATATCATCGGAAGATTTTAAAACTTCTCTTTGTATCTTCTGAATTCTTGCGATTTTTCCGGATGTTTTTTGCGTTTGGAATTCATCGAGCAATGCGTCCGTCAGTCCGAATTGCCTGGCGCGTTCCCACGCCTGATCTCCGACTATTTTCACAACGAGACGAATTCCGGTAATTTTCTTTACAGTCATCGCGGACCATCCGGCGGAAAGAGGACCTTGAGCGTAAATAACATCCGCACCCTTCGACATATTTAACAGTTTCCACGCGTAAATCCAGTATCGAAAAGGAAGAGGAATCTTCCTGTTAACGATTTTTAATTTGCAATTTGCAATTTGCGGTTTGTTTTTCGGATTTCCGTATGTCAATACAGACACGCCAAATCCTTGACTCGCCAGTTCGTCCGCTAGCTTATAAGCATACGTCGCCGGTCCGCCAATATCCGGCGGAAATATCTCTGATGCTATTATTATTTTTTTCTTTTTATTACTTCGCATACAAACGTTGAATATGTGTAGTTTTGCCAACAAATCCTCACTTTAATCCTATGTCCGTGAGCAGAGCCAAGTTTTCTTCTACCAATTGTGCGTGCGACATATTAACCGGTAATGGTTCTGTTGAATAAATCATCAATGTGTAGGGCAATCTTGTCCCAGCCATACTTCGCTTTCACCAATTTTATGGCGTTTTCGCTGATATGTTTGTGAAGTTCCTTGTTGATGAGAAGTTCTTCTATCTTTTCCCCAAGGTCTTTGGCGTTGTCAACTTCACAAAAAATCCCCGTCTCTTTATCCGTTAAAAAATCCGGTATCCCGCCGACTTTTGTCGCGACAATCGGAACACCCGTTGCCATCGCTTCGATAAACGATATCCCCTGTCCTTCGGATCGCGACGGACGAGCAAAAACATCGGCAATCGCATAATACGAAACAATATCTTCATTTCGTATATTTCCCGCTAAAATCACCTTGTCCCGAATATCCAAATCCAAGATAAGTTTTTTTATCATTTCCTCTTCAGAGCCCGTTCCCACTATCACACACTTTGCCGACACAAATTCCATCGATCGAACCAAAACGTCAATGGCGTTTTTGCGCTCGAGCCTCGAAACGGAGAGAACGACTTTTTCTCCGTACGATATACCGAGGCTTGACAGAAGATTTTGTTTCTCAGGTTCTGATATCGCCTTCGAGAACCGAGTCAAATCAACTCCGTTCGGTATAACCGCAATAGGCATTTTGGCTCCGGACTCCAAGGCTCTAGCCTTCAGATAATCGCTTATCACATGCAACCGGTCTGATTTTTTAATCGCGAATCTGTGAAACGGGCGTATAAACAATCGAAACAATAACAAACTTCCAAAAGCGTATCGTTTCAAATGGCTTTCTTCGTCACCTTCTTGCAAAGTAGTAAGCAATTTTACCTTCACGATTTTCGAAAACAACACAGCCAAAACACCGGCCTGACTCGCCATAATCGCCCATGCAAGCGAGTATTTGTTCTCACTATGAAGTCGAAGTGCAATCGGCAATCCAAGAACGGGCAACAAAAACTTGTCAAACGCGAATCCGAAACCGATACGATGCACGTTCACCCTGCCCACAACTTCTTGTCTTGGCAGTTTTTTATCTATACGAGCGGTGATTAAGTCAAATTCAAATTCACCCATCCGGTCCGTGAGTTCTTTGGTCGCCACTTCAGCGCCTCCGGTAAGAGGCAAATATGCCGTTGAGAATATTAGCACCTTCTTCATATGTGACAATTAAACCACAAGAATTCCTTTTGCGCCAACTCCCGAAAATCTGACGGCTCCCTCATATTGGGAAGAATACCAGAGGTTTGTTCAACGCACAACTTATTGATATAATCAAACGAGATAAATAAACCTGCAAGAACTGAAGCATAACCAAAATTATGAAAAAACTTCTATTAATAATAGACATGCAAGAGGGTTTCAAATACCATGAGTCTGAAGTCATATTGCCGAATATTGTGAGACTTAAAAAAATGTTTAACGGTAAAACGGTCTTTGCAAAATTCACGAATAAAAAAGGTTCATTGTTCGAATCCCAATTAAAATGGACAAAGTTCCAAAACGAAGACGACAAAAAACTATTTACGGAATTACAATCACCGGGCAATATTGAATTCTACCATGAAGGATATACCGTCCTTGGGAAAGATTTAATCAAATTCATCAAGGATAATCGAATTGGAGAGGTTTACATTTGCGGTGTTTATACCGACGTTTGCGTCACAAAGACCGCAATGGACTTGTTTGACAACAATATCAAGGCTTTCGTGATTGAAGATGCATGTAATTCTTTACACGGAAAAAGTTACCATGATTCTGCCATAGAAACCCTAAAACACATTCTCGGCAAACAACAAATTATATCAACCGACGATGCTTGTTCTCGATAATTTAACCATGAACAGAGCTTTGAGCGTCATAATGACGAATTTCTAATGTTGTGAAAGGTCGTTTTTAATATTCAAAGCAAAAAAGCAAAGCCACCGATGTTTTTGGCGCGAATGCAACAATATATGAACAATTTTGAAACCAACTTTTTGGAAAGAACGGCAAATGAACCTTGTTTTGAAATAGATTCGGCTAAAGATTTTTTGAATTTTTGGTTCAAAAACACGGTTTCAATAGAGCCCGAATTCATCGACAGAGAAGAATGGGAAAGCAAAGTTAAAGAAAAAGCAATAATCAAAAAAAGCGAAAAAAACAAAAAAACAGTATGTTTGCCAAATGATTTGCGACTATGGGAAATGGCAATCGTAATTGAAACGCTCAATCTAAGCATTGACGACAATACACAAGAAACGACATCGGAAAACGCCAAAAACATACATGAACTCGGAGAAACCTTCCGAAAAGCGGGTTTGTACATTTCGGAATATTTGCCGACTTTAAATGAAGAAGCTAAAAAAAACGCCGAAGATTTCGCCAATGAATTTTACAAATACGGATTTTCGCTTATGAACAAAAAGCGTGATGAAAATATCGAAATCCCGAAAGACGAAAAACTTTCACCGGAAGATAAAGACAGATTGGATGAATGGTTTCTGGGAGAAAAAGCATATCAAAAAAGACTCGACAAACTTGGAGAAAACCCGACCGAAGATGAAAAAGACAATCTGAGAAAAAAACTTATTTCAGTGTATTTTAACGCACTGTCAAGAAAGGGATACAAATCGGGAGAAAATCCGATGGAGATTAAAATCGGTCCAATCAAGCATCTGCAAGATACAACCGAAACACAAACAATAAAAGCCATGAAAATCCCAGAAACCGAAATGATATCCGCGCTTTTCAAAAAAGGCTTGGAAAGATTGACACCGGAGATGAAGACATACGGCTGGAAAGGGGCGATAAACGGATTTTTAAAGGTATTTGGCATTAATCCGTTATTGGAGCAAGAAAAACTCTACGACGCCGTTAACATGGACGAAATGAAGAAAGAACTCGAAAAAGCAAGGCAATCCGAAAACAACGACGAAGTTTCACTCGTGGAAGTTGAAATCGCAAGCAAAATACAAAAAGCGTTGCGACGCTTTCCTTATGAAACAATGGCAAACTATCCACACACTATGATAGAAACTCAATTCATAAATTGCGTGGGAGCTACCATGATTGGCGGTAAGCTTCTCGATGAATTGGGAATTGAATATGTTGTGGCCGATTTAGGAACACACTCGTCCGCTGTCTTGATTACCAAAAACGGGAAAAAATATTGGATGGATTTCATCGCGTCAGATTTGAATGTGAATAAAGCGGAAATCAAGGAAGACATGATTGATGAAGGTTTCGATTTCCCCGAACCCGAAAAAATCCCCGATACCGGAGTGACTTTGAAATTCAAAAATTGGAACCCATACAGAAACATCAAAGGAAAACTGACGGTAAATCTGTTCCCAAAGGAAACCGGAACAAGATTGCATGTTCTAAACAATACCGGTTATCTTTTTGAGAAATCCGGACAATACGAAAAAGCCATCGAAGCGTACAACCAAGCCATTAAGATTAATCCGGAATATGCTCCCGCGCGCAAAGGGCTGGGTGATGTTTATGTAAAACTTGAAGAATACGAAAAAGCCATCGAAGAGTATGACAAAGCAATTAAGATTAATCCGGAATATGCTCCCGCGCGCAAAGGGCTGGGTGATGTTTATGTAAAACTTGAAGAATACGAAAAAGCCATCGAAGAGTATAACAAAGCAATTAAGATTAATCCGGAATATGCTCCCGCGCGCAAAGGGCTAAGCAAAGTCTTGGCTCTATCCGGCAAATACAGACAAGCGATTGTTGAATTTTTCAAGTATGTTAATTCTTCTTTAACGACGCCTTTATAAATCCGTAGAAAAGCGGGTGCGGGTTCATGGGACGAGAGAGGAATTCAGGATGAGATTGAATACCAATCATGAACGGATGTTTGTCTATTTCCATCGCTTCCACCAAATCACCCTTTTCATACACTCCGGAAATTTTAAGCCCGGCTTCATCGAATTGTTCGCGATATTCATTATTCACCTCATAACGATGACGATGGCGTTCAAGCACCACGGAATTGCCGGATTTTTTAATCCAGCCCGACTTCAAATACGCGTCATGGGTCTTTGTCCCTTTTATAAGCTTGCACGGATATACGCCGAGACGCATCGTCGCTCCGTAGTTTTTGTCCGCGATTTTTTGTCTCTGATCCGCCATGGTGTGCACTACGGGGTGTTTCGCGTTTGCATCAAATTCTTCGCTGGTCGCGTCTTTTATACCGAGGACATTGCGCGCAAATTCAATTGTCATAATCTGAAGCCCCAGGCAAATCCCAAAGTACGGAATTTCGTTCTCCCTACAATACCGCGCGGCGCGAATCTTGCCTTCCGTGCCACGCGAGCCAAAACCTCCGGGCACCAAAATGCCGTCGTACTCGGGCAGTTTTTTGAGCTTCCGTTTGTCTTTTTCGTAAGTCTCGGCATCGAGCCATTCGAGTTCCAGCTTTGACTTGTTCTCCCACGCGGCGAATTTGAGAGACTCTATAACCGATATATATGTATCAATCATTGACTTTGAATTGAAATACTTGCCGACGATACCTATGCGCACCGTTTTTTTGTATTTTCTAACATCGCTCGACATTTTCTTCCAGTCACTCATGTCGGATTTTCTGCTATTCAATCCGAGAGTTCGGATTAACTCGTTTCCGAAATTTTCTTTTTCGAGGTTTATCGGAACATCGTATATTGAAGTAACGTCCGGCGCCGATATTATTCTGTTTTTCGGCAGACTGCATACCGTGCTTATCGTGGTCTTGAGAGATTCTTTCAACGGCTTGTCGGCTCGACACAATATGAAGTCCGGCATTATACCGGCAGAATTGAGCGTGCGAATGGCATATTGAGTCGGCTTTGACTTTTGCTCTCCCAGAAGCGACGGTGTCGGCAAATAACTTACCATGACAAAGCACACGTCTTTCGGGTTTTTCGCCTTCATCATGCGCGCGGCTTCAAGAAACAGCAATATCTGATACTCGCCTATCGTCCCTCCGAACTCGGTTATGACTATATCCGAGTTGTTTTTCTTGCCACAACGTCGTATCTGACCGATTATTTCATTCGGAATATCCGGAATAACTTCGACATCTTCGCCTCCGTATTCCAAGTTGCGCTCCTTGCGAATAACGGCGAGGTTCACGCTTCCCCAAGTCATGTAATTGTCCCTAGTGCATGTCTGTCCGGTGAATCGTTCGTAGTTTCCAAGATCCTGATCCGCCTCTACTCCGTCTTCTCCGACAAACACCTCGCCATGCTCCGCCGGTCTTATGGTTCCGGCGTCGATATTGACATACATATCGGCCTTTATGTTTGAAACCGCGTATCCTCGCGTCTTCAATATCTTCCCTATGGAAGCGGCGGCAACACCCTTCCCGACACTGGACATAACTCCGCCGACAACAAATATGTACTTCGTATTAAATTTCTTTTTAGGCATATTCAAACAACGATAAATAATAATATCCAAATAAAAACAGAGGGCACAAACCCTTCTGCCGGTCAGAATTCATTTCCGGACCATAATGGAGACGAAATATGGATTGGTATGCTCAAAATGAATCATCACGTCGTGTATTGTAGCACACTTGACGCGCGACGCACAGCATTTGTCTGTGGACTACTCAATTGTTTTCCGGAGTCTTCTCCAAATATCGTGTCGATACCCTCGCAAGATAAGCATATTCCGCGAATACACAGAACCGACCGCAAAACAAGCCCCGCCAAACAAACACTTGACAACTCTCTCTCTCTCTGCTTAACTGGAATCGAAGCTAATCCGTCGGTTCTTTTTATTTAAAAGGAGGAAAAGAAAAATGGAAACATCTATTGTGGTCATAATAATCATTTTGTTATTGCTGTATGGCAATAACAATAATGATTATTACAATGATAATTAACGGATTCTAGTCGCGCTCGCAATTATGCGATGCGCGACTTTTTTATTATTCGCAAAGATTCAATTTTAGTCTTTTTCAGATAAAATCTTTATATATGTCAAAACTCGACAATGAATGTTTATCCATTCCCGATTCATCGCGTTTGGCTTTTAGTTCAATTATTTTCGCCTTCTTTTCATGTGGAAGTTGGTTTAATTTCTCTTCCAGTTCAATCTGCTCCTTGGAATGCTCTTTGACAAACCAGATTTCAATTTCCCATTGCCTGCCACGAAACGGCAAAATCAAAACGACGATATGAGCCTTTGGTCTGTTCTCTCTTGGAAACTTCTCAAAGTCGCCGTATTGATATTTCTGAAAAAATCTCTTTTGTACAATCTCACTGAGAAATCGTATCGCGGACTTTCTCGGGTCTTTCGTGGCGATGGAAATATCGATATCCGGACCATACATCAAATCGGTATAATAACTGCCCCCAACTCTTACATCGCCAAACCCTGATAACATGCTGACGATTTTCGTGTCATTCAAAATCTCGTCCGCCTCCTCACGTGTCCCGATGGAAAAATTTTTTGAATTCATATTTCATGAAATAATCATATATTCATTGTAATGCCCCACAGCATATCTGAAGTAACCGCAGGCAATCTTTGCTTGCCGGAGGAGATTTCGGATATGTTGCAGTTATCCGAAGTGCGCGAAGCGCGCGAGGAGAACTGCAGGGACTGCGACGCATTATCCAAAATGCGCTCGCGCATTTTGGATAACGTTAGGGATATGCGAAGCCCAGCCCTCTAAACTAAGTTTAATATCTTTTTTAAACCATGCCAAGCACTTCCATATTGTTTTAGTTTGCTCTCTCTGGTTCTTGCCAGTGATTCAACTTGATATGCTTCGTAATATAGCAACTCTGCTTTTTCATTGTTGTTTTGATGTTCTTTAAATCTTCTTTTTAAATCACTTGTGTAGCCAATATAATATCGGTGCTTGGCGCGGTTTGTTAATCTTAAAATATAAACATAAAACATATCTATAATTATACAGCATAGAGGGCTGAGTTTGGGTGAAGCCCGAGCCGAGGGCTGAACCGTATATCCCTTGTTAAGTGACCGCTAGTGCAGCGGAGCACGAAGCGTAGCGGAGTGAGTT
>WFTB01000026.1 GCA_015485695.1 Patescibacteria group bacterium | reverse complement strand
CTCGCCGTAATGATATACCTTGGCGCGGGCTTCATGGCCGTGTATTGGGTTGTCATGAATGAATAAACCACGACAGTCGGGGATCGTCTAACGGCAGGACGTCAGGTTTTGGTCCTGAAAATTGGGGTTCGAATCCCTGTCCCCGAACAATTTGATAAAAACCCGGTACGATTCGTACCGGGTTTTTATTGGCAAAGCCCGGTCGAGTATACAAGATGCCGTTTTTTTGAGTTACCATAAGCCGTGAACGAAGCCATAGAGCGAACAGGAAGCAACACCGAGAAGGTATCGCGAGCTTTGTGAGCGGTCAGTGCGAGGTGCTTGCGGAGTGTGAGCGGAGTATGGAGTTAACACAAATTGCTTTTGTGGATGAGGTTTGGCAAAATCAATTTCAAAAGTTCGCTGGCGTTTAAGAGTTTTCGAGGTATTCATGAAAATTAATATTGTGCTCAATATATTAAAGTTTATACATGGCAATGACCGCAAATGGATATATTCCCAAAGAGAACAATCAAACTCCTTGGATATTGGGGCGTTGAAGTGTTTTGTTGGCGAAAACTCAAACTCATGATCAACCTCGCTTGTTTCCAATTTCTGTATTTTGTATGTATTATGAGAATAATGTTGCAAAAACGAGACTGTGAACGCCTGGTTAATTTATACGATGTATGGAATTTTTATTGACAATAATTGTAATAACTCTAGGAATTTTGTTTTATTTTTTCAAGGTAGGGATTTTTGTTTCCGAACAACGAGAAAAGAATGTTTTGCCATTTAAAAGAAAGAATTTTTTGCTGAATATTCCTGAAAGAAAGTTTTTTGAGGGTTTGCAACAAGTCATTCCATCCGGATATGTTGTGTTTCCGCAAATTGTATTGAGTAATATCGTAAAAACAAATTCATCCAGAAAAGAGTTTTGGACTTATCAAAACAAAATAAACAGAAAGACGATAGATTTTGTAGTATTCGAAGAACAATACCTGAAGCCCGTTATCGCGATTGAGTACAACGGAAAAACTCACGGCAGAAGTGACAGAAAGAGAAGAGATGAATTTGTAAACAAAGTATTGGAGTCAGCAGGAATAAAAAGTCTTCGCATCGAACACCGGAAAGACGTGGATTTTGAAGAAGTAAAAAATAAAATCAACGAATCTTTGTTTCCTGTCGAGGATTAATTCTTCTACACAAACATCGCCACTTAATGTGGTTTTTTATATTTGTGCCATATCTGCTATACTTTTGGCATGAAACGAAAACTTCACGCTCCGGATTATCAACTTATCGGAGTCACGATATTTCTTGTCGTGGCCGGTCTTATAATACTTTCATCCGCGTCTTCCGTTCTGGGATTCCAAAAATTCGGCGACACTTTCTATTATCTAAAACGACAAGTCTTGTTTGGGCTGTTGCCGGGTATTGTCGCTTTTTTTGTTTTGTATAGAATTGATTATCAAGTATGGAAAAAATATTCTTTTTCATTGCTTTTACTGTCCATATTGTTGCTTGTCGCCGTGTTTGTCCCCGGAATAGGGCAGGAGCTTGGAGGGAGCAGGAGTTGGATAATAATCGGCGGATTTTCTCTTCAGCCGTCCGAGATAGTTAAACTTACTTTTTTGCTGTATTTGGCGGGGTGGCTGGAAAAACGTTCGCAAGGAATATCGGATATGATGGTCGGTTTGGTTCCGTTCACCGTTATTTTGACGGTGATAGCAGGACTTATAATACTTCAACCGGACATAGGCACACTTACCGTCATAGTCGCGATATCTCTCATTGCGTATTTCGCTGCGGGGGCGCCGATCGCGCATCTTGCCTCGATAGGAGCTCTTGGGATAGCAGGGTTTGTGGCTCTGATAAAAGCGGCGCCTTACAGAATGGCTCGACTTACGGTGTTCTTGCAACCGGATACCGATGTCCAAGGCATAGGATATCAACTGAGGCAATCTATTTTGGCCGTCGGTTCCGGCGGTTTGTTCGGGCTCGGTCTTGGATATTCCAGGCAAAAATTCGCATACTTACCGGAAGTCGCGGGAGATTCGATATTCGCCATAGCGGCGGAAGAGCTCGGGTTTTTCGTATCCACGATTATCGTAATCGCGTTTGTTTATTTCGTGATGCGAGGGTTGCGTATCGCCAGATACGCTCCGGACATGTATGGCAGAATCGTCGCAACCGGTATCGTCGGGTGGATAGGTTGGCAAGCGTTTGTGAACATGGGAGCGATAATAGGACTGTTACCCCTGACCGGAATACCTTTGCCGTTCATATCGCACGGAGGAACCGCTTTGATGACAACACTTGCCGCTTTCGGTATTTTGATTAATATATCAAGGCAAACTGGGCACATAATCAAGAAAAGCTCCGCTAGGCGTTGGAAAAAACCCGTCAAATCAAGATAAATCACTTCGCATTTTATGGCTACTGATAAAAAAACGGTTCTAATGACAAGTGGGGGAACCGGAGGTCCGACATCGCCTCTTATCGCCGTATACGAGTCTCTGAAAAACGATGAAAATATCAAGTTCGCGTGGATAGGCACGAACGGTGGACCGGAAAAAGCAATGATTGAAAAGTACGACATACCTTTTACGGCTTTCCCGTCCGTGAAACTTCGTCGTTATTTTTCGTGGCGCACCGTAATCGAGCCCGTTGTATTCGTTTACGCCTTTTTAAGAGCGATTGTTTATTTGTTGTTTAACAGACCTTCGATAATATTGTCCGCGGGAGCTTCGGTGTCCGTTCCGATTGTTATCGCAGGGTGGGTTTTGCGCATACCATCGCTTATTCATCAGCAAGACATCGTTCCGTCTCTTTCGAACAAGCTGATGAAACCTTTCGCGAAAGCGATAACACTCACGTTCGAATCGCAAAAAAAACATTTCGGCGAAAAATCCGTTGCAACCGGCAATCCGGTCAGAAAAGATATCCTAAAGCCGTCCGAATCCGGATTGGACGTATTCGACATGAAAACGGATTTACCCACGGTTCTTGTGATGGGAGGCGGAACCGGATCCGAGCAGATAAACGAATTAATCTCAAGGACCTTGGATAAAATAACGAAATTCTGCAAAATTATTCACATAACCGGAGGTCGCTCTAATGGGAATCTGAATTCCAAAAGCGATTCGAATCCAGCGTATAAGATGTTTGAGTTTTTAAGCCACAATATGTCAGACGCTTACGCGGTTTCGGATATTGTTGTCACGCGCGCCGGAATGTCTTCTCTTTCGGAATTGTCCGTACTGAAAAAACCGTGCGTGATTATACCGATGCCGAACACTCATCAAGAGAAAAACGCGATTTACTATCAAGACAAAGGTTCGGCGATAGTCCTAAACTTTAATCGAAAAATCAAAGACGAAGAATGCGAAAGGTTTATCGAGGAAATAAAAACACTGATAAATGACGAAGAGAAAAGGAAGAAACTTTCTCAAAACATATCTCGGATAATGCCAAATAACTCGGCGGAAAGAATATCCGATATCGTGCTATCGATAATGAACTGATTGGAAGCTTCTCGGTTAGGAACCGAGATTTTGAATACGTTTCGGATGTTTGAAAGCACGATAATCATACGACGCTCCAATAAGAGCGGTCGATTGACTGCGACCTTTGATTTTCGTATTATGTACGACAGGTATCTCTCCTTCTCGCTAATGAGGGAGATTTGTAGTCTATGATTGAGAATATCAGAAATTTTTGCATTATAGCGCACATCGATCACGGGAAAAGCACCCTGGCCGACAGGCTTTTGGAATTAACCGATACTGTTGATAAGAGGAAAATGCACGCCCAATTGCTGGATTCCATGGAGCTTGAACAAGAAAGGGGTATCACAATCAAAATGCAACCGGTTCGAATGAAGTACGATTTATCCGGTCAAAAATACCAGTTAAACTTGATAGACACTCCCGGACACGTTGATTTCGCCTATGAAGTGTCAAGGTCACTGGCGGCCGTTGAGGGAGCTTTGCTTGTTGTCGACGCCGCTCAGGGAGTACAGGCTCAGACTTTGGCGAATTTGCATTTTGCAATTGAGCAGAACCTTGAAATAGTGCCTATAATAAACAAGATAGACATGCCCGCCGCGGATGTTCCGAAGGTGGAAGAAGAAATCAGAACTTTGCTTTACGGAGATTCCGAAAACACGGAAGAGATATTGAAAATATCCGCCAAAACGGGAGAAGGAGTGGAGTCCGTCGTGCCTGCGATTATAAACAAACTTCCGCATCCAAAGGGGTCGGAAAGCGAGCCATTGCAAGTTATGATATTCGACTCCCTCTATGACAGTTTTCAAGGGGTGGTCGCGTATGTTCGTGTTCTTAACGGGTCCATACAAAAAGGAGATAAAATTCACATGATAGGCACTGGGCAGACGACAGAGGTCATAGAGGTGGGCATGTTTACCCCCAAAAGGGCGAAGACGGATGCCTTGAGCGCGGGGGAGATTGGATATGTAATTACCAGCATAAAGGATTTACACTCGGTTCGTGTTGGAGATACGATTATCTTGGAAAAGGACAAAGTCAATAAAGAGTCATTGGAATTACCCGGATATCAAGAAGTGCGTCCGATGGTTTTTGCGGGGATATATCCGCAAAAAACCGAGCAACACGTTGAGCTTAGGGACGCGGTTGAAAAAATACACCTGAACGACGCTTCTTTCAGTTTCGAACCCGAGCGATCAGATGCTCTCGGACCGGGCTTTCGCGCGGGCTTTCTGGGACTTTTGCATTTGGATATAATAAAAGAGCGTATTACGAGAGAGTACGGCCTTGAAGTCATAGTGACCACACCGTCGGTTGAATATAAAGTCGAAAAATCGGACGGGACTTCCTTATCGGTCAGAAGACCGCAGGAATATCCGGACGTGACGACGATTGCCAATACAAAAGAGCCTTGGGTTTCTTTGGAAATAGTAACTCCGTCCGAATATATCGGAAATATAATGCAACTTGCACAGGAAAGAAGAGGAGAATACAAAAGCACGGAATACCTCGACCAAACAAGAGCGGTTTTAAATTATTTTATCCCGTTATCCTCGATTTTGACCGATTTTTATGATAAATTAAAAGGAGTATCCCAAGGATACGCGTCACTGGCGTGGGAATTCAAAGAATGGCGGGAAAGCAAAATCGTAAGGCTGGACATATTGATAGCCGAAGAAAAGGAAGAAGCGCTCTCGCAATTGGTTTACGAGCCGGATGCCAGATCCATAGGAAAGGAAATAGTGAGCAAGCTAAAGGAAATATTGCCAAGACAAATGTTCGTCATAAAACTGCAAGCCGCGCTTGGCGGTAAAATAATAGCGGGCGACAGAATATCCGCGTATCGAAAAGACGTAACGGCAAAACTTTACGGAGGAGATGTCACGAGAAAGCGAAAACTCCTCGAAAAACAAAAAAAAGGGAAAAAGAAAATGATGGGGCAGGGGAAGGTGGAGATTCCAAGTAATGTATACATAGACTTGCTTAAACGATAATCGTAAATTTGAAATTTAATCATAACCTTAAATCCTTACGCACATGAAACGAAAAACCGCCAAAATAGTTTGGACAATCTTGTCGACTATCATAATAATAAGTTTTATCGCGATGACATTTGTAACTCCGTTTTCGATTTGATACCATGCGCTTTTACGATAGATTGTTAAACGAAGACGAACGGGTAATAAAAGTTATCCGCTCGCAACCCATAGCTTTCGCTTGGTCGATATTTTTCAGCCTGTTGCTAATATGCTCAGCGGCTTTCTTTATGGTGCCGTTATTCGGGATTGGCAGAATAGGGTTTTCGGTATTCGGCTTTCTCTTGGTTGTTGGGATTTTTTTGGGAATCCGGGTGATAGTCATGGCCAAATACAACAGTTTTATAATTACGGATACGAGATTGATAGATTGGGACCAGAGAGGATTGTTCGATCAAGAAATTTCGGAAATTTCGCTCGATGAAATATACGACGTTTCGTACAGAATCAAAGGTCCCGTCAATACCGCTATGAACGTGGGTTCGATTAGGGTGCAATCTCAAGACGGTGAAATAGTATTTGTATTGCACGGAGTAAAATACCCGGAAGAAGCTCAGAGATTCATAAACGACGTTCGCAGAGATTTGGAATAATCGACATTTGACATTTTATGACAAAAGGCAATGACAAGTTAACGCGAATATTGACGTCTCGTTTGTTTACCGTGATTGTTTTGGTGTTGATTACTTTTTTGGGAACTTCTCTTTACAAAGATCGCATTCGCCGGGAAGAAGTCCAAAATGAAATCGAAAAACTGCGCATGGAGACGGAAGAGTTAAAAGGCAAAAATCTGGAACTTTCGAAATTGATTACTATTCTTGAGACAAGCAACTATATAGAAAAAGAAGCGCGCAAAAACCTGGGACTTAAAAAACCTGGAGAAACGGTCGTAAGCATACCGGAAAACGCTCGTCCGACGAAGGGGCGTGTCGCGGGAGTCGCGACGCGACTTGAAAAGTCGCCTTCCAATCCTGTTCAATGGTTTAACTATTTTTTCGCCAACAAAAAACGGTAATCAATAGTTTTTATTGAAACGGTTTTGAGAATTAAGCGGGTGTCGTATAATGGCTATTACACAAGCTTCCCAAGCTTGATACGGCGGTTCGATTCCGCTCACCCGCTCAAAGTTGATTAAACGGATTGTATGAAAAAAACCATCGTAATGACCGGAGCGAGCGGAGGTATTGGAATCGCATTGGCAAAGAGTCTTTCGGAGAGCGGGTTCCGTCTTGTCATGGTTTCAAGAACAGCAGACGAATCAAAAAAACTTTCAAGCATGTTCGGGAGTGATAATAAGTATTACGATTGCGATTTGTCAGTTGTCGACAATGTAAAAAAACTCGGGGAACGAATAAAAAACGAAATCGAAAATATTCATATTCTCATTCACGGCGCGGGAATAGGTGTGTATAAGTCTTTCGAGGAAGTGTCGGATGAGGATTGGATAAATTCGTTCAATATAAACATAACCTCTCCTTTTGTTTTGACATCACGTCTTATGGAAAAACTGTCCCGCAATGAAGATTCGCTGGTGTTAAACATAGGTTCCGGGTCTGGAGTGATTCCGATGAAAAACAGAAGCGTGTATTGCGCGACAAAATTCGCGATGAGAGGTTGGTCGCTCAGTCTGTCCAAAGAATTCACGAATCGATTTCCAGGATTTTGCGTTGTTACGCTCGGTAGCATTCTTACGGAATTCGGTCCGCTGACCATTGAAGACAAAAAATCTCTGATGCAAAACGGAAAGGACTATCTAACGCCGGAATTCGTGGCCGGTAAAATAACTGAAATAATAAACAATCCGAACAGGGAAGAGGAGTATGAGATATATCCGAAAGGATATGTTCAAAGTTTTTTATAAACATTAAATAATTTTAACTTTATGCACTACGTTCCGGACAAAAAAATACTGGAAAAATACGCCGATGTTATGGTAAATTTCGCTCTATGGAATGGAAAGGGGATACGAGAAGGGGATATCGTATGTTTGAGAATACCCGACAGCGCTCGCGCTTTCGTTGAGCCGTTGCAAGCCGCCATTCTCAAAGCCGGCGGGCATTATATTCTGGATTACAGATATGATAACGGAAGAACCGAATCGCCGACGTTTTATGAACATGCCGGAGATTCGCAGATTGATTTTTATCCCAAGGATTTGATTCTTGAAAAGATAAAAACATGTAATCATATGCTGTCTGTGGATTCAACCAATGACAAAAACTTGTTAAGCGGAGTTGACCCTGAAAAAATAATGAAACGCAAAAAAGGCATGAAATTCGCGTCCGATGCAATGTTCGAAAAAGTGCACGCCGGAAAGCTCAGCTGGACCCTGTGCTCGTACGCAACGGAATCAATGGCGGAAGAAGCCGGAATGTCAATCGAAGAATATTGGGAACAGATTATAAAGGCGTGTTATCTCGATATTGACGACCCCGTCGCAAGATGGCGCGAAATCAACGAAGAACAAAAAGAAATCAGAGCATGGCTCGATGGTTTGAAGATTCAATCGGTTCGTGTCGAAGGCGAAGATGCCGACATAACGATTGTAATCGGAGATAATCGAAAGTGGCTCGGCGGGGAAGGGAACAATATTCCAAGTTTCGAAATATTCACGTCTCCGGATTGGCGCGGAACCGAAGGGTGGATTCGATTCGACCAGCCCCTTTATCGTCACGGCACTGTCATAGAGGGCATAGAACTCAAATTTGAAAAGGGTATTATCGTTAAATATTCGGCAAAGAAAAACGAACAAACCCTAAAGAGCATGATAGAAATTCCGGGAGCGAACAGACTGGGGGAGTTCAGTCTGACGGATAAGCGAATGAGTCGAATAACGAGAACAATGGGAGATACTTTATACGACGAAAACATAGGTGGAAAATACGGCAACACGCATGTTGCCATAGGCATGGCGTACAAAGACACTTACGACGGAAATGTCGAATCCGTGTCCAAACAACAGTGGGAAGATATGGGATACAATGACTCTGCCGAGCACACGGATATCATTTCGACGACAAACCGCATTGTTACGGCCACGCTAAAAGACGGGAGCGAGAAAGTTATTTACAAAGACGGGATGTTTACCTTTGGCGAATAATATTAACTAAATAAACGCCATGTTATACGATTGACGAAAAAAATAAACTCGAAATATGCAAGCAAAAAATGAATTTAATTTGATAAAAGAACGATTTGTGGAAGAATTGAGAACCGAGGCTTTTTTGTATGAGCACATAAAAACCGGAGCTCGCTTCTTGTCACTTGTAAACGATGATAAAAATAAAGTGTTCGGAATAGGTTTTCCGACGCCTCCAGGCGATTCCACCGGAGTTGCGCACATAATTGAGCACTCGGTATTGAACGGCTCACGAAAATATCCGGTAAAAGACCCTTTCAAACAACTTTTGGGCAGTTCGGTTAATACTTTTTTGAACGCTTTTACTTATCCGGATAAAACCGTTTATCCGTGCGCGAGCGCAAATGTAAAAGATTTTTACAATCTCGTAAACGTGTATTTGGACACGGTTTTTTATCCTTTGCTGAAGAAAGAAGCATTTTTGCAAGAAGGCTGGCACTATGAGATAGAAAACGAAAAACTGAAATACAAAGGCGTTGTGTTTAACGAAATGAAAGGAGCGTATTCGGACGCCGAGCGCATATTGGAAACGGTATCTATCCAATCGCTTTTCCCGGACACCGTTTACGGGGTTGAATCCGGCGGAGACCCTAGATTTATTCCGGATTTGACATGGGAAAAATTCAAAGAGTTTTACAATGATTTTTATCATCCGTCGAACAGTTTTATTTATTTTTACGGAGACGATGACCCGGAGCTTAGATTCGAAATTATTGACTCTTACCTTAAAGATTTCAAGCGCGAAAACACACTGTCCGAGATTCCATTACAACCTCGTTTTTCGGGACCTCGTCGTTTAATCGAAACGTATCCCGCAAAAGAGGGGGACAAGGGCATGGTGTCGATAAATTGGATGTTGGGAGAGCCGTCAAACGAGATTGAGCGTCTGTCCTGGATTATTCTTGGTTATATTTTAATCGGCACGCCCGCATCGCCGTTGCGAAAGGCGATTCTGGATTCCGGATTGGGGGACGATTTCGTGTCCGCGTTAAGTCCGGAAGACGAGTTTCGACAGCAATGTATCAGTGTGGGGCTGAAAGGCATAAAACCGTCTGACGCCGAAAAACTTGAATTGTTGGTTCTTGGCACTTTAAAATCTCTATGTAAAGGTGAAAAGGGGATAAGCGACAGAATGATAAACGCCGCCATGAATGTCACAACTTTCGAATTTAGAGAAGCGAGTAGCTCTTCCGGATTTCCGAAGCCAAAGGGACTCAATCTGTATATCAGGATTTTGGGGGGCTGGATTTACGGCGCCGATCCGATAGACGTTCTTTCGTTTGAGTCAAAACTTGAAAAGATAAAAGAAAAAATACGGACTGAACCTTTGTTTTTCGAAAAAATCATAAAAGAACGATTAATCGACAATACGCACAGGACATTGGTCGTTCTCGAACCGGACACCGAATTCGTGGAAAAGAGAGAATCGGAAGAGAGAAATAAACTTGATAAAATACATTCGTCTTTAAGCAAGGAAGAATTGAACAAAATCAAAGAAGAACACAGCGCGCTCTTATTATGGCAAAACACTCTGGATTCAAAAGAAGACCTTGCGAAAATACCAACTCTTAAATTATCCGACCTTGATAAAACGATAGAAACAATCCCGACGGACGCGGACACCATATCGGGAATTGAAGTACTTCATCACGACATAGAAACAAACGATATAGTCTATTTTGACTTGGGGATTGACATGAAGGTATTACCGAAAAGACTTTTGCCTTATATGCCTTTGTTCAGCTCCGCGCTCACGAAATTGGGAACATCCTCAGAAGATTACATAAGCTTCACTCAGAGAATAGATGAAAACACTGGAGGAGTGGGATTTGAACACGCAGTAATGACTCACGGGAAAGATGCTTCCGTTGTGGCGTATTTGTTCATGAGGAGTCGTTCCGTAATTGAGCGTGTTCCTGAATTGCTTAATATAGTAAAAGACGCTTTGTTCGACACTCGATTTGACGATAAAAAACGATTAAGGCAAATTCTCATGGAAGAAAAGGTGGCACTTGAATCCGGCATAATAAGCTCCGGAAGCGCTGTCGTGGCAAGCAGGCTTAAATCCATGTTCAGTCAATCCGGATATATCGCGGAACAGCTCGGGGGAATAGAGCAATTGCGTTTTGTTCGTTCTCTTATTGAAAAAATGGACAATGAATGGGAGAGCGTCCTTTCCGATCTTCGAGAGATTCAAGAAAAGCTAATAAAGGAAAGCGTACCGATAATAAACATAACTTGCTCTTCGACCGTGTTTGAATCAATTAAGTCCGACATACGCTCTTTTGCGTCCGAATTCAAAACGAACAAACCCGCTACAGAGAATGATTGGGAAGAGCCTTTGCGGCCGAACGATGAAGGGTTGGTAATACCGACACAGGTAAACTATGTTGGAAAAGGCGCCAATTTATATAATTTGGGATATGATTTTGACGCGTCTTTGCTAGTTGCCGTGAAGTTTTTGAACAGTGTGTACATTTGGGATACGGTACGGCTTCAAGGCGGGGCTTATGGAGGATATTGCATGTTCGACAAGCAAACAGGAATGTGCGTATTCGCTTCATATCGAGATCCGAACATTTCCGAAACTATTGCCAGATTCGATTTTGTTCCGGATTGTTTGAAAAATTTGGAATTAAACGACGACGAATTGGAGAGAATAAAAATCTCAACAATAGGGGGGATAAGCCCGTATATGCGACCGGACGAAAGGGGGTTTACCGCATTTGTCCGACATCTTACGGGTATAACGGATGAAATGCGCCAAGAGATTCGTGATACTGTCTTTGGAACTCGACTTCAAGATTTGGTTAAACTTTCGGATGTGTTCGAATTGGTTCGCGACAATGGGGCGATTTCGGTCCTAGGTTCCGAGACATCAATCAAAAAATCGTCTTTGAATTTGGCGATTTCTAAAATATAAGAACCACGCTTCAACCTTTGATGATTCTCGTGCATTGGTTCTGTTTTTAATCGGTTTTTTCGTTTAACGGGTGAAATTTTTTGTGAGATTTTTCGGCGTAACGGTCGGAAGCGTGCACATAACGAGTTGTCGTCTCCAATGATTCGTGTCCGAGAAGTATTTGAATCGCCGCGGGATTGGCTCCACTTTCAGCGAGATAAGTGGCGAATCCGTGGCGTAGAGAGTGAGCGGATGTCGGAACATTGATTCGCAGAATTTCTCTGTATTGTTTTATTTTCATTTGGAGATAGTTTGTCGATATTTTACGTTTCAGTGAGCCTGAATTGGATCCGCGATAGGGAACGAAAAGGTATTCGGACATGTCTGTCCGAGTTTTAAGATATGCATCTATGTGAGCCCTGGCTCGATTTGTCAAATACACGAATCTTTGTTTTTTGCCTTTGCCGGTGATGAATATTTTTCCCGTATCGTCGATTTGCGATCTTTTTATGTTTACGAGTTCAGATATTCGCATTCCGGTCGAAAACAATACCTCAAGCATCGCCCTGTTTCGAAGGGCTATTTTTTTGTTTTTTTCGAACTTGCTCGGAGATTCGATAAGCATTATCAAATCTTCCAGTTCGGCGACTCGTGGATGTTTTTTGTCGTTTTTTATAAGTTTTACCATTTCGGGCGTAATCGGAGTTTTGTAGTCGGAATCGACCAAAAAAGTCAAATAAGACCGAAGTGCCGATAGCATTCGGTTTATACTGTAAGAATTGAGCTTTTTAAGCCCTTCAGCGCCCGTCAGTGGGGTTTTCCTGTCCTTGGATGACAAATATGCCTTATATTCCTGAATTGTGCGTTTAGAAGCGGAAAACAGGGGAGTGCGAACTTCAAGTCTTAAAAACTCTTCAAACACGGTCAAATCTCTTTCGTAGTTGTATATGGTTTTGTCAGAGTAATTATTTGATTGCAAATGCAATAAATAATCATCCAATAACGGTAAATAATCATGTTGTTCGGATTTTGAATCAATCGGCATGGTTTTGTTGAATAATTTTTTAAAAATATTTTTTGTCAGCGATGGGCAAGTGTTGTATCGCTTGTCTTACTCAAATACGATTTATTTTGTTTTCAAATTTGGGTTTACCGGTTGAACACTAAAGATTGAACACAATTGAACATATCGCATAGTAAATTGAGTGTAAGAGATATTATACTCAGTTTACTATATCTTATGTACTTATGTCAAATATCGATAAAATCAACCTTTCGAACAAGGAATTTTAATTAAAATTTCGATTATATATAGACTCGGGACAATGGTAAGCGCGTTAGATAAAAATATTTTTTAAAAAAATTCTCGCTGGCTTTTTCAGCGAAAGAAACACTTTATAAAACTTTTAAAATTTTTGGGTTCATATTTAGATTCGTCGAAAACGAGCGCGTTCGACGCAAGTCCGGTGCGAAAAATCCGGTATTGATGGGGGACGACCCGAAAACAATTTATTAACTCCCCCGCTCTATTTGTAATAAGCGTAATTTTCTATACGCACGTCTATGTACTCCAACCTTTTTTTGCGGGATTCGCTTACTACCTCTTTGTATACGCGTGATAGATTGGATAATTGGACCATAATGTCCGTTGTCGGATCCAAGAGAGCGTACCAACCTTCCGATGTCATCGCGGTTATCGTATTGCCGTTGTCCCCTATCGCGAATCGTACAATCGCCAAATTTTCAAAAAATTTCGAAAATTCAACACTCAATCGCTTTATAAATTTCGTCAATTGAGGGGTAAACGAACTTTCGTTATTTACAATCATGGGTGACGTTGATGTCCCGTACACAATCGGCAAGCTCGAATAAGCGTCGTTCTTTTCAATCGGTTTTTCCGTCACTTCCAACAAACTCCCGCGAGAATCCAATATGTATCTAACCCCGTCGAGAACATACGTAAACGACGCCGTTCTTTCTTCTATTCCAATAACCAGGCTTGATGGGAATTTTTTTTCAATAACAACGGAATCTATTAGTTCATCTTCCATGAGAGCGTTTTCCAATTCTTTTGTTCGTATGAAAAAAATATGATTTCCCGAGAATTTTCCGTATAGTTTTCTCATGGATTCGCGACCCAGCCATCGCCAAGCTGTTGTGTATGCATCGGATCTCAGATTTCCCTCAATTACTATATTTTTTACTTTCAACCACGGGGAAAACAGAGTGACCCAAAGCACTCCGATTGCACCTCCCGCAAACACAAGACGAATCAAATGTTTCTTCAAAGACGGGCCGATTAAAGCCGGTCTTTTTTTTCGTTGTCGCAAAGGATGAGTGAACTTCTTTCTGGAATAGTCCTTTTTTGGCATCTCTACGAATAATATTCTTTAAAATGCCCGAGATCTGAGTCAATATACAACTTTGGAAGCATCATTTCGGGCTTCCATGATTTCTTCAGTTCATTAAAATCTCCGGTTGTCTGATATTTGCCCCCGTTGTAATACGTGTCTTCTTCTTTTGTCGGTGTGGTTTCGTGAAAAATAATTTGGGCGATACGCATGCCGACCACGAGCGGTATTATACTTGTGCTAAAGTTTGTGATTTCCATTGTGACTCGATTTATGTATCCGATATCAATCCAACCGGCGCATTTACAAACCGCGATACCGATCCTGCCGATAGAACTTCTGGCTCGCATTTCTGTTGCTACAGCGCCAAGATTTTTATCCGGCACACCGTTTCTCCCCCCTATGAATTCAACCGTATGAGCTAGTATTGTTTCGTTTGGAGCGACCAAAATAACCAAGTCGTCATTATCAAGATTGTGAAACGGATTTTTTTCTGATTTGAGTTTGCTCACCGGTATTCCCTCTTCTACGTCACGATACATCTTACGTAATGACTTCTCGTGAAACGGATTAAGCGTCTGCGTGTGGCTCATGGTATATTGACGGTAGAAATATTTCCCCAATCGAACATCATAACTCGCGTTTTGTAAGTTATTTTCGTTGTACGGATTAATTATTATATTGCCATGTTCGATGTGCTTTAGAATATCTGGTTTGGAAAGTGTAGACATAAAGAAGTTAAAGTTTAAGAAACTGTTTAAAAAGCCCTCCATGGCAAAAAATTGGATCTTTTCCCATCAGAAAAGAAAAGCTTTCGTCATTCAAAACTCGATGCGAGTTTATGATTTCGGCTCGATTGTTTCAAATCCTGTAAATGGCACAAGTACGTCCGGCACTTTCACCGACCCGTCTTTTTGTTGGTAGTTTTCCAATATCGAGATTAGAATCCTGGGAGACGGAAGAGCAGTGTCGTTCAGCATGTATACATATTTAGTCTCGCCTTCAGGTGTCTTATAACGCGCATTAAGTCGTCTTGATTGCCAGTCTAGAAAATTCGAAGCGGACCCCGTCTCCCCCCAATTATTCCGACTCGGTATCCACGCTTCCAAGTCAAACATTTTGTATTTTCCGGCGGACATGTCACCCGAACCTATTCTCAACACATGATACGGCAGTCCCAAATCTTCATGAAGCTCTTTTGACAAATCCAGCATTTCCATGTGCTCTGCGTCAGAGGTTTCTATGTCTGCCTTGCAAATGCTCACAAGTTCGACTTTCATAAATTCGTGCACGCGAAATATCCCCTTTGTGTCTTTTCCGTAACTCCCGATTTCACTGCGATAACACTGAGAAAAACCGCAAATGCGCAAAGGTAAATCCTTTTCATCCAGAACTTTGTTTGAATAATAAGCGAGTATAGACGGTTCAGCCGTCCCGACCAAAAACTTATCTTCTTTTTTCGTCGTTCCGTCAGCCAATTTTTCATCATTCGCGATTTTATATATTTCGTCAACGTCCGGATTGTATGTGTCGCCCGCAAAATATCCGCTCCCCTTAAGAGCGAATTCTCTGACAAGCGTGGGAGGTATCATCGGCGCGTATCCTTTGCTTATCGCCTTTTGCAACGCATACATCAAGAATCCCATCTGCAACATTACGGCTTCGTTTTTCAAATAATAACCTCTGTACCCGGCAACATCCGCTCCTTTTTCGAAATCGATTATATCCAAGCTCTCACCAAGCTCAATGTGGCTTTTCGGTTCAAAATCAAACGTTGGAGGGTCTTGCGACCTGTAAACCTCGGTGTTAGCCGATTCCCCCTCCCCTATCGGAGTGTCTTCGGCGTGCACCGTTGGGACCTTGAGCATCAATTCGTTGAACTTTTTCTCGATTTCTGAATATTTGTCTTCCAGTTTCTTTCCTTCTTCTTTTTTTTGTTTCATTCTCGATATAAGACTAGCGCGCTTTTCCGGGTCCGTCTCTTTCGCTATCTCGTCCGACACCCTGTTTCGTTCCTCGCGATAAGAATCCACTTCTTGTTGGATCGATCGCCTCTTTTCATCAATCGAAAGAAGTTCTGAAATGTCGATACCAATCCCCTTTTCATTCGCGGCCTTTTGAACCGCGTCCGGATTTTCTCTGATAAACGTTATATCCACCATAAGTTTTCAATTTAAAACGACTAAAGATTATTCATCTGTGTAATCATAACAATTCTGAAATTTTGGTCAATCCCATGCAGTAACGTTCCGACTTCGCGTTGGAGTAATTCAGTAAGTTTGAATCCAGTTAATATGTTTTTTTATCTTAGGATATTTAATCTAATCTTTTGCAAGGTTTACTATCGGTTTATTGATCTTTTCTGCGGTATTCGCAAGGTATCAAAAAGTTCGCGCGAAGACGCTCGAACCTGTAAAACATCGGATTATTCAAAGCTCGCTGTCGTGGCTTGATTTTAATGCACGGAAAGCCAGATCCCTATAAATACCGCTATTGCGTTCAGAATCCAAAAACGCTGAACTATTCTTTCTTCCAACCAACCTTTTATTTCCAAGTGATGGTGCAATGGAGACATCTTAAATAGGCGCCTACCGAAAAAATGTCTCCAAAAAAGTTGCAAAATAACGGACCCGAGCTCAAGAAAAAAAATAAATCCGAAAAAAGGAAGTAATAAAATTCTGTTTTGAGCTATCAGCATTACGGCAAGCAATGCCCCGAGACCCAGAGAGCCGATATCCCCCATCTCAAACTGCGCAGGCTTAACATTGAAATAAGTATAAGCAAGAAGAGCGCCTATTACCGTTGCGTTCATTACCGCAAAATAAATATTACCTTGCAACCAAGCAACAATCATCAATCCGCCGAACGATGTTATGAGCGTTCCGCCCGCCAATCCGTCTAAGCCGTCGGCAAAATTAACCGCATTTGCCGTAGCCATGACAACCAATATGATAAGCGGAATCAGCAACCAGCCTATAGCGACCTCCCCGACAAATGGAATCCACATCCTCTCCCATTCGGGACCAAGTTTCACAAACAACCACCAGGCCGTTATTGCGCCCGCCACAAGTTGAAAAAACAACTTTTCATGGACTTGTATTCCTTTTCCGGGTCTTGAACCTATGAACAGAAAGAAACGTTTGATTCTTGTCCACGGAATTTGCAATTTAAACCACGCGCGCATGTATGCGTGTTTGTGAACTCGAGACAAACGTTTTATGTGATCTATTTTTCGAATACGACGTATGTGCCCGAATATGTTCAACAAATCATCAGCTCCCCCCAAAAGAGCGGATAGAGCCATGACTCCCATTGGTACCCATGTAAACCTCCTGTCCCAGTTAAACAATATTGTTATTATAGCGACAACCATTATAACCAAAGCGCCACCCATTATCGGGGTTCCGACCTTGCCCACTCTTCCTTCGATTATGGTCGTGTCGTCGTATTCCCCTCTGCGAGTTATTCCCAGAGACTTTAAAACCTCAATAAGAGGGTTCGCCAAAACAAAACCGAGAAACGCGCTTGCCACGAGGAATAATAAGCTTTGTGAGATTATTTCAGTCATGTAATCAATTAGTAAAATATCTTAACCGGAAAACTCTCCCGCCATCAAGATAACCTTCGTGGGTATAATTCACTCCCGTATTATCGTCAACTTCCGTCCATTCTTGATTTCCCAAGTCTTTGTCTTTTTGAGTTATTTTGATAGTCCCCTTTCTGACTCCGTTTTCTTTTCCGTAGTACATCGTAGAGTGAGCGTATTCGATTTCTCTCACATAATCTTCAGCCATAACAACACGAAATACCAACAAAACATGCTGTCCGTTTCTGGTTTCTATCATATCCGCCGGCCTTATATCGTGAAGGCTTTTTATTTCATGCGCGTTTTTATCGGATGTCAAAGTTTTAACGGATATGTTTGATATTTTTCGAAACCGATTAACATACCAGTTCATGATTGGATTTTTGCGCGCTTTGTCCAGCTGTATACCGCGTATGATTTCGGGGTTTATATCGTTTAACACATTGCTGACAAACCCGGAACAGTCAATACCGATTCCGTGTTCAATCAAAAAATCCCGAACCTGACTGTCGGAGCATGAAGAAAAATCGATTCGTTCTTTATGGGACAGTTCAGATACTTCGTCTACTATTTCTTGCGGTGACCCTTTTCCGGAATAAACCGACAATGCCCTTGCCAGCGTCGAGTTCTTGTAGTATGGGCAACGAATTGCGCGCTCACCTATCGGCAGATTGGCATATTTGTCTATCGTTTCAATGCCGTTTTTTGACAATAATTCATCCATAAGGCGTTTATCAGTGTAGCATATAATCGGCTTTTTTCAAAAAAACCGAGAAAAAACACGTTTTTATCGCCATCAATGCCAAATCAAAGGCTTTCGAGATTGTATACGAATAATTTCTGAAGCAGTTGCCTTCGGTATTACAAATACCTTGTTTGATTGAGGTGGAAGACTAAATGTAGGGGTTTCTTCGAATGCGCCGAGTTCGTCGTCCCACTCCCCAACCTTGTCAAAATCGCCGTACTTTTCGTGGAATTTTCCGGATTTTTTTCTTACCGATAACTGAGAGGCGTTATAATAAGTCTCACCCACGGGAAAATCGCAATCGGAGTCAAACAAGGAGCGCATTAACCAATCGAGAGGACCGGACGCTTTTTGTAAATTGGCAAGACGATTTTCAAAGCTGGCGGACGCTGTTTGTCGAGCGTTTATTTCTATAAGAAACAACTTTCCGGTTTTCGATTCTTTGATTACGTCTATGCCGAACAAACCTTTCCAACCGATGGATATCATGGCTTTTCCGATTTCTTGAGCCATATTTTTTATCTTATCGTGAACCCAATAAGAATCCTCACCCCAGACATTGCCGACTGTCGAGAAAGGATTATCAGTCAAATCGGGAATCCCGGTAATTTGCAGACTTGTTTTTCCGCATTGAATTTTATCGCCCATCGCGCACGCGTTTATCGTATATGTATCACCTTCAATAAATCGTGATATTTTAACATCTCGTTTTGGAAATTTTCTCAATTCCATGCTCCAATCATCGGAATTCGATATTAATTTTGTCCCTGAGCCCGTATGCCCGGAATTGTATTGCAATATAAACGGCAAGCCAAGTCGCTCGCCCAAGTCTTCAAATTCAAAAGACTCAACGAAACCGGTATATGTTTTCGGAATCACGGAACCAAAGTCGTTGTCGACGAGCCAAGAGTGTTGACTCACTTTGTCTTCGAGCATTTTCCCGATTTCCGCGTCGGCATGAACATTAATCCATCCGTTTTGTTCGCAAAAACGTTGAATATGAATTGTGTTTTTGAATACCGCTATTTTGGATCCAGAATCTATCTTATCGGAGAATTTTTTCATCAAATCCAGGGTGCTCAAAAACTCATCATCCGTGTTTAATATGATCCTGTCCGGATATTTCTCAAGCAAGACTTCCGCCAATGGAGAGTTGTTTGAGATTATACGCAAATTCGGATGGTTTTCAAAATTCATTCCGGACACGCGTTCTATGTTGTTTGTTACAAAAAATTGCATTTTATTTGCCGGTAAATATCAATATGGCGTTTTTTATGTCGTTTCTTGTCTTCATGGCTTTCATAAGACTCGCCAACGACAAGAGAGAGTCCCACCCTGCGTCGCAAATATCCGTATAGGATTCCAGAAGCTCTCTGGCTTTTATGAGGTCGTCATCGCTTATTACCCATCCGAATCCGTTTGAATCTTTCACCGCCTCGATTACTTCTTTTTTGCGATGCCCTATCGTATCCACTATGGCGGACGCCAACGACGTGTCTGACGGAGTAAAATCGGAATCAAATTTTTTTGCGATTACATTACACGCCACTGATTGCGCTATGTGTATCGATATTTCGCGTGTTTGCCCAATATTGTCAGTCTTAAAACTCTTGTAAAGCCCCAGAGCCGTAGTCCCCGATGATGTTGGGATGAATATGTGATATGATAAGTCGCCATCAATCTGATTGTTTATCTCGCGAGCCAAGTCACCATAACCGATTAGCGCTCTGTCATCGACCGACGCGCGCAACAACCGGAAACCACTCTCCTTTGCAAATGCAAATGCATCGCTTTTCGCCCGTTCCGACAAACGTACTTCAATATTGGGATTGTCATTGACTATTTCATCAAGTCGTTCGCGCTTTTCATTCGACATCCTCGGGGAGATGTATATGTATAATTTGTTATTTTCGTTGTTTTGCGATTTTTGCATAAAATACGCAGCGGATATTGCCGAATTTCCGGACGAAGAAATAACGAAATTTGAGACACCTTCATCCATGTGCCCGAGCATCATTCCCCACACTCCCCTGTCTTTATGCGAGCCTGAAGGATTGAGATCTTCGCGCTTGATAAACAGCTTTTCAAGTCCGAGCCGTCTAGCAAGCGAATCATATTGTTCAAGCGGTGTAAAATCTGATTCCATAGTGTTTTATTATCTGATAGATAAAACGTATTTTAGCAATTGACTATGCTTCTATTTTTGTCTAGAATGTATTGGTCGAGCAATCTTTCGATTTTTGAAGTTTTAACGTTAAATTATCAATATGTCATATCACGCAATTTGTCCGGAATGTAAAAACGATATAAACCTTGACCATGAGTCTCTCGAAGAAAGTGAACATTTCGAATGCCCCACATGCGGTATAACTCTTGAAGCTCATGATATACGAGACAACGATGGTGCGCGCGAGATAAACAATCCCGAAATCGTTGAGACTGAAAAATAATATCGATCTAAATTTCAAATTTGACAATCAGTCTGCCTGACTATTGTGTCGCACGTTTGGATTTTCTTGCAACAAGCAAGTTACAAAAATATTAAGGGTCGGAGTCAGCCGGCCCTTTCAAGCACCTGTTCAATCATGCCCCTAAATCCGTGAGCTCCCATGAACACAACGACATCGCCTTCTCGGGTGTTTTTTTTGATGTACTTGACAAGCTCATCGTCATCTTCGATGTATTTAACGTTTTCTTGGGTTTTTTCTATAACTTTCGCCAATTCCTTTCCGTTTATTCTGGTTTCGTCTTTTTTTGTCTTTGTTTTGGATAAGCGCGGTATTATCACCTCATGGGCCAATCCGAAGGCGCGATCATAGCCGGGGAGAGATTCTATCGTCCTGTTGCCCACATTGGGTTCGTATACGACGAAAATTCGCGTACGAAGAGGGAACCGATGCCCCAAAGCGTGCAATCCCGCGAGCGCTTTCGCCGGCGAGTGCGCCAGGTCATCAATAATCGTTACTCCGTTTCTTGTCCTCCCTCGAATTTCCAATCGCCTTTTCACTCCCCGGAATTCAGATACTCCGTCTTGCATGGATTTTACGCCTATTCCAGCCTCATTCAAAAGAGCGACAACACCGGTAATGTTATCAATCATGTGCGACCCGATAAGGGTCGTTTCAAAGCTCTCGGAGAATCCGTTTGCCTCGCATTCTATCGATATACGAGTCAAATCTCCGTCCGGACTGCGAGAAACTACATTATAAACGTTTGCTTCGTCGCTTTTTCGCCCTTGATATCTGACAACTTTGCATGGAGCGTCTTTTATGACTTTGTCTAGATTTTCATCGAGCCTGTTCGCCACCACGATTCCGTCACTCGGCATTGTCTGCACCAGTTTTCTGAAATTTTCCACGAATTCTTCTTCGGAACGAAAAACATCCGAATGATCCCATGATGCCGACGTAAGCAACAGGTATTTTGGTTTGTAATAAAAAAACTTTGACACGGGGTTCCAACGACTTGATATGTACTCGTCTCCTTCAACAACGGACCAAACAGAATCCGTCACGCCAACACTGTCGGAAAATCCGGAAACTATTCCGCCAAACATGTATGACGGATTCAGGTTGTCCAGTTTCAATATTTGTGTCGCAAGCGCTGTTGAGGTTGTTTTACCGTAAGTTCCCGAACACACAACGGAGTTCTCTTTTATCAAAAATTCTTCCAATACCTCCGGATATGATTTATAGGGTATGTTATTGTTTCTGGCATAAATAAATTCGGGGTTTTTCATACTGATAAAACCTCCCACAACGACAAGATCGGGGTTGCCCATTTTTTCAGGATGAAATCCGGGATAAAAAACAATTTCCGGGTGTTTTTTCAAATAATCGCTAACGGGAGGATAAAAACCCGAATCAGACCCCGAAACCTTCCATCCGAGGTCCGCCATCATCTTTGCTATCGGAGCCATGGCAACTCCGCATATCCCTATAAAGTGAACGTGTTTCATATTCAAATCAATCGTTTAAAGATTCAATGCGCAAAGAGCCGTTAGGCTCTCGAGTAGCTTTGATGCCGCTCTATCTTTCGCGCCAACCATCTTCCGGGTGATACGCTTGGATTCCTTTGAACTGTAATTTGTACTTATCAAAGCTTCCAAGATAAATGAATTTTTTGCCGTTTTCTTTCGCCCAAAGCACGGACTTGACCATCATTGCCATTCCAGTGCTTTTGTCTGTCGTTTTATTCATGTCATAGAACGGGTAAGAGTAATGCAATATTCGCTCCGTGTCAAAAGTCAAGCAATACCCGACCGTGCCGTATTCCGGTATTGTGAAAACCAATACTCCGTTCATGTTCGACTTTTTCGAATCTGTAAAAAGCTCTTTTATTTTGTTGGCGGAAAATATTTCCGACCCGAATCTTGTTTTGTAAAAACTTTTCGCGAGTTTCCCAATCTCCCAAGAATAATCATCATACGGAAGCGGTTTTTTGAATACGTTCATGTTGTCAAACTTTTTCAGAATTCTTCGGTTTTCGCTTGAAAGCTCAAACGAGTCAAGACGAACCCTTACGGATTCGATTTGGTTCATCGTTCCTTTGGCGATTCTGGTAAACACGAAACCCTGATCGTACATTGATTCTATGTTTGATTCCGAAAAATCTTCAATCGTCTTTTGGCTAAACTTTTGATACATAATAAAAGGTGGATGTTTTAATGTTTGGCTTACACAACTAACACATCTGTAAGATTTATGTATTCACAAGAGTGATTATGGTGCCGGCAACAAGGGCGAAGATTTGGATCAAAACGGTAACTCCCATTATTATCTGAGCTATTTCTCTATCGTTTTTTGACGTCAGAATCGACAGTACCGTATTTATTATCAAAAAAACAAGAGCAACCAACGGAATAAAAATCGCATATCTCGCATCGTCATATATATCGACTCCAAGATATACAGTATAATGCAAAATAACGGACCCTCCCGGCAATACTATTTTCCAAACCAACAGCCCCCATGTCAAAACATTTAAAAACGCGCTTACATATAAGCTCGATTGATTGAATCTCGATTGCCAAAAAGATGATGACATATATGTGACTTATCTCATCATTTTACCGACAAGTATTTCTCGAATAATTTTGATTCCATGAAAAAAGCCCTGACTTTTTTTCTCTGTCGTGTTGTAGTGAACAATGACGGGAACTTCTTTAAATGACAGTTTATTGCTACGCATTTCTTGTATGTACTCGGTGTTATGCGACATTCCGTCTTGCGTTATTTTTATTTTTTCGGCGGAATAACGGGACAGAACCCTCAATCCGTTATGAGCGTCGGTAAGAGCGATTCCGGTCATTGCCGTATTCACAATCAAACCCATACCCAAAAGTAACTTGCGAGTCAACGGATAATCGGGGTTCGACAGCAAAGAAGACAAAGCGACGAACAAAGACCGTTTGTTTCGGTTCGTTTTTTTCAAAAACCGGCTTCCTATTGTCATTTCGACTTCTTTGTTTTCAACCGGAAGAATCATTCTCGCTATGTTTGATACATCGTGTTGCCCGTCAGCGTCCATGTGCATTATTATATCCGCGCCTTCCTTTAACGCATACTCGGTTCCGGTTACAAGCGCCGCGCCTTGACGCCTGTTGATAGAATGCCTAATCACCGTGGCTCCCGCAATTTTCGCTTCTCTCGCGGTGTTGTCAACAGATCCGTCATCAACCACAATCACGTTATACTCATCATTATACGCCTTAAAAATATCTGAAACCACGGAACGTATCGTTTTCTCTTCATTGTACGCCGGAATGACGATAAACTTTTTCATATATGTCGTATTAATCAATTTCTCGTTTTGAAGTTTATGCCATACAAGCGATAATGAGCCTTCATGAATTCGACCGTTTTCCGTATTCCGTCATCAAGAGAAATGAGTGGAAACCACCCTAGAATTTCCTTTGCTCTGTTTATGTTCGGTACACCGTGCTCGGAAGGGTACGGCAAGGGTTCATTGAACAATATTTCGGATTTTGATTGAGTCAAGTCCGTAATTCTTCTGGCGACATCCGCCACTCTATACGCGTGGTCCGAACCGAAATTAACGGGCCCGGGCTCATCAGAGTGCATTAAACGTATCAACCCTTCAACCAAATCGCTGACATAACAAAAAGTGGCGGTCAAATATTCGTCTCCATATATGTGCAAAGGTCGTCCGTTCAACGCCGAATCTATAAAATCCGGAATAAGTCTGCCGTCATCAAGGCGCATGCGAGGACCGTAAGTCTTGAATACGCGAGCGATTTTCGCGTCTATGTTATATACATGCCGATAATTCATAACCAAGCTCTCGGAAAATCTCTTTCCTTCGTCGTATGACGATCTGGGCCCAACAGGATTGACTTCTCCCCAATAGTCTTCTCTTATCGGAGCGTTCTCTCTGTAATATCCGTACACCGCGGCGGTGGAAGTAAAAAGCATTTTGGCTCCATAACCTCGAGCCAGGTCCAGTACGTTTTTCGTTCCGTACGAATTCGCTAAAATCGTTTCAACCGGATATTTGTTGAAGTGTTTTGGAGAAGTGGGACAAGCGAGATGATAAATCTCTTGAACTCCCAATGCTTTTACTTTAAATTGCTTGAGCTCAGGGAATTTATTCAGATCAATCGGATTTATTATATCATGCTTGATAAACTCGAAATTCGGATGTTCCAAAAGGAACTGAATATTCTCTATTTGCGAAGTTATGAAATTGTCAACCGCTATAACGTTATTATCCTCAACAAGACTCTCAGCCAAGTGAGAGCCTATAAACCCCCCTCCTCCGGTTATTAAAATATTTTTTCTGTCCAGTCCAGACATATTTTGTAAGTTATATATGATTTATTTAGACAACCCAACGCTGATACCTCCTTTGAACCCCGTATTATACGCCATCCATTGTGCAATAATTCTACCAGAAGGGTTGAATATTCTCAAATGAGGACCGCCACCTCTCTGAGGTCCTGTGATTATTTCCAAAATACCATCATCATCGATATCGGACACGGAAACGTTTATTCCTCCGTTAAATGAATCGGAATAAGCAATCCACGAATCAATCACATCACCTTTGTAATTGAAGGTTTTGACTTCGGGGGAGTTTCCTTTGCCGTTTCCAACCGCGATTATCCCGGGGCCGGCGCCAACGGTCAAAATCCTGGTCACGCCGGTGTCATACGGATAAAACTCCCGTTCCAGAAATCCGTGATAAGAGTATACTCTAACCACCGGAGTCAAATTCGCGTCCGGTACCACTACTATTTCGCCAAGACCGTCATTGTCAACGTCGGCGACATCCATGCGAGCCCCGCTTTTAAGAGACGGCATAAACACGAAAAACTCTCTCTTTAATTTTCCGGAATCGTCGAATACGCGAACAAGAGGTGAAGAACCGTTCCTCGGCACGGTGATTATTTCGGATTTTCCGTCCGCATCAACGTCAAACACGCTCAATTCAACACCGCTTTGCATGTCTTTTTCATAAGCCAAAAAAGAAGAAAGTTTCTTATTCGTTGAATCGTAAACTTGTATAATCGGGGCAACACCCTTGCCTGAAGATATTACGACTTCTGTTTTGCCGTCCCCCGTCACATCGCCCAATTTCGCATATACTCCTTCACTGTAATTCGGGTCATCGTATGCGAAAAACTGCTGGCGCACAACACCTCGTGAATCATATACCTTGACATGGGGACCGCCTCCCGGACCCGCTCCGGTCACAATAGCTCTTTCTTTTACATTTTGATTGAACTTGATAAGGTCGTTTTGCATTATCTTCTCGAGGTTGATTCGTCCACCACCCAGCATCCCGGGTATCAATGGGTTAACATCATCAATGTTGTCGGCTTCCGATATTATGATTTCTCGTATCTCATCAACCGACAGGTTCGGGTTTTGAGATTTTATCATAGCCACGGCTCCGGTTATCTGAGGTGCGGCCACGGAAGTTCCGGACCATTTTCCCATATACGGATTCGCGTATCCCGGTTCGAGGTTGCTCGTAAATTGAGTTGAAAAAATATTCACCCCCGGAGCGCTTATGTCAACACAGTCATCTCCGTAGTTTGCGAACTTCGCTTTTCTGCCCGCAAAATCAATGGCCGACACTCCCAGAATCCAATCTTCTCCTTTGGGGCCTTTATTGCATATGGGGTATCTTGGAAATTCGTTCAAATTTATTCCCTCATTGCCCGATGCCGCCACGACGACGATTCCCTCTTTGTAAGCCTGGTCCAACTCTATCTCCAACATGCTCGATGATTCGTCTCCGACCAGGCTCAGATTAATCACGTCCGCTCCGTTTTGACGGGCATAATTTAGCGCTCTCACTATGGCGACTATATCACCCGTGCCTCTTGAATTCAGAGCCCTTAAAGGCATTATTTTCACTTTCCACGCTATTCCGGACGTTCCGATTCCGTTACCGCCGGACGCTCCTATAATACCGGATACAACCGTGCCGTGTTGCATCGCAAACTCGCTGAACCCGTCTTCGAATTTGGGTCTCGGGTCGGGAGCGTCGTTTATAAAATCCCACCCATAAACATCGTCTATAAATCCATTTCCATCATCATCTATACCGTTCCCAGGTATTTCGTCGTCGTTTTTCCATATATTGTTTTTTAAATCTTCATGATCTATATCGACACCGGCATCTATTACGGCAACTATTATATCCGACGCGTCAGTTACGGTATTCCATGCTTGAGGCGCGTATATGTTCGATAGATATATTTGCTGAGGATAAAACGGGTCTGAGGGCTCCTTGGCAAGAAGAGCCGTTGGAGCAAAAAACAAATGACTCACAACGACGATTATGAAAAATTTGGCGATATTGTTTAACGCCTTTTTTGGTTGATTTGTCATTTGCATATTATATCTTTACGGCCGGATTTATTATTCGGTCGATTTAATGCGAGAAATTATCGCTTGAGCTTTTTCACTTACGCTATCGTCCAATTCTTTCGCCATTCGAGCCGATACCAGAGCTTTTTCCGGTAATCCCGATAATTCATATGCCCGAGCCAGACTTATATAAAGCGACGCGTTTTTCGGATTTGTCTTGATTCTATACTCAAGAGTGTTTGCCAATAATTTCCAATTTCCGGTTTCCGAAAAAACTCGTTCCATTCTTTGCAAATTGTAATCACTGTAATAATCAAATCCGTTTTCTTTCATTTCATTAAACATTTTTGAGGCTTTTGAAATATTGCCGTTGTATATGTTTGCCACCGCAACGTTCCATTGGGAATCCAAAACGTCGGGTTGCAATTCAAGCGCCTTTTCAAACGCTTCCAAAGCCTTATCGAAATCACCGAGGGCTATATGCGCCCGCGCTATTTCATAGTAAATTTGCGGGCGTGTCGGCGACAATTCCAATGCCTTTTGTCCTTCATCGAACACAAGGCTCAATCTGTTTTTATTGAATCTTGCGGATTGATTATACAGCATCATCAGGAATAATCTGTGCTGAACGTTTAACGGCTGTTCTTTTATCGATTTTTTAATTTCTATGATTGCGGAGTCAATAATCCTTGCGGATGCCGGAGAATTGCCGGACGAATACATTAGGGCGAATTCGGCGTATTTTTGCCGTATTTCCGGTATTTGATAATTCTTTTCAAGAAAAATTCGCTTGAACAAATCATCAGCCTCTCGCGGTTTATTTTCCGCCATGAAGTACTTCCACGCTCTCAGTCCTTCTCGATTGGTAATTGCCGGTTGAATGTTAAAATAATACACAGACATCACAAGTAAAACAACCGACAAGGCCGTGATTGACAGAACCGCTTGTTTTGGCAATTTTTTATTTATAGTTTTTTCGCGTTCCGTCTTTGACGTTTCCCGTAAATTGGAATTTTCAATAAAAACGATAAAAGCCAATAACGCGAAAAAATTTATATAAGTCGCCAATACGTCAAAGACGAACATATTGGAAACAAAGTAAGCGACAAACAACCCGAATAAAACGGAAAACGTCGAAGAGTCGTCTGTCGCGCGATAGTTTTTATATAATGCCAAAACGGACAAAACGAATATGGACAAATACGCCAAAAGACCAGATATGCCGGATGTGACGGATATGTCAAATATAATATTATGCGCCCTGTCAAACCATATTTGCGACCCTCTGTCACGATAAATTTCCGGATGGAAATATTTGTTGAATGCTATGTTGTAATTTTCCCAACCATATCCCAGAATCGGTCTGTCTTTTAATCCGCGCCAAGAGGAATCCCATGTAAGCAATCTTGATTGAGTGGTTATATCGTCAAAAGATATGGTTGTCAGTCGTTTTAAGATTCCGGAATTTTGAACAAAATCGGCATCTTTTTGCGTCCACACAAAAACGGTTGACAATCCCATCAATAGCACAATCGATATCATCGCGGTTTTATGCCTTCTGTTTTTTGAAGTCAGAAAAGCGATAATCAACGCGACCAAGATTCCCGCAACAAGTCCAATAAAAGCCCCCCTGGTCTCTGTCTGAATCAAAATAAACAATTCAAACAAACCGACGACGACATACAAAGCTCGAATCCATAAATTCCTACGCGTTACGGCAAACCATAAGGATAAAAATATTCCAAACAGCAAGTAACCGGCGAAAAAGGCGGCGTTTCCTATCGTTGCCGTCAAGCGCTCTCCTCCGGTATTTATCACTCCTTCGTCGCCCAGAAACTGTCTTAGACCGTAAATCGAAACAATTAAAGTTACAAGACCCATGGCGTGCAATAGCCACTCAAAAGACTTGCGTGTTTTCAATACTTGCGCGACTATGAAGAACAAAGCGAACAGGTGATACAATGTCAACAATCCCTCTCCCCTCTCTATATTCCCCCAAAAACTCCTGTATGGGTCAACACCAAAAACACTCGCAACAGTTATTATAAGCATGAAGACGGAAACCGCTTTTACTATGGGAGAAAATTTTGGGCGAAATTCCGGCTCCCGAAAAGCCAATAAAACGTAAAAGAATAAAGCGATTTCAATCAGAATCCTGAAAAAGAAAGTCTTGGGAGATATGAACGGAAACAAGAAAGAACTGTCAATGAGTATCGGCGTTATGAGCGACAAAAAAACGGGCACAAGCGTACCGAAATACAAAAAGCGACCGACATTGTCAAGATTTTTAAAATTCATATCTTGTCATTAAGAGAGTATGTCACAAACACCTCCATTTAACATATTTGGTGTTTTTGGAGAATCAATTAAGGTTTCACCGTTTGCGAATCGCAAACTCATAAATTCGCAAGCGACAATCGTTAGCTTTGTGATATCGCTTTTGCCATTTCCACAAGACGATTGGCATATCCCCATTCATTGTCGTACCATGCCAATATTTTCACCATGTTTCCTCCTATCACTTTCGTAAAATTAAGATCGATTATCGCCGAATGCGAATTACCGATAATATCACTGGACACTATTGGAGCATCCGTGACATCAACCACACCCTTGTAAATCGGGCTCCGAGAAGCTCTTTTGAACGTATCGTTAATCTTTTGCGCCGTTACTTCCTTTTCCGTGATTACGGTAAAGTCGGACAAAGATCCGTCAATAACCGGCACTCGCATGGCAATTCCATCGAATTTTCCACCAAGGTCCGGCAGAACTTTGGTCGTCGCTATCGCCGCTCCGGTGGTTGTCGGTATTATGTTCTGAGCCGCCGCTCTGGCTCTGCGCAAATCCTTATGCGGACCGTCGACCAAATTTTGAGAAGACGTATACCCGTGTATCGTGGTCATAAATGCCTTTTCCACTCCGAACGCGTCGGACAGTATTCTCATTATCGGAGATATGCAATTCGTGGTGCATGACGCGTTTGATATCAGTTTGTCCTTTTTATCGTATGAGGTGTCATTTGCTCCTTTCACATAAGTCGTCACGCTTCCTGTTCCTTTCGATGGGGCGGATATGATGACTCTTTTCGCTCCGGCGTCGATATGAGACCTTGAAGATTCGTTTTTTACAAATCTGCCGGTGCATTCAAGAACGACATCGATTTTCATTTTTTTCCATGGTAGTTTTTTCGGGTCTTTGACAGACAGGACTTGATACCTCTTTCTATCTACGATTATGCCGGAATCATCGTACTTAACTTCCCTGTCGAACTTTCCGTATACCGTATCATATGTCAACAAATGAGACAGAGTTTTTGTGTCCGTCAAGTCATTTATCGCGATTATTTCGATTTCTTTATGAGAGAGAGCAACCTCAAAAGCCGCTCTGCCGATACGCCCGAAACCGTTAATCGCTATTCTTACTTTTTTCTTCGACGAAACTCTCTTTGTGGTTTTTTTGCTCATATTAAATTTATTATTTTTTTACATAAAGACAACAACAGTATACAACGATGAAACCTTCATGTAAAACAAAACCCGCAACGCGCGGGTTTTGCTTGCAGTATGTGTATGCGATTTTATAACTCGTATCGAACAAAATCCACAATCTCTATCTTTTCTCCGAGCTTACCTATGGCCTCATTGATAACGTCTTTTATTTTTTTCTTATCATCCAATATGAATTTCTGTTCAACCAAACACACTTGTTCGTAATATTTGTCCAGCTTTCCTTCCAAAATCTTTTCAATCATGTCTTCCGGCTTTCCTTCTTTTAACAACACCTCTTTGTGTATTTCTTTTTCTTTTTCGACTTCGGCGTCAGGCACATCTTCCGGTTTCAAATACAAGGGCGACATCGCCGCTATTTGTTTCGCTATATCATGCGCAAGAGACTTAAAGTCTTCGTTTCGAGCGACAAAATCGGTTTCGCAAGCTATCTTTACCATGGCGCCAATTTTGCCCGGCGGATGTATGTACGAATGGACAAGACCTTCCGAAGCTTCCCTGTCTTGTTTTTTGGCGGCCAACTTGGCTCCTCGCTTCCGAAGTATTTCTTTTGCCTTTTCGATATCGCCACCGGATTCATCAAACGCTTTTTTAACATCGTTCATCGCCGCTCCGGTCTGGGCTCGAAGTTTTTTTATAATTTCAAGTGACATAATTTACGAATTAATAATTATAAACTTGTAAAACCCGAAGACAGCTAATCTTCTTTTTTGCTTTCGTTGTCTTTGTTTGTCTTTTCGGCATTGTCTTGTTTTACCGATTTTTCGCTCCGAGATTTGCCATCCTTCTTTTCCGGCGCGCTTATCTTGGGTGCTTGAGCCTTTCCCTTCACCACCGCGTCGGTAGCAAGGCCGACAATGCAATCAACCGACTTTACCGAATCATCGTTCGCGGGTATCGGATATGTGATAACGCTCGGATCGACATTCGTATCCACTATTGCCACAACCGGAATATTTTTCATTACCGCTTCGCGAATCGCCGTTTTTTCGGTGCGAACATCCGTAACAAATATAACGTCAGGAATTTTTGTAAGAGAACGAATTCCGCCTACCATTTTTTCAAGTCGTTTCATCTCCACCGAAAACATAAGACGTTCTTTTTTGTTGTACTTGTCTTCGTAATCCGGTTTCCGGGCTTGGTTTTCCAGTTCCTCCAGTTTTTTAACCAATCCGTTTATACTTTCAAAATTGGTAATGGTTCCGCCCAACCATCTTTCGCTAACATACGGAAGATTTTTTTCATCAACGTGTTTTCTCAGTATGTGTTTTGTGGATTTTTTGGTTCCGACAAAAAGAACCACCTTGTTGTCCTTGGCTGCTTTTTCCAAAAAATCCAACGCAACCTTAAGTCTCTCGGCGGTTTGCTGTAAGTCTATTATGTGAATCCCGTTGCGGGTTGTGTAAATGTACGGAGCCGCCGAAGGATGCCATTTATGGTCCTTGTGACCGAAATGCATGCCTTTTTTCAGCATCTCCTCCAGAGTAGGAAGTGTGTATGACATAAAATTCCCTTATTATCACTTCTCGTCGCAATAGGCTTTGTCAAGCCAGGGCTTTGAGCGCGACGATGTGGTTTGATTTAAGATATGGCAACAAAAACCATATCAAACGCTAATTATTGTTCGACCAGAGAATTCTAGTATAAAAACCTTTTTTTTGCAAGGGTAACGGCAAAAAATCGTCTTGAGCGAATTTTGCCGACAAATTTCGTCAAGATGTATTAAGGTTTGAAAAACCGAGTTTGCGCGCTATTATTGTTGCTCGCAATGTTGCATGGCGGTGACATAAGATTGGTATTTTTCAAAATCACCGCCAACGTACCGTGTTGCCAACGTCTTGTTTCCGCCAAAAGCGGTATATCCCGATTTGTAAGCGCCTTCCGTGAAACTTGTGTTTTTTTGAGCATGAACGTACGGAATGTATGACCATGCGAACGATGCTATGAACGTCAAAACTATAATAAACGAAAAGAAAGATGGAATAAACGGAAATCCGTATCCCTCATGTTTGCCATTATTTAATAATATCGTGAATCTGTCTTTTGACAACGAAAACCCGGATACCGTAGTGGGTATTTTCGAAAATCCTTCAATCTCCCCGCTTATTTTCAAAAAAGCCGAGATTAGAGATTCTCTTGAGGTTTGTTCAATGGCCTTGCTGTCCGCGCCAACCTCTTGACGCAACGTAATCCTTGAAATAGCCACATGCATAATCGGCACAAAGAACAAAAAAGATTTAAGCGTGCCGACAAGAAGTTTTACCAATGGATGATGGTTTGATTGATGGTGGTACTCGTGAAATATTACGGACTTTAATTCGTCATCATTCAAAGTTTTTATCAGTTTCGAAGATATATATATTGACGGTTTTAAAAACCCGACAGTCAAGGCAAATACTCTGTTATCTTTAACCACCCACACATCTATGCCCGAATCGCCCGTCTCCATCTTACTTGTTGATTTGTTTAATTTGAATCTGTTTACAAGTTCTCTACTGGCACGCAACTGTCCGATAAAAAACCAAGTGCCTTTTACCAATCCGATTGACGCGAGTACTCCAAGAGTGGCGAGAATCAAATTTTCAGGATGAGACGCATAGCTTAATAAGACTCCCGCTTTTTTCGCGCACGCAATCAGTGTCGATTTTGCTCCGGAACCGAGTATTTCAACGGAACGCAAAATAACAACCGAAAATACAATCGGTACGGAAGCTATGGCGACAAGCAAGAATCGTTTTTTGAAATTAAGTTTTCGCATTTTGCTTTTTGTCCAAAAAAGACCGCAGTTTGCTGATGGTTTCTTCATCCAATTCTGAAGCCAAATCCGCAAAACTGGAAGCGCTGAAAAGCGCCGGGTCTTTTACCACGGAGGATATTATGTCTTTTGCAACTATTCTTGAAAGGTCTTTTTTCAGGACCAAGGCTCCATAGACGTAAGTTCCGTTATCATCTTGTTTTTTGAGCAAGCCTTTTTCGACAAGTCGATTCATAACCGTCATTACGGAATTAAAAGAAAGGTCGCGCCCTTGTCGTTCCAAAGAGTCGCGAACCGCCCTGACTGAAGAGTCCCCTTTTTTCCATACCAGGTTCATTATTTTGGCTTCAAGGTCACCCAAAACTTTGGCGAAACCCTTTTCATCAAGATGAACAGTTTTAGGCTTGAAAACCGACATATTCACGGAGTTTAAAACTTCTCACACACGATAATCGATTAAAATATACCAGAAATCAAAAACTCTGTAAACATGAATCGGCATTATTTACTCTATTTTGATTATTTTATATCGCGTATTTCGAATGCCCGCCCTCACATTGTCTCCGGTTTTCTTTCCCATAAGAGACATGCCGAGAGGAGATTTGTACGATATTACCCCTTTGGACGGATTTGATTCTATGGAGTCCAATATCTTATAGGTTTTTTCATTTCCATCACTATCGACAATCGTGACGGTTGACCCTATTTGAATTTCATTCGATGAAGTGCGGTTTTTGTTTATTACGGTTGATCTCGCGATACTTGATTTTAACTCCGCTATTTTATAATGTATAGCCCGCATTTTACGCTTAGCCGCTTTGTATTCTTCGTTTTCGGAAAAATCTCCGTATTCTTTTGTTCTTTCGACTTCCGCTATCGCCACTGGCAACGCGGACTCAAGTCGTTTTAATTTGCGTTTAAGTTTTTCAAGCGCTTCCGAAGTCAAATAAATAGGTCCGCTGTCTCTTTTTTTGTATTGATCGGATTTTCTGGTTGGAACTCTCATTGTTACATGGTTGAATAAAACACATACATAGTGTAATCTACACCGTATGATATTTCAATGTTCGATAAAATGCACATGCAAAAACCCAACTCAAAAGAAAAGTTTCGAGATTCGGTAAAGGTAAAAAAATCAAAAGCCGGATTGGGGCTGTTCGCCACAAAAAAAATTCCGAAAAACTCTTTTATAATAGAATATTTCGGTCAAATACTGTCAAATAAAGAACGAGACGAGAAAGGAGGCAGGTATTTATTTGAAACAAGCGCTAATAGAACAATAGACGGGTCATGCAGAGAAAACACCGCAAGGTATGTCAATCATTCGTGCAAACCGAATTGCGAAATAGAAATAATACGCGGAAGAGTGTACATTGTTTCGAAACGAACAATACTCCCAGGCGAAGAAATAACATACGATTACGGAGAAGAATACTTCGATGAATTCATAAAACCAAACGGATGCAAATGCGAATCATGCCTCAAGGACTAAGCGATTGACTTTATTTTGCTCTGATTTCGTTTTTTCGGAAGCCAAAAAACGACAAACAATTGAAAAATCAAAACTACAAGCCCGCAAATGCCAACACCCAAAGTCCCGCCCCGACAATAAACACTGCCAATATCTTTTCCGCCACCATTCTCAAACTCATGTTTTCGGATGAACGCATAGACGAAAAAAATACCGAAGCGATTAACGCCAAAAATATAACAAACACGAATTGCACGCCCTGCAATGCGTTGATAAGCGCGACCGAGCCGATTGATATGGCGAAATTCTGCATTATAAAACCGGTCGCGCCAAATCCTTGATTCATCAAGAACAGGGCTCCCTTTTTGGATTTCAGTTTAAGTAAAATACTCTTGAAAGAATCTCTAACATCCTCATTTGCAAGTAATGTCACGATAGGGATTAAACCGCCGAGACGAATCCATAAAAATCCGTTCCAAAAGTCCGCTTCTTCGTATACAATCTTGGACAAAACGAAAGAAACGGCAAAAAGAAAAGACGACAAAACCGCCACCCAAATACCATATGTGTGGCGTTTATTGCGCATTTTATCCAAAACATGACTCCACCAATGTGTTTTGTGAGGCATTCTGGTTATCAACACCGAACCCGCAACCAGCAATATGAAAGCCAGAGATTCCTCGTAAGAAAAAACTCTTCCGATGAAAACAATTGAAAGAAGCAATGAAAAAACCGGTACAAGACCGCCTATAAACGGTATTACCCTGCTCACTTCCCCAATTTGCAAAGAATAAAAAAAAGTAAGCAAAGCAAATATAAAAAGAGCGCCGGAGACGATCGCTATAGAAACAACTTGAAACCCCGGCCAAACGATAAACCACGGAGAAACGGCAAACACGACAAGACCCAACACAGCCACCAGAGCCGTGTAAGTCTTATAATCAGGGACAAAATCATTCAAAAACAACTTATCCCCCACATTCGCCATCGCTAAGAAAAAATATGCAATTATGGCTATGATTATCCAAGACATTTAAATCATTCAATTAAAATATACGGGAATTCTGACAAGGCTTTGCTCATCTCCTTCCGTCGATTTTGTATATACCTCTACATACCCTTCTTTGGTGCTCGTAAATTGATAGTTTATTGTTATTCTAAAATTCTTCCACTCTTCGCCCTCACGTCCTCTTGCTATTGTGAATTCTTCAATCAGCGGTATGCCGGCTGAATTAGTTATCCGTATATATATTTTATCATCCAAAGCTCCGGACTTGCCGGTTATTGTAAACGGAGACGTTAAATACTCATTGTTCTTAGGCGATAATACCGACAATTCTTCGGTCGAATTCGAATTAGATATATTAATTTCTTTTTTCGTTTCATTTTCATCATTTGTCGCGCTCTGCGGTTTCTTGTCGATTTTATTTGGCGCCGGCAATACCTTGTCAATCACGCCATCATCACTTTTAGAAGTTTCAACCGAATCTTCCAATGTATTTTTTTGAATCGAAGAATCAATTTTTGTTTTTCCTCCGTATTCGGTGATTTCGTATTCGGCATCATCTAAAATCCAGTAATAACCGACAATCACGATTGCGACAAAAAGCAAAAGCCCGAAAAGGTTTGGTAAAATATTTCTTTTTTTCCTAAATCCGATTTGTTTGGCCATATGACGATTTTTTGCCACCATGTTGCCTGACAACCAAGGCGCCAAGTATGAATAATAATGTTGAAGTAATCGCCGACCCCATGCAATATACGCAAATTTCATTTATCACGAACAACTGCAAATACACAAACCACATCGAAACCAAAAACCCAATCAGAGTCAAAGGAAAGATAATTTGCAAGAACAGCCTGTTTTCGGTCTCAAAATACCACAATGAAAGAACCAGAACGACAATATAATAGAAAACTCCGCCAACGGACACCGGTATTCCGGCAACCGTTCCCCACTCACTAGACACGACTTTGTCACATCCTTTGGCAAATGAACAAGAAGGAGGTTCTCCTTGATAATGTTTCAGCGCCAGATATCCCGAATCCGCAAACCCAATCAGACTCAAAATTATAAACCCTGCAATAATCCACGAAATTTTATTATTTGTCATAATCGCAAATTCTGATTCGAAAGTTCTTTTGCCGTTTTTATGTTTTCGATTTAGATAATTAGCGCCTGCGATAATCAGAGATATTTAACTGAAACGTTTTTGCGACCGAATAACCGTTAACCATCAATACAAGCACCGAGTTGAATGCTTTGTGTTATTGAGAAGATGAATCTTCCAAAGTCACATAACCCGAATAAACCCAGCCTTCTCTTGTATCATCAAGTTTTATTTTAACCCAATCATCTAGAATTTCAATAACTTCGAATCTCTCTTTCGGATTAACCTTGTCTATTTCCGGAAACTGAGTTCCCGCCGAGGATCTCACGCGCAACCAACCCGTTGGTGTGTCAGTTATCAAAGCCGTTAGAGAGCTTTGGTTATTTGTTTGTTTTTCTTCTTCGGCTTTGGCGTTTTTTTCGTCTTTGTCGGCGATTTTCTCTGCTGTATTTATTTCGTCCGAGTATGGGGATTTAAAAAGCAATGTCACAACACCGTTCAGAACATATGATGAAGATTGCCCGTCTACGGAATCGATTGATTTATATACAACTTCGCCCAATTTATAATCAACATCGGAAGGAATCGAATCTGTCGCTTGTGAAAACGCCAAATCTTTCGCCTTATCGGAATCATACACCAGCCAAACAACAGTAACCGGCAACTTGGAATCGGAACCATCGGAGCCGTTATTTATCGACAAAACCTTTGCGCTTTCATATTGAGCCAGTTTCTCCGCAATGGAGTCTCTTGCAACCTGCACGACGGTCTCGCCTTCTTGTAATTCGTTTACCACCGTTTCGATTAATTTTCCTTTCGCGGAATTTTCGCTGTAAGATTCTTCATCAACGCTTATTCTGACAATCACGGGGACATTGCGTTCATTGGAGTACTCGTCCATAATCGCCTCGGATCTCAGTATCACTATTTCCCGTTGTCTGTCTTGATATTCAAAAAACGCCCATGACAAGAAAGACAAAACCGCCAAAACCGCTATGAACGCATAAAAACCGAAACGAATTCTCGAATTGCTTTCGGGTGTTTTGAATTCACGACCGTCCGGACGCAAAAACTCCATGTCTTTGGGCGAATCGCTTTGGTTGCCGTCCGACAATTCCGATTTTTCGCAGGATTTTCCGTCCGAACAATCCATAACCACCATATCTTCATCGCCTGATATCAATGGTATGAAAGGGTCTTTTAACGCTCTTGATGGATTGATGTTTCTCATCGCGAGTCCTATCGCGCTCAAATAAAACAGTTGATTTACTTTTGTCCTTTTGACCGGAGACAATATGGATTTTCCTCTGCGAACGGGTATATTAAGGTTTTTTTCGAAATAACTTTCAATGCCTTTCAGCTGAGAAGACCCGCCTATCAGGATGATTTCCTTTACGCTCAAATCGCTCTTTCTTTTGACGTATGCGATTGCGCCGGCTATGTCTTTTCGGATTTCTTCCAATTGCTTGACCAAAACGGCAAAAACTTTTTCTTCTGGATTTGACACTCCGTGCGTTTTTTTGAGCTTGTCAGCTTCCGAATAAGATATTTTAAGAGCTCTCGATATGCTTTTTGTGAATTGATCTCCGGCAATGTCTCCGGAAAGCGAAAACTGCAAACCATGCTTGTTAAAAATCCCGATAGACGTACTCCCCGCTCCGATATCCACGACACAAAACGGATGCGGTGGCGCGGACTCAAACAACCCGCGAGCGGAAGCGAATGTTTCTATGTCAAAACCTTCCACCCCTATTCGCGATGACGATAAAAAGTGAAGCCACTCAGTGACAACTTCTTTTTCCACGGCGACTATCAAAATCTCAAACCGAGTACCTTTTGTGCGACCGTTCACCCTTTGCTTTGACAATATTCGGACATCGTATGTCAATTTATTTTCCGGTATGGGTATGTTTTTTGTGATTTCTTTGTTTACCGCTTCCGGAATGTTTTTTTCGGATTTGAGAGTGGCAAAAAACACTCGAGTGTACACCTGAGATTCAGGCAATCCAAAAACGACTTTCTCCGTTGAGATTGGATAAGGTTTCGCTTCTTTGAAAGCCTTTTTTACGGCCTCATTCAGTGTTTTGTTTTTTTTAATCCTGCCTCCGACAACCACACCGCTCGGAATGGTGACTCTGTTTGAGCTTTTTAATGTGATTTGTTTTTTCTCAAGCGATATGTGAACGACTTCTATAGTTCTGTCGGATATGTCGAGACCGATTGCGTGTTTATTTTTTGATTTGAGCATGGTAATTTCTGCGCTTATTTAATTCGTGTGAATAATATCATATTTTCTCACATTGAAAAAGT
>WFTB01000025.1 GCA_015485695.1 Patescibacteria group bacterium | reverse complement strand
CAGCCCTCAAACGACAAATCATGATATCCGTTTCTATTATAGTCGTTTTGGGTGTTGTTATGTCCGCGGGAGCGTATTTTTTCGTCAGGAATTTGCGTAATCAACAAAACAAAACGATTACGGCTATAGACGAAACAGTTAAGGTTGATGAAACACAAGGTCAATCTGATTCGAATATTACGGGAGAAAAAGCGGAAGATGCCAATGAAGTTATAGACAATAAAGCGCCATTGCCACCGATTTCGGATTCGGAAGAAGAAAACAATGTTGACATAAAAGATGATACTCCACCCGATGATTCAGAGTCCAAAAAAGAGGATTCAACGAAAGATTCGCCAAAAGAAAAAATCGTGATTCCGTTTATAGATCCCGAGTTGCTTGATGTTGATAAAGATTTGTTAACAGTTGAAGAAGAAAGGCTGTTTGGAACCAGTGATACGAATTTCGATTACGACGGAGATGGGTTTTTGGACGGACAAGAAGTGCTCAACATGTTTGACCCCAGATTCGGACAAGGCGCGCTTCTGGCGGATTCGACGAGCGTTAAGACATACATATCCGATGAATTCGGATATAAGATTTTCGTTCCGACAAGTTGGGTAGAAAAAAAACTGGAGCCAAAATCCACGATAAGGTTTATAAGCAACAGTCCGGTATCGCAAGGTGGAATCGGCGAGTTCGTGGATATTACCGTTGAAAGCAATGTAGGGGGCTTTTCCACGGTGGAAGAGTGGTATGTGAGTCAATTCCCTGGCGTGGATTCGGGAGCGGTAACATCGGTTCCGGCTCAAGGGGGCATGTTCGGAATAATGAGTCCGGATGGAATGTCGGCGTTTTTCATGGCTAACAACTTGATATACAGCATGATATACACGCCAAGCGCCGATTCGAACGCTTATTTTGAGACCGTTTTTAACATGATGGCTCGTTCATTCACTTTATTCGATGATTCGCTTGATAACATGTAATCATCGTCGCATGAGTCGGATAAATATGAACATAGATATTTACAATGAAACAAAATCGAGGGTTCATATCAACAGATTGAAAAATGTTGCTTCGATAGCGTCCGGTTATCTGAATTTCAAAAAACCCGTTTCAATCGCAATAGTCAATTCCTCAAGCATTAAGAAACTAAACAAAATGTATCGAGGGATGAACAAACCTACAGATGTTTTGAGTTTTGCGATGGGAAGAGATTCTTATGAAGTGTCAGGAGAAGTGATTATATGTTATGATGTCGCCAAAGAACAAGCTATTAAAGAAAAGATTAGCGTCATACGCAGAATTGAAAGATTATTGATTCACGGCATGGTCCATATTTCCGGCAGAGATCACAAAACCGACGCCGAAGCAATCGCCATGGAGTCCATAGAAAATAAAATTTTGAAAAAAATAAGAAATTAGGTCTAGCCGATATGGTTCGAACAAATATAGTGTTCATTTTATCCACACAATCGCTTTGTAATGAATGCGACTGTGTCGTATACTAGGTACTAAGCTATTGCCCATGAAAGATAACACATACTTTACAGGATTAGATATAGGAAGCCATGCCATTCGCGCGGTCGTTTTGCAGTCCGTTGAAGGACGTGATTTGCAGGTTATAAGTCACGCTGAGGCAAAATCTCAGGGTGTGAGCAGGGGGTCGGTTACCAGTATAGATGATGCGGTTACCGTTTTGTCGCAAGTTCTTGAAACGGCGGAGAGAATAACCGGACAACCGATTACTCGCGCAACGGTTGGAATTTCGGGAACGCACATTACGACGCAAGAAAGTCGCGGAGTGATAGCGGTATCCCGCGCGGATGGAGAAGTGAAGGAGGATGACGTCGATCGAGCTGTAGAGGCCGCGCAGGCGGTCGCAAGTCCGCCGAATCATGAAATTTTGCACGTGATCCCTCTTTATTTCAGCGTTGATAGCGACATAAAAGTAAAAGACCCGGTTGGAATGTCCGGGGTAAGACTTGAGGCGGTGGTGCAAATAGTTCACGGTCTTTCCGCTGAAATTAAAAACATAACAAAAACCGTATATAGAACCGGCTTGGATGTCGATGATTTGGTGGTAAGCCCCTTGGCTTGCAGTGAAGCGGTTTTATCCGCCCACCAAAAAGAACTCGGGGTCGCGCTGGTGAATATCGGAGCCACGACAACATCAGTCGCCGTATACGAAGATGGTAATTTGTTGCATGCGAGCATAATACCAATAGGTTCCGCGCATATCACATCAGACCTTGCCATAGGCTTGAGGACATCGATTAACACCGCAGAAGAGGTAAAGATAAACGTAGGTGGCGTGAGCAGGGAAAAACTGTCGTCAAAAGATGAAGTTGATTTATCGGTATTTTCAGGAGAAGAGAGCGAAAGGGTTTCGTTTAATCAAATACACAAAATAATAGAAGCGCGTTTGGAAGAGATATTTGACCATGTGAACAACAAATTATCTCAGGTAGGCAGAGCGGGAAGACTGCCGGCAGGCATTATGTTGACGGGAGGTGGAGCGAAATTACCGGGAATAGTCGCATATGCCAAGAATCATTTCAAGTTACCGGCATCAGTTGGATATCCGAGACCGCTTGACACATCGCTTGAAAAGAGTACACTTTTGGAGTATTCGACCGCAATAGGATTGGCTCTTTGGGACAGAGAGTGGAGACAAAGTTCAGGAGGTGGGAAGTCATTACCCGGTTCTGTAGGCATAACGCGCGCCATCGGCGGTTTAACGAATAAGATTAGGGACATGTTCGGGTAATTCAAAGGAACGTTAACTGTAAATTAAAATGTTAGAAAAAAGCAGAAGAAAACGTGATACCAAATTAACAACGGTGCACGGAACAACATCACAAAACAAAGACAAAGGATTCATAAAGAAAAAGTCGATTAAAAAAGACGAGCCATCCCCGGAAACTTTTCATCAGTCTCAAGAAAAACAACAGATTCATATGGAAGTAAAACCAGCAATAGAAACATTTGCCAAAATAACGGTCGTCGGAGTTGGTGGGTCCGGCAATTCGGCCATCAATCGTATGATTGATGCCGGACTCAAGGGGATTGATTTTTTGGCGATTAACACGGACGCGCAAGCGCTTCATCATAACAGCGCGGCGAAAAAAATACACATAGGCCAGAACGTGACCAGAGGTCTTGGAGCGGGCATGGATCCTTCGGTGGGAAGATTGGCCGCGGAAGAGACTCAAGATCAAATCAAAGAATCTCTAAAAGGTGTAGATATGGTATTTATAACTTGCGGTCTTGGTGGCGGTACCGGAACAGGCGCGGCGCCGGTTGTCGCGAATATAGCCAGAGAGCTCGGAGCTTTGACGGTGGGTGTTGTCACCACTCCGTTTTCTTTCGAAGGGGCTCACAGGATGAATATAGCTCAGGTCGGTATGAGAGACATAAGAGAGCATGTTGATACGATAATAACGATTCCAAACGATCAATTACTCAAGATAGTGGATAAGAAAACCTCACTTCTTGATTCGTTTAAGGTGGTGGATGACGTTCTTCGCCAAGGAGTGCAAGGTATTTCTGAAATAATAACCGTTCCCGGTCTTATAAACGTTGACTTCGCCGATGTAAAAACCATCATGCAAAGCGCCGGTTCGGCTCTCATGGGAATAGGTGAATCTTCCGGAGAGAACAGAGCGCTTGAAGCCGCTCAACAGGCGATAGATTCACCGATGCTTGATTTGTCTATTGACGGAGCTCGAGGGATTCTGTTCACCATTACCGGGTCTCCCGACCTTTCAATGGACGAAGTGAATGAAGCCGCTCGTTTAATAACTTCTTCGGCCGATCCCGAATCCAAAATAATATTCGGAGCCATAATCGATGAAAACTTGGAAGACACGATAAAAGTAACGGTTATTGCGACCGGTTTTGGGGATTCTGCCGGAATTGCAAAGACACAAACCGGTAACACAAACGCTTTCGGAAGAGATGAGGAGGAAGAGGAAGCGCCGTTCAAGTTTTCGCGCAGACCGGTTTTCACCGAGCAGGATTCGGTTGACAAAAGTGATGAACTTGAAAATGACAATGACTTGAATAAACCCGTCGGTCGTTCATCCAATAAAGAAAACCAAGAAGAAGAGCTTGAAATCCCTGCGTTTATTCGCAAAAAACTCAAAAGTTGATTCACTACGAACTCCATACATGCGCATTGAAAAAACCACCTGATGGTGGTTTTTTGTTTTAAAGTACAGTATGATACTAACACACTGATTAATTGTTTGAAAATTGACTTTTACCGGTCTTTTCAATCGTTTTACTAACTGTAAAATACTATGATTATCGGAATTTTGAAAGACTTTTGGGTTTGGAGGATAACTGTATATTTAAGATATAAAAAGGCTATAAGTATTCTAGGAATAAAAAAGCATTCAGATTCAATATTGGAGGTTGGTAGTGGAACGTATGGGTTGAGATATTTTGGTTTCAAAAATGTCATAAGCACAGACTTTGTCTCACATTCGGGTAACCATAAACTTGATATAACAAAAGATGATGTAAGTATGTCATCTGCTTTTGATTATGTGTTATGTTTGGATGTTCTTGAACATATAAACAAAAAACATATTAAAACATCCGTACATAATCTTTTGGCATTAACGAAAAACAAACTTCTCATTTCAGTGCCATTTGGAGAAGTGGCTTATTCGTTTGATAATGAACTGTATTCATATTACATTAGTAAGAATTATGTTTATAAACATCTCTCTGAGCACATAAGTGTCGGGGTTTTTAATTTTAATTATATTTTAAGTATATTGTCATGTCATAAGGATGTATCATCGATTGATATCTACAACGGGATAAATTTGAAAACGTACAAGAAATTGATTTTTTTTCTGTTCTCAAAAAATAAGAAAATGTTTTATCTAAAAAACAAACTGATTTACCCGTTCAGAAATGTTATTCTGAAATCATCCAGTGACGACTTAGATCCGTATCGAAAATTCATTTTAGTTGAAGTAAGCAGATCTTGATTGTTGAACCAACCAATAAAGCTTTTCTATAGCGCGCTTGAACTTGATTGGGATGAGTATCTAACGGACGACGGTTTGCACCCCAATGACAAAGGGCACTTATGGATATATGAAAAGGTGTGGTTACGGCTTAAAGATTGGTTATGATATTATATGGTCTTTCCTAAAATTATCTAGGAATACTATATTGGTTCGGTGACGATACATAACGTTAGAAGTTAGAACGAACATTTGACGGTGGTGTAAGAACTGATTATCATGGTAGTGTATGTATGAAGATTTAACACAAGAAGAATTAAATCAGCCCGCCACCAAAGGTGAGATTAGGGTTTTGGATGGTGATATAAAAGTTCTCCAAACCGACGTTAAAAACCTAAAACAGACCTTCCGGAGATGATTGAGACATACACAAAGAAAGCGATTCTACCTGAAATAAAAATCATGTTTGAAAAGTCTTTCGAGCCGTATGCTCATTTACTGGCTCAAGCCGGCTACAGTCACGCAAAGAACATTGTAACCGCGGAAGTGGAAGGAGCCTAGCTTGCTTCCAACAACAAGAGGTTGTTTGATGATGTTGTTTCGTGGATAGAAAAAGTTGCTAGTAAAGTGGGTGTTCCGTTCAAGCGTACGATAACGTAGTTTCGTAAATACGATTTTGACCTCAAAGCGCCCCGAACATGCGGGCGCTTTTTCGGTATGGAATGTTGAATTGTTAAAATCAGTTAAGAAAACATTCGGTTGTCCACACATTACGGTCGTTGACGGATTCAATGAGGCAAGTTAAGATTGAGCTACCTTAATTAAGGCTGAGTCATGACAATTTAAAAAAGATATATCGGGGAAGCAGGTGAGACTCCTGCACTGTGCCGCAACTGTGACTCCTTGGTTTCCGGCGTATCGTATCTCGCACCAACCGCGAGCGACAATAAATCGGAAAGGCATGGAGAAGTCAGATCGCCGATATTTCTTCCATCGTTACCAGTTAATCTCTACGAGCATAGAGGTTGGATGGAGCGGTCATCGCAGGCGTGCTCGTCAACATCTCTCTCATCTCGTAGGTATACGAGATTTTTATGTTAAAAAAAATTGTATCGATAGTATGCGTGTTTTCGCTTTTGCTTCTTAACATGAGCTTTGCTTTCGCGTCACCGGAGATAAACGAAGAAGGTGTTACATACATCAAATCTCAAACCCAGTCTCCGTGGGCCACGATGGCGCTTGTCGTGGCTGGAGAAACGGGTTTGTCTGGATAACATATAAGTCCCTGTTACGGAATAAAAATTCCGGCGAATATTTCCGTGGAAGGGGGCGCGTCTGTCGAATCGTCAGAATATTCCGAAGGCAAAACCGGAAACAAATACGACCCGACATTGGTTGGAATAATAGTCCTAGATATAGGGCTGTTGTCGATAGTCGTATGGTTGGTTGCTCGTCGAATTCGAAATAAGAAAAAATTAAAAAACGGTAAGAGAACTTAATGTTGTCCACAAAATTTTAAGTTGACAACAGCGCTGAAAAACACTTTGTTCGATTGAGATTGATATCCGATAAATTCTTTGTACTTACATTAGCCGTTTTTTAATTTTTTCTTACAATCTTCTAACTATATATTGTGGTATAATACCTTCGCGGAACACCATTTATGGTTTTTGCCAAATTCCGACGGTATTTAAATCGATTTTTTGTCGGTATTTGATTCATACCGAGCACGCTACGAGACGTTTTAATCGGCAATCAACATGCACTGTCCAATATGCAACAACGACGACACTCGCGTAATAGACTCTCGTCCTTCCGGCGACGGTTTTTCCGTAAGAAGACGTCGTGAATGCGTTAAATGCGAGTTTAGATTTTCGACATACGAAGAAATAGAGCTTCTTGGGGTATCAGTCGTGAAATCGGACGGAAGAAAGGAGACATACAGCAGGGACAAATTGATGAGAGGACTGAAAAAAGCGATAGAAAAAAGAAAACACGGCTCGGAAAGGTTTCGTCGATTGGTTTCGAGCATAGAACGCGACCTGCAAAGATTGCGAAAAGAAGTCGTAACATCGCATAACATAGGAACTATAGTGATGAAACGATTAAAGTCTTTTGATAAAGTCGCGTATATAAGATTCGCGTCAATATACGAAGCGTTCGACGATGTTGAAACCTTCAAAGAAGCGATAGATGAGCTTACCAGAAAGAGAAGTTTAAAAGGCAAAAAGAAATCAAAAAACTGACTCTGATTTTCAGTTTTCAATATTCAAAATGATTGTTCGTTGAGTATTGCAAATTGATAATTAGCAATTTAATTTCCCATGCTTATGTCTCAAGGCGTCATACCACCAAAAAAGGAAGATTTCGAAGATGTGTCGAATATTCTTATGAGGTCGAAAGATTTGCCCGAAGGTTCAATACCGACACGCAAGTCGATCGCCAAAGAAAAAGCGGACTTGGCGAAGGGTGTAAGTCCCGTTGCGAACGGACACTCAACGACATTTACCGCCGTTAAAAACGGGCGCACCGGAAAAAGTACCGCAAACACGTCTTTTGCCGACGAAGATGACGGTGAGGGTGTTTTTGTGAGTAATAACAAGCATAGCTTTGTCTCGGTGAAAAAGCGAGACGGCAGAATCGTGCCGTTTGACGCGGGTCGCATAACAAAAGCGATTCTGGGCGCCGGAAAAGAAACCGGAAAAATCGACGAAAAAACGGCGGAAGAAATATCCGGCAAAACAGTTGATTTTTTGACACAACTTTACAAAGACAAGGTACCGACAGTAGAACAAATTCAAGACGCGGTCGAAGTCGTTTTGATGCGCATGGGACATACCGAAACCGCCAAAGCGTATATACTGTTCAGAGAAAGACGAGCGTCGGAACGAGCGCTAAATCGGGAAGTTCCCGAGAGCGTCAAAAAATTAACCAAAGAAAGTAGCGCGTACTTTGCCAACCCTTTGGCGGAGTTTGTATATTATCGAACCTATTCCAGGTGGAGCGATGATCTTGGCAGACGAGAGACGTGGGTTGAGACCGTGGATCGTTTTATGTCTTTTATGCGTGAAAACGTAGGTAACGTATTCACGGAAGAAGAATACGAAGAAGTAAGACAAGGAATATTAAATCAAGACGTATGTCCGTCAATGAGGCTTTTGTGGTCCGCGGGTACCGCTGCGCGCAAAACCAACGTCGCCGCGTATAATTGTTCGTATGTGGCTCCGACCAAACTGCAAGACTTCGGCGAGATAATGTATATATTGATGTGCGGGGCGGGTCTCGGTTTTTCCGTTGAGCACGAAGCCGTGGAACAGTTACCTCAAATAAACAAGCAATCGGGCGAAAAGTTGGACACTTATGTCGTTAAAGACAGCAAGGAAGGGTGGGCGGATGCTTTTGTTTACGGTCTTGAGACTTGGTTTTCGGGAAAAGACGTTGATTTTGATTATTCCAAAGTTCGTCCCGCCGGCGCTCGTCTCAGAGCGATGGGAGGCAGAGCGTCGGGGCCTCAACCTCTTGTTGATTTGATAAATTTTTCCAGAGAGAAGGTTTTAAGTCGACAAGGTCGCAGGCTTCAATCGATAGACGTGCATGACATAATATGTAAAATAGGTGAGATAGTCGTTGCGGGCGGTGTTCGTCGTAGCGCGCTCATATCTTTGTCTGATTTGGATGATTTGCAATTACGCGACGCGAAAAAGGGGCAATTCTACATAACGGAACCGCAAAGAAGCATGTCAAACAATTCCGCGGTATACGAACGAAAGCCCACGGCCGAAGAATTCATGGACGAGTGGCGCGCGCTTATAAAGAGTAAAAGCGGAGAAAGGGGTATTTTCAACAGAGACGGCTTGACAAAACAACTTCCAAAACGACGCATAGACGCCCTTAAGGGGCATTCCAATGTAGGAGTGAATCCTTGCGGAGAGATAATATTGCGTTCGAAGCAGTTTTGCAATTTGACGAGCATAGTCGCAAGGGAGAATGACACGGTGGAAACGCTGGAGAAAAAAATGCGCGTGGCGACACTTCTTGGAACCTTCCAGTCGACTCTTACACATTTTCCGTATTTGTCAAAAGAATGGAAAGAAAATTGCGAAGAGGAAAGATTGCTCGGTATTTCCATTACCGGATACTATGACAATAAAGTAATCCGAGACGCATGGGTGTTAAAACAACTCAAAGAACTTGCGATAGAGGCTAATCGTGAATATGCAGACAGACTTGGCATAAATCATTCGACATCCATAACTTGCATCAAGCCTCACGGCAATTCATCGCAGCTTCTCGATACGGCGTCCGGAATGCACCCGCGATTCGCTCATTACTACGTAAGACGCGTGCGTATTGCCAGGACAGACCCTCTCTACGCAACATTGAGAGACCAGGGCGTGCCATGCATTCCGGAAGTCGGCCAGACAGAAGAAGACGCACACACTTTTGTACTGGAGTTTCCGGTAAAAGCCCCGAAAGGCGCGATAGTGAAAGATGATATTCGAGCTCTTGACCTTTTGCAAGAGTGGAAAAAGATAAAAGAAAATTTTACGGAGCACAATCCGTCTGTAACGATTTATGTCGGAGACGACGAATGGATACAAACGGCGAACTTCCTGTATGAAAATTGGGATATTGTCGGTGGTCTTTCTTTTCTCCCGCGCTCGGACCATGTTTATCAATTGGCTCCGTACGAAGAGATTAGCGCGCAAGAGTATGAAAGAAGAATGGCTGAAATCGGCGAGATTGATTTTTCAAAACTGTACATATACGAAAACGACGACAACACCGAAGGGGCAAAAGAATACGCTTGCGTTGGAGATAAGTGTGAATTGAACTAAAGAGACCACATAAAATACTTCTGTGACAAATTTGTAATTCTTATACATGAAAGTAACCCCACATAACCAAGGATTGGTAATCGTTTACTACGGTGACGGGAAAGGGAAGACGACGGCGGCGCTTGGAATAGCATTGCGCGCCGTCGGTCGTGGTATGAATGTAAAAGTGTTGCAGTTTATTAAAGGTGATCCGATTATCAACAAAAAAGAGGGAGCAGTTCAGTGGACAACCGGAGAAAGAGAGTTTGTTAAGAGGTTCGAAGCAAACGGCGAAGAGGGAAGAGGTCTCGGGAAATTCGATATAGAACCCGTGGGGCTTGGATTTGTGAGTATTATGTGCGATGAACTTCCGTTTGAAGAGCATAGAGAGGCGGCACAAAAAGCATTGTCCCATGCTCGCGATGTTGTTTCAAGAGGTGAGTGGCAGGTGGTTATTCTCGATGAGATTCTGCGCGCCATTGACGAGAATCTTATAGAAGAAGAAGACGTAATAAAGTTCGTGCGGGAGAAACCTGAAAAACTTCATTTGGTTCTAACCGGACATACTGTTTCTCAAAAAATAATAGCAACTGCGGATCTAGTTACGGAAATGAAAAAAATTAAACACCCATATGACGACGGAATTTTAGCCAAAGTGGGGATTGATTATTGAGATATCAACGAATCTTTATCGTATAGAGACGGGGATTCCGAACATGAAAACAAAATTTTTATATAATTTTACCAATCTCTAATTCGCGCGAATAGGCGAATAGTAAAAATTATGAAAAACGACACCCGGTCTGAGAGGAAAATTAATCATAAGCGTTTTTTTGCTCTGATTGCCGTATTGGTGATTATTTCCATGATTGTGTTTTTCTACGACCGTGGTGTTTCGGTTGCTCCTACAACCGCTTTAGAACAGTCGGCAGGGTCCGGTAAGTCGATATCAAAGTCGACTAGGGAAGAAATCGCGCTTATAATCAAACGTCCGGACGGTAGAGTCTCGACAAGGCGCATGAGTTCGGTTCCTTCGGATACGACAGCTTTTGATTTGTTTGCTTTGGGTGACATTGATATTGAATACGAAGACTATAGTTTCGGAAAACTCGTAACATCTATAGACGGAGTCGCTCAGGGAGGTGAGGAGGATAAGTATTGGATATGGTATATAAACGGCAGTCTTGCGACCGTCGGAGCGGATGGCTATATCGTACAACCGGGAGACGAAATCACATGGAAATATGAAAAGAACATATACAAATGATTTCGAGAATTTTACGATTCACGTGCTCGTTTTTTGATTCTTCTCAATTTTTATAACTATTGAATAAAATGCCGTTTCTGTTACAATTAGGTGAAGAATAAAGTCAAGCTGTAATTTGAGCGGAAAATCCGAAACTTGCTTAAAGTTAAGGATTCTGAATTTGTATATTATGAGCATTGTGATTTCGATAATACAATCAACAAACGCATTGTCGCCAAAAAAGCGGGAAATCCTCATAAAGCATGTTCGCTCTCTGCCGTTGTGGCAGTATTTGGTTTTGGAAAAGGAAGCCATAAGTGACCCGAAATTTTTCCAAGAGTCTTTATTGACTTCAATCGATATCGCAAATGAAGAGAGTTTTAATAAACGCTAAATATGTTTAGTTTAAAAATAGAAAGAGAACCGCAAAAACCCAAAACCGGAGAACTTATTCACGAAATACGCACCCCGGAAGATCTCTACAAGGACAGATTCGGCAACCTTGGCAAAAGATTTGATGTAGCCTTGGAGCCGGAATACACGGAATCCGATGGATTCAAATTAGAAGTTCAAGAAGCGAAAGAACGAGTTAAAGAAGATCTGAGATTTCTCAATCTAACCGTCAAAATTGCGAATAAATCCAATTTTTGGAAAAAAATTCTTGATGGAGAAGTGAATGTTTTGGATGAGGAAAAATTGAAAGAAACTCTATACGGCGATAGCGTTAATATTGATTCAGAGACTCTCGCGTCATTGTATCGCACATACAGAAGCGGTAATAAAATGTTTTTCCCGGATTCTTTGCGAATCTTTTTTGATAGCGTAGATGCGTGCATTGATGACGCGCGTTCTGAGAATCCGGATGTTAATGCGGATACATTGCTCTCTTTTTGGAAAGAAGGTGGAACGGACGATGGTGAACTCGATGATAACAAATTTGCGGAAATTAAAGAAGAATTCGGGCACAAGATTCGTTATGTCGAGGAAGCGGTTTTGTGTACAAGCAATAAAGTTTCTAAATTATTACTTTCGGAATCTCCCGTTCCTTACGACTCCCCGGATGGTTATTCTGGCGATTTGGCTCGTATTTTTGATAAGGTTGTCGGTAAACGGCGCGGAGATATTGTCCTTTCGGATTTGCCTATTGATGATTTTACAAAAAAAGTGTTGCGCAAAGGGGCTCTTGGCATTGAAGACATAAAAGAAGAGAATTTCGTTGAAAGATTCGAACTTCGCTTTAAAGCTGATTTTCTTCATGTGAAATTATCTTCGTTAAAAGATTCTTATCTTGAATTTCTGTCGGAAGACCGAGAATATACGGAAAAATCGCTTGAATTTTATATTAATGAGCTCTCAAAAATCGAGGAAGAAAAATCCGAAATCGCGGGACAATTTGAAGATTCTTTGGAGTTAAAAAGCGTTAAATCGATTTTAGGTTCTCGAGTTTCCGACAAGGAATTGAGCGCGTTTCGAAATTCCATAGAAGCTCTAAGAAGCGGTAATAAGTTTAAAGCGTTTGTTGAAATCTCAAAATCAGGCTCGACAAGACGATTAAGCGGGTTTTTCAAGTCGATTGAGAGTCTGAATTTTGATGAAAAAATTGAAACAAGTGAAATAGAAGAAATTATAAGTTCATTCGGAAACGACCCATCCAAAATACCAGTTGGATTTCACGATTTTGTGGGTTGCTTGCGGAACTTAGAAGAAAAAGGTGATTCGATAGATGAAGATGAGTTTAAATCCAAAATAATAGAAGCGATACGAAATTATTTGAAATATCAAAGCGCCAATCGTTCAGCCCGTTTATTGTCGCGCATGGAACGCTCTCGTCTGTTTGCCGGTCGCGTCGGCGATGGCAAAACCGCGAATTTAATCGGGAGAAGGATTGAAGAATTTAGGGATTTTGAAGATACTCTTAAGGAAATTGAATTCACAAAATTAAATCTCTTAATCAATGAACAACAACGGGAGGTTAGTTTGGAAGAAAAAAAGAAATATATTGTTAGTTCGCTTTTGGTTTTTTTCTCGGAATTAAGATATCAAGCTGATGGTCTTATTGAATTAATAAATAAACTTGACAACAAAACAGCGGAAAATGCTTATGAACTTATACGAAGTAGTGGAAGTGTGGATGAGCTCATCAAATTACTTAGTAATGCGATTGAATCCAAAAAAGAAGAAAATTATTTTGAATTTAGACCTGATTTGGCGCTTGCTTGGCTTGTGACTCTGTTATCCTCATTGCAAGGCCAGGCTTACGGCCAACAAACACCAGGTGAAGCGGGTACCAAATGGACAGGTTATGGTATAGGCCCGTCGGGTGGACAGGATGGAGTTAATATATATCCGAATCCTGTCGCCGAACATTTGAAAAACGAAAAGCTTCCGGACGGTCTCGAGAATTTCTTATATGGAGTTGAGTTAGAGCTTGACAGACACAAAACTCCGGATGGGGCATTGTTTCACCGTTCGTCTTTATTGCTCGCTCGAGGGAAATTGACGGTGAGTTTGCCTTCGCGAGCCCCCGGAGTTCTTGATTTGTATATGACGAGATTGGACGAATCAGAGCGGGCGAGTCATATATCGCGCATAGCCGAGAAACACCCCGACTTGGTCGTAGATGGGCGCTTCGCGCCGAATAAACCCCTAACCGTTCGCCAATACATAGATGTATTCAAGCGCTTTATACAAGAAACGAGCGAATACGATGATGTAATCAAGAGAAATCCCAAATATCTTGATAAGGACGATCTTGATAGTTTTTATCAATTTTCTCGAGATATAAATTCGGCAAGACAGGCAAGGATAGACAAAGAGTTGGACGATAATTATCTATACGAATATTTGATAGACAAAGAGTTGGACGAGGACGCAAGAATATACAAATACGGTCTGACGATAATAAACCTGATGCGCGGAGATCATCATTTCGCATTGCCAAGGTTTAATCCGGAATCTCCAAACTTCCGAGAGAACACGATGAAAGGAGTGAGAAAATTCTTTGAGTATGTGAAATACATGTACAAAGAGTATTATCAAGTCGAATTATCCACGGATAAGGTAAACGATATGCTTGATAGCGCGATTCAAGAGATAGAGAACATGAATCCGAGCGAATTCAGGGAGCTGTTACGACGTCATCGAGGAGATGTTTGGAAATTGTCAGAATCAATCATGACTCATTATTTGATAGCAAAGCGTATCGACCCGATAGATATTGACATTGAGCCTCGAGATTTTGATAGTGGACCTGATATGGAACCACAACCATATCCGGATGATGGCCGCGATGTTCCGAAAATCGTGGGAGAAGTTGGCAGGGAATTTGTCGGGAGTTTCTCTGTATTCCCGACATATGTTCCCGGAGGTGAGAGGATGTCCGGAAATTTGTTGGAGGGAGTTGAGATTCCACAAGCCGATATCAGTGAAACGGTACAACAATTGCGAGATACTTTTGACCGATTCAAAAAAGGAGCAGGCGAAATTGCTTCGGACGTTGATTCTCTCGGCGCGGAATTTCAAGAAGCGGCGCGGGAGGGTGTTGAAGGCGCGAAAGGCGTGTTGCGAACCTTGTTAGACGAAAAAGTGACGTCCTCTGAGCTGTATGGAATTTTGGAAAAAGCGGACCCGAGATTGGAAGACGCCGGGAACAATCTTGAGAGCGCGATAAATGGGCTTTCAACAGACCCGGATTCCTGGGTTGCGTTCGCGTCTTCATTGGAAGGGTTTTTCAACGCTTATTCAGACGCATTGAGATTCGGTTATCGATTGGCGCATACTGCAGGAATGGAGATTTCAAGAGAAGCGGTAGAAGGTGCAGAGCAATCCTTGAATGAATTTTTAATGTCATTAAGGGAGAAAGGGTCCGGGACAGTTGGCGATTTTTCTCAAGAAATATTTGATAGGGTAGATGGAACCAGGAATTTATCCGGATTGGCGGCGCAAGACGTGAGTTCGTTTATACGAGCGAACTCTTTAATGTTTGTCGAAAATTTCCTGAATGAACAAAACGAAAGCATAAGAGCAGTGGCAAAGTCGATAGCAGAGTCTTTTGATGTGTCGGGGTATTTTTTTGGTGAACACTTCGAAGCTCCAAGCAAGCTTGCGGTCAGCTTGACCCCGAGAGCCGTCGAGCTTTACAAACAATATTTGGGAGAAGACTTGGAGCAATACTTTGAAAGACGCGGAAGATCGGCGGGATTCGAAAAAGACGGGCCTTTTTGGGATTTTTTCTCTTTGTCTTCTTTGATATACGATTACAACAGGCTTATAGACGCCATGAAAGAGCAAGGAGTGCCGGAAGACGAACTGCCTTCCATGGGTGAAATGATTGACGGGTTCAGAGTTGCGTATTCCGATTCGGAAAATTCATTGTATTGGGACGGGATGACCACCTTTGAGTATTCCTTTACTCGCGCGGAAAACGCGGAAGGGAATCCGGTTTACATTATCGAATACGCGGGAACTCTGGAGCACAAAGGACCGCAAGACGTGGCGAAAGATGTGGTGTTGCCCCAGGGGAGAATAGAAATCGTAAATCCTGAAGTTTCGGAAAACGAGGACGGAACTCGTACGCTTACCTATGAAAAGGCGATTGTCAGAATCGACAATCCGGACGCGACTGCCGGACCGGATCAGTCGCCGTTGATTGTGGAGATGTCGGGAGTGAACATACAAGCAAACGAAAAGGCCTTGCCGACGGCGTATGACCTTATCGTAAACAATGAATCAACAGAAGTAAGCGCTTTGGGCAAGAAGCTTACTCCGAAAGAATGGGTCTCATTTGCATTATCGCAAATTGCCTCCGGACGCGTATCGGCCGACAGCGTCGATTATACAACACCTGATGGCGGTGAAGGGATGTTTCGAGGCGTTCTATACTCAAAAGACGGAGACGCGTATAATATCAAGTTCAATTCGGCCGAGGTTTTGGTTAAAAATGGTTTTGAAGGAGAAGAAACAAACATATTCGGAAAAGAAATACAAGCTTCAAAATCCGGAAACACCTTGCGAGAAGCGTTTTATTTCGAAAGCGACGAGTTGTCCGCGAAGTGGCTTGATAATTTCTTCAATTCTCTTGATTTGTACGTAAAGGCGAAGTTTGTCGCCGGCGTTACGACCGAGGCGGAGTTAAGGGCGACTATTTTGGAATTTGCGAGCAGTGAAATTTCCCTGTTCGCGAAAAATATTTTCGCTTCCGCGAATATGCAAGACGCCACGTTAAAAGCCGAGGCGGATAAGTTGGTTGCTGATTTTGAGGGTAGAAGCAGGGATTTTTTCGAGAACGTGAGTATAAGCATATCTCCGGAGGAAGTTGCTGTGGGCGGGTCCTGGTTTACGATAGATGACAAAGATGGGTTCGCGAAAATCTTGGAAGATGTAGGTTTCGAGTACCGTTCACTGAGGGACTATGCTCTGTCAGGCGCGGTGTTTTTTGGGTCAGCCACGCAGTATGCAGAAGATGTTTTGAAAGAATCAATGAATAATTCCGAAAATGAAGGGTCAACCATAGAAAAGACATTATCCCGATTAAAAGAAACCTTGACTCTCAAAGGTGATGGAAAAGGGATTTTTGTCGCGGGATCGGTTGAGGATTCTGGCGGTGTGTTTCGTATCGGGATTGATGAGGCTTTGGCGCGAAATTGGAACGAGATAGTGTCCATGAAAATAGAAGAATTGTCGGCAAAATATACCGATGATCAGATTAATTTGGCGCTTGAAGAATTTTCGATTTTTCTGAATCAAGAAAATCAGATAAGAATAATCGACTTGATGGGACTTGGAGCGTACATTGACGGCGATGATATATCTTTGAAGATACGGTCTTTGGAGTATGCGCAAATATCAAGTCCCGAACCATTAAGCCCGGATGAAATTGTAGATACATACATTGAAAATCTTTCAGAAGGTTTGAAGCAAGGAGATGTATCGGCTGGGCTTGCGTATGCGTATGTTCGCGAAAGAAAAGAAGAATTAAAAAAAGTGATTTTGCGCAATCTGGAAGCTCAAGCCGGAAACGAGGAAGCGTCAGTGAGACTCGGGTTCGGAAGCTACAAATCCGAGGGTGATAATTACGCGTATCAATATGCCCTTCAAAAGGCATTGATGAGCGTTCGGTTTTCCGAAGACTTGTCTTTTGGCCTTAACGCTGAAGAGTTTTTGTTCTCGGAAGGGAATGTAAATGAATTGCTTGCGGATTATATTGATTCGCAAAACAACATTGACGGAGATAAGTTGATTGGTTTGCAATCAAAACTGCAAGACAACCTTCTCGTTCGCTTAAATGACATAGAAACGCAACTCAAGAAAACCGAAGACGGAAGATTGAGCGCAAAACTTGCCGTTGAATACGCCTTGTTGGTCAATTACAAATCGATTTTGCTAGCTCAATTGAATGGTCTTTCCGGTGAGTTTGATTCCGAAGAAGGTTCCATAAACATCAGCGTTGACAAGATAAAATCAGTGTTTAAGACATCTCTGAACGAAGCCCTGGTAAAAGCTGATGGCTCGGGAATCAATTTAAACATACTGTGGAAAGGTTCCGACAATTGGGGCATACGTTTTTCCGGAGAGGATTTGGACGTGCGCTCAGAAAACAAAAGGCTTGCGATGAAAGGTTTCTTGATGGAGTTGTCGCAAAAAGGATTCGATATGAAAACGGATTCGATATTGATTGAGGGATTGAGCGATCAGCAAAAACGCTTGCTTGAAGCGTTTGGTTTCAATCTCAAGGCGGACGAAACGGGCAAAGTTACGTCACTGTCTATCGAGCAAATTCTGTTTATGAACTCGATTAAGCAGATTACGCTTGATTTTCTCGAGTCCAAGGGCGTTGAAATAAAAGACGGAAAACTAGTTGATGTTGACAGGTTTTTACTAACGTTGAAAAGTGACAAAGATTTTGGAAAATTACTTGACGTTCTGCTCGAAAAAACCGTCACTGCTGACGGAGAAGAGTCATATTCGGGTTATGTTGAGCTTGCCGATGTCTTGTCCGTGTATCTGAACGGATACATAAAATCGCAAGATATCGATATGGGAGAAAGGCACAGCATAGAAGATTTGAAGGTAAAAGTTTCCGGTTTGGTTGAAGTCGCGTTGTCTGATATTTACAAATCAATATCAAAAGAAGGCGAAGTCGAATACGGAGCGCAAAAAATTATCGCGACCGCTCTTGAAGGTGTCGTGAAGGCTTCTATTGAGAAAATAATAAGAAAATACAAAACAGACGGTACGACAAACACAACCATAGAAAACATGTTCGCCGAAGTGCTCGATGACATTAAATTGCAATTCAAAGGTATAGACATCACTGAAGGAGATGACTTTTTGGAATTGATGGTCAATTACATAAAGATAAATTCGGAATCGATGAATTCCGTGTTTACGGCAAATGGAATTGAGTTTAAGCGCAACTTGGAAAACAGGAGTTTTGTGGCGGAAAGTATCACATTTTCCGCATTCGAAAACATGTTCACCGCGTTTCTTCGCGATGCGGGATATAGATCGTCTGAAACGGAAGGCGGAAGAAGTTCGGAATACTTTCTCGGGGGCGCGGAAATCGCTTTCATGGAACAGCTGAAACTGTCCCTTCGACAAGGAGGTTTCCTGCGTATTGATAAAAACACCGGAGATGAAATCGTGATGATTAAAGGAAATGTCACGGGTTTATATTTGGAAATCAAAAAAGCGTTAGAGCTCGTCGCAAACGGTGAAATGTATTATGATTCTAACAAAGGAATCATGACAGCAAACATTGACGCCGTGCTTTCCAATCAAGAAAACAAGTATACCGCGAACGCCGAGTTGGACCTTAGAAAATCCGGACCGGATATGGGGCGTCTTGAAGCTTCGGGGGATTTTGGCAGTTGGTTCGCGTCTTTGGGCTTTTCGTTTAAGGTTGAAGGCTCAAATGCAAAGATTTCCATATTCGAACCAGACTCGGACAATAGCTTGTTTGTTCTGAATGTTGAATTGCCGGATAATGGGGATTATGATTTGTACGAAGTGGTGGAAAAATCATTGCGCGAGTCGAAAGGTTTTTCCGATTTTGTGGACAATATGAACAAAAATCTTGCGGAGTATGCCGAGCAACTCGGAGATATTGATAATATCCTCGAGCAAAACGGATCAATAACCATGACTCCGATAGCGCTTGCGGACATATTGAAACCAACTGAAAAATCTACCGAGTTTCAGAGAAAGTCATACGCTTTGATTGACTATACGTTAAGGAAGATGATTGAAAAGGGAGAGGTTTTACCTGAGTTTAACATGACATTTGCCGAGGTGAATAAGCTCATAGAAAACATAGAGTCAAACAATACAGTGGGTGCGTTGGACATGGTGCTCCAAAAAACAACCGGGGAAGGTTTGCCGGAGTTTGCGCAATCGATTGTCAATACGCTTATTGGCGATCCGTTGACGCTTCAAGAAAGAGAAATCAGAGAAGGCAAGGTGGTCGCAAGTTCTGTAATAGGCGCGCAGGTTACGGGCGAACACGCATCGGCCAGTATGAACAGATTCGACGTTGAAAGCGAATATGGGCCGATTGAGTGGAAAATTTCCTCTTCGGAATTTAAAAATTTCTTATTATCTTTGTCTCCGACTGACGGCAGGAATGTGGAAACGGTCGCATTGTCTTTGCCACAACTGGATGTGCATACTATGAAACTGCTTATCGGAAAGGGTGTCGAGTATGTAACCGACGATGGATATAAGATACGGTTAAAAGCTTTGTCCGGAGCGCAGGTGGTCTCAGCCTCTCTAAATGGCAGATTTTCCGGAGAATCGGGCGAAGTTGGTGTGCTTGGTAGTATAATAGCGAATATCGGAAAAGGGGAGACTGTTGAAATTCCGCTTTCCGTTTCCATTAAAAAAGAGAAAGACGGGAGCACGAAAACTTTCGTTTTGCCTATGGCTAAAATGGAAATTGGCGTGTCGGGAGAAGATTCGCCGATAAAAGCGTCCGCATCCCTGGGTCTTTTACCTAAATTGGGGTTTGAAGTGCAACAAGATGGCAATCTTTCTGTTCGGCAATCCGGAATAAGCGCGCTCGTAAGGTTACAAACGGCGATTCTCTTTGCCGAGAAAACGGGATTAAACTTGTCCGCCGCCTATAATTCTGCGACAGAACAATCGTTACTTGGTCTTGGCTTCAATTCAAAAGGGCTTGGATTTGATATACGGCGGTCGTATGTTGGCGGAGAAGATGTTGCTAAGGCTTATGGCGCATCGTTTTCACCGGGCACAAAAATCGGCCCCGTAAACTTAAATGAAGTAAAGCTTTGGTTGCAATCCGGGTTAAATAAGGGAATAGGTGCGGGCGCTACTGTATCTTGGTGATGTTCCGGGTTTATGTTTTTCGTTAATCGCGATACGCGCGTTTAATGTCTGTTAAAACGTTCAACAAACTATCGGAGAAAAAACTTACATATTTATTCATGGGCTTGTTGGTCGTGTTTGTCACAATCATGCGTCTTGTCCCGCATATTGTGAACATTGCTCCGGTTGCCGGATTGGCTCTTTTCGCGGGAGCGTATTTCAATAGGCGTTATGCTATTTTCTTGCCGATTGCGGTTATGTTTGTGAGTGATTTGTTTATCGGATTTTACTCTTGGAAAATAATGCTTTCCGTGTACGGCTCATTCGCGCTGATTGGCGTCATGGGTTCAATGCTCAAAGAAAATAAAACGTTTTTTCGTGTTTTTGGGACAACTCTCGCCGGCTCTATAGTGTTCTTTGTCGTGTCTAACTGGGCGGTCTGGGCATTTAGTTCGCTTTATGAGCCGACGCTCGCAGGGCTCATGCAAAGCTATGTAATGGGACTTCCTTTTCTGAAGGGGACTATCGTCGGCGATTTTATGTATGTCGGCATTTTCTTCGGGGCTTACGAGCTTGCCTTGCGCAGTTTGAAACAAAAACATTCACTCAATACAGCGTTGCGAGTGAATTTGAGCGATTGAGGTGTGATACCCTGTTATAAGGATAAAGATTTCAATGCGCGGTTACTTTTTTTACAAACAGATTCATAATAATAAATATTTTTTAAGAAACCGTTTGCGGGGTTTTTTAAAAAAACTAGGAGATTTTATGCGAGGAGAAAAGGCCCGTCTTTTTGCCATGAGTGGTCTTTAAAAACGCCCTCCAATACACAATTTGAATACGTGCAAACCGTCAAATACGGCGGTTTTTACAATGCAAATCAAATAACAACCCCTTGACTTCTTCTTCTTCTTGTGATAAGGTCGCCCAAGTGTAATCGGGGCTGGTAATGGTTTACTGTCTTTGGTTTAGACCAAAGATAACGGGTTCGATTCCCGTCGGCTCCATTCACCCCTCGGTATTTTCATGAATTGAAATTGCCGGGGTATTTTTTATCTAAAAAAACTTCAAACATCAACAAACTCCATGCCTCAAAATACGTCGATCGTGTTATTTTGAAGCACGGGGCATTGCGATATTTTCCACATTATATCGAACAAATCTTGCGATAATGTAATTTTACAATATTTTTTTGGAATTTATTCGGGTGTGTTTGCCGGTTTGTCGTTTTTTAGGTTTTATTATATCGTGGTCTGTTTTCGCAAGATGAGCGAAAGTGCGCCATAGAAGGTATAAATCGAGTCCGAGATTTGCATTTTTGCATACCACGCTTCGTGGTGATAGCGTTTTGACTCTATCTCGAGATCACTACCTAATATCTGGTTAACTCCTGCAACTCCTTTACTCCTTGATTTGTTGTAGTGATTTATGAGATTTTTGTATCGTTCTTCGCTCTTAACGCTACTTCTAAACTGTTCAAACGCATAGGGTGTGGTTAACCTGACTCCTATGACTGACATTTGACCGATTAGAACTTGAAACAGTTATGGTAATTCATCAAGATTGTATTTACGAATAAATTTTCCAAGTTTCGTTGCGAGCGGGTCTTCTTCTCTCGGTTTTCCTTCAGCGAATCCAGTGTTATGTTTCGGCGCAAGCTCAGAACCTTCTTTCATTGTCCTTATCTTTACTATCGTAACCATTTCTTTTTCTATGTCGTCTTCCGGTAAGGGTGCGATGTTGTAACGCTCTTGTGTGAAGAACATTTTTCCCCATCTTCGCAGGATTTTGCAATACCAAGAATTACAATAATCGGAGTCGCTATAACTACAGCGGGAATTTAAACCATAATATCAAGCATGCGTTTTATTTCGCTGTTGAGATATTCTTCTCCTTTTTTCGGATAAAGCGGTTTGGTGAGTTTTGCAAATTTATTTTCAGGATTTCTTAATTTTTCATCGACACGCTTAACCCAAAGCGATTCTACGAGTTCGTTTTCAGGATTTGATTTTGTGAATTCTATCGTATTATCCATGTTTAATCTTCTGGCCATCTGGTGTATCTTCCACGATAAATCCTTTATTGGCTATACGGTCGCGAAGTTTATCCGATAATTCGAAATCTTTGTTCGCTCGAGCTTGCTCGCGTTCGTTGAGCAGTTTTCGTACATTGGCGGGAATATTTATCTTTTCGTGTTTTACTTCTTTGAGTTTTAGTCCGAGCACGCGATCAAAATCAAGAAGGGTCGCGCGCTTGTCATTGGAATCGTGTTTGTCGGATTTGACCATATCCCACATAACCGCGAGCGCTTGAGGTGTGTTAAAATCGTCCGATATTTTTTCGGTGAATCGTTCTTTGTATTCTTGTATAATTGTACCGTCTTTATCGTTCCATTCGCTCAAAATATCACGGAGTTTGTTGAGAGCGGTTTGGGCGCCGTTTAGCGCTTCGAATGTGAAATTCTGCTTCGAGCGATAATGCGCGCCCAAGAAAAAATACCGCACCGCAATCGGGTCGTACCCTCGACTTGTCACATCGGAAAGCGTATGGCCCGTTCCTTCGGATTTCGACATTTTGGCGCCATCAACCAACAAGTGTTCATTATGCAACCAATAATTTGCGAAAGTAACTCCATTCGCGGATTCCGACTGGGCTATTTCATTGGTATGATGTATAGGTATGTGTTCTATTCCTCCCATGTGAATATCGATTGTAGGTCCCAGGTATTTGAGCGCCATAACGGAACATTCGATATGCCAACCAGGAAATCCTTCTCCTTCGCTTACCGACGCTGATTTAAACGGGCTTTTCCATGTTTGCAAGGCGTTTTTGTGGGCGCCGGTTTTGAATACCCAAAGAGCGAAATCAGCCGGATGCTTTTTTTGCGGGTCACTCACTTCACCGCTTCCTTCCCCCGAGATGTTTTTATTTAGATTTTGTCCGGAGAGACGTGTGTAATCTCTCGCTTTTGAAACATCGTAATACACCGCCAAATCAGTGGTATACGCAAAGCCTTTGTCAATCAGCGTCTGTACCATGTTTATGATATCCGGTATAAGACGCGTCGGACGAGGGCGTTCGTCCGGAACTCGTGTATTTAGCATGCGTATATCCTCGTCAAATATCTTGATGTATTTGTCGGCGATTTCATCTGGAGTCACCCCTTCGCGTCTTGCTCCCTTTTCCATTTTGTCCTCGCCTTCATCGGCGTCCGAAGTCAAATGCCCGACATCGGTATAGTTGCGAACCAACTTTACCGTGTATCCCGAGTATTCCAAAGTTCGAACCGCGATATCGGCCATCACGACGGCGCGCATATTGCCCAAGTGTTGCACCCAATACACAGTAGGACCGCAATGATAAAAACTGACGAGCCCGTGCTCATCTTCCTTGGTACCACCGCTCGCTCTTTCGAACATCGGCAAGAACTTTTCGGTTTGTTTGGTTAGGGTGTTGTGAATCTTCAAAGGCATGAAAACACAAGAACATAAAGTCATGAAACAAGGTATAACAATCCTTTTAATGATTTTATGTTTTAATATCCAGTATAATGTATTGTATCGGCTCATGCGAAAAATACAAGGTTCTGAAAATAAAAAATACACGACGATATAAAATATGCGTTGGAACATACATAGTGAGAGTATTTAAACCTTATATTACCGAAAATTTTCCACAGGACACGTTTTTGACAGAGAAAGATATATGTAGTACCTTGAAGACACTATGAATCAATCAGTCGCACAATATACAAGCGCCTTGTGGATGGTGTTGTTTGTCGTGTTTATTGTGTTTACCATTTTGTTGTTGAGCAACGGGTGGCTGATGGGATTATAAGATATCTTAAAATAATCTTTAAAAGCCACCGATATAAGGTGGCGTTTTTGATATATAAGAGTAAACGCATATGAAAAAACACAAAAAAATTCTTCTCGTACAATTCAGAACCGACCAGACGGAGGAGCACGAGGTTCATTGTTTTCGTGAAGCCGCGCATTTGCACCACGAACAACTTAATACGCTAAATGCCGTTAAAGAAAATTACACGCCGGATATTCTAAACGGTCATGATGCCGTGATTTTGGGCGGTAGCGCGCAATTTTATTTGTCGCAAGGCGATGGCATGGATTCGTGGGTTTCCAATGCGCTTTCTCTTGTAGATAATGCCATTGAACAAGATATTCCGATGCTTGGTGTGTGTTTTGGGTACCAGATATTGGGTCTTGCGTTCGGTGGTCGCGTTATTCGCGAAAACGAGCGTCGCGAAGTCGGAATATTCGAAATCACACAGTCGGATGAAGCGACAAACGACCCTCTGTTTCGCGGTATACCGGAAGTTTTTGACGCTCAATTGGCTCACAAGGACTACCTTACCGGTCTTAACGGAGATTTGACATACCTTGCGAAATCCGAACGAGTGCATCCGCAGGCATTCCGCGTGAAAGGGAAGCGCGCGTGGGGAGT
>WFTB01000024.1 GCA_015485695.1 Patescibacteria group bacterium | reverse complement strand
TGTTATTTTTCGTCAAAAAGTCTCGGGTTAGGCAAAAAAATCATCAAATCAATCTATTATTCCAGCGGTACCAGCTTTCCATTCTTCACTACCATCAACCTAGGTTCTTTGACCACCCCACCTTTCCCATCAAAGGTGAATTCGCCGGACGTATCGGTAAACCTGCTCAGTAACTATTCGGAAGTTGAGGTGACAATGAAAAACAAACCGTACCACAACAAGCGTCACATCCGATTTTGGAACGCGAGTAAAAACTTTACTACCACTACATGGGTAGTGGGAGAATACTTAATCATGATTATGACGTGTCGCGAACCCCACTATCTCATAGAGATACATGATACAGTCATGGCCAACAACCAACGAGAGATATTCAAGGGGATATGGGACAATCTTTCCTAGGAGATTTTTAGGCAGTTTTTTAGGATTTGTTTCGCGCGCCGGGGTTTCTAAAATAATTTATCGTAAGTTTCAATCCTTCCTCGAGTTTTATTTCGGGCGACCAGTCTAGCTCTTTGCGCGCTTTTGCAATATCCGGTTTGCGACGAGTCGGATCATCTTTGGGGAGATCTATGTGAACAATCTCGGATGATGAGCCGGTCAATGACAGTATTGTCCGTGTTAAATCATTTATTGTTATTTCGTGCGGATTACCCAAGTTCACGGGACCGATACACGTTTCGGACATCATTAATTTATACAATCCCGCAATCAAATCGCTAACATAACAAAACGAGCGCGTTTGTGAGCCGTCGCCGTATACGGTCAGATTCTCACCGTTCAACGCTTGCGTGATGAAATTCGGCATGACACGTCCGTCGTTTGTCGCCATACGCGGTCCATATGTGTTGAATATGCGCGCTATGCGAACATCGAGATTGTGTTCGTTGCGGTATTCCGTAAACATCACTTCCGCAATTCGTTTTCCTTCATCGTAACAAGCGCGCGGTCCGATTGGATTGACGTTTCCCCAGTAACTTTCTTTCTGAGGATGTATCAACGGATCTCCGTATATTTCAGAAGTAGACGCTTGCAACACTCTTGCATTATGTTTTTTGGCGAGTTCCAACACATTTAGCACTCCAATCGTGTTTGTTCTTACGGTCTTAAGTGGGTTTGCGCGATAATGTATCGGCGCCGCCGGACATGCCAAGTTGAATACAAAATCAATTTTTTCATTTCCAATCGATAGAGGGCTCTCAACGTCGTGCTCCATGAATTTAAAATTTTCGTTGTTTGACAGGTGAGATATGTTTTCCGTTGATCCGGTCTGCAAGTTGTCCACGCAAATAACTTTGTGGTCTTTTTGCGTCAACAAATCGCAAAGATGAGATCCTATAAATCCGGCTCCTCCTGTAACAATAGATGTATGGCGCATATGCTTAATTTTTATTGTTTTTATGTTGAGTTGATTCGTCTATTTCATCCTCTATTTCACCAACCAATTCTTCGAGAATGTCTTCAAGTGTAACTATTCCAAGCGGTTGTCTTTTGTTGCCGACAACCAGAGCCAGGTGCTCGTGCTTTCTTTGCATTGATCGGAACACGCGTTCTATCGGGTCATCGATATGCACGCGAGCTATGGAGCGCAAATGAGACAAAAGGGAGTCGTCCCTGTTGGTGCTATTAAGAAGCCTCAGTATGTCATTGGCGTGAACATATCCCTTTATGTTGTTTTGCTCGTCATCGTAGACCGGATATCTGCTATGACCGGATTTCGCCGCGAAATAAGCTATCTGATCAATCGGTGTATTCCCATTAAGGATTATCACTTTGTGCATTGGCATAAATACGTTTTTGATTGTATGTTCCGAGAATTTTAACGCTCTGTCGATTAAGTTGTGCTCATCTATTCCAACAGTTCCGGATTCATGCGCCAATCTCGATAATGCGCTGAGTTCATCTTTGCTAATGCCGTTTTCAGTCGATATTTGCGATCCGAATGGGGATAAAATAATGCGAGTTATTTTATTAAGAAACCAGACTATCGGAGTGAAAATTTTAATCAAAACAATCATCGCTGGCGCCATCTTTATAGCCAGCCATTCATTATTTTTTTGAGCGAACGCCTTTGGGGTTATTTCGCCGAATATGAGTATCAGTAGCGTTATAACTCCGGTTGCTATACCAAGGCCCGCCGAGCCGACCATGTTTGTAGCGATAATCGCGGCGAGAGACGCTGTAAAAGTGTTGACTATATTATTTCCTATGAGTATTGTCACCAGCAAGTCTTCCGGTTTTTTAAGCAATTTTTGCACTCGAATTGCTTCTTTTGAGCCACTGTTTATCAAGACTCTTATTCGAGCGGGTCGCAAAGAAAAAAAGGCAATTTCGGTCGCCGAAAAAAGCCCTGACATAAGAATAAGCAATATGAAAATCATGCCCGTTAACATGCCGTCAGTATACATTATTTTGCGCGAGTTTGACAACCTGAGTCATCAATGTATCATTCGTGTTGTAACGGTATGTTTATTTTGCGATTTATATGGGAAAAGAGTTGGAAAAACTTGATATTTTAAGACAGGCGTGGAATATTACGAAAAACAATTTTTTATTTTTGGTTCCACTTTCTATAATTCTTGTCGCCATAGGTTGGGCTCCGGAAGTTATCAAAACTCAAAGCGCGTCTTTGAGGTTTATAATAGAGGGAGCGTCTTTGGCCTTGCAAATGGCTATCGGTGTGGGCGTGATTTGCGTGTCGGTTGATATCGCGCGAGGAAAATCCGTTGAGTGGAGCGGTTTGTTATCGGGAAATAAATATTTTTGGCGATATGTCGCGGGAAGCGCGTTGTTCATGGTTGTTGTAATGGTTGGTCTTATGCTTTTGGTGGTACCCGGTATTTTCTGGGCGGTTAAGTATCAATTTTTTTCTTACGCAATCGTTGATAAAAACATGAATGTGATAGACGCTTTCAAAGAAAGCGCTCGAATAACCGAAAACGTTAAACTGGAATTGTTCGCATTATGGGCAATATTTATCCTTATCAGTGTGTTGGGTTTGTTGGTTGTTTTCGTCGGGATTTTTGTCGCGATGCCATTTGTTTGGATTTCAATGGCTTTACTTTATTTGCAACTTCAAAATCGGGCGCAAGACAGTGAGACGAAAAGCGCGGAAAACGGCGCGACATCGGGCGCGGGTTGGTTTTGAGTGTTAAAAACTTTCAAATTCTCGAATTGACTTTAGCGGTTTTGACATGTGGAAACCCCCGATGCGCGGGGGTTTTGTCGTTTAAAGCTTCCTGACGAGAGAAGGGTCGCTTATGTGCGTTTCCGCCGTTTCTTTGTCTATTAAACCCCCTTTATACGCGCGCACTATGTCTTGGTCCATGGTGAGCATTCCCTCTCCTGCGGACGTTTGAATTGACGATTTGATTTGAGATATTTTGTTTTCTCGTATCATGTTCGCTACAGCCGGAGTGTTTAGCATTATTTCTCGAACCGCGACTCGTTTTCCGTCTTCACCTCTACCCGGCAACAAGCGTTGAGATATGACCGCTTGCAATGTCATTGATAGTTGTATTCTTATTTGGTCTTGTTGGTGCGGTGGGAAAATATCGATGATACGGTCTATGGTTTGAGCCGCCGTTTGCGTATGAAGAGTTGCAAGCACAAGATGACCCGTTTCTGCGAGTGTAATCGCCGATCCTATGGTTTCAAGGTCGCGCATCTCTCCAACCATTATTATATTCGGGTCTTGTCTTAGAATGTGCTTTAATCCGCTCTCGAAAGACACCATGTCCGTGCCAAGTTGTCGTTGTCGAATTATGCTTTTTTTGGGTTTAAATATAAACTCGGTCGGGTCTTCGAGCGTCACTATGTGCGCTGACCGTTCCGAGTTTATCGCATCAATCATTGCGGCGAGGGTTGTTGATTTCCCGTGTCCGGTCGGTCCTGTTACTAGAACGAGACCGTTATCGAGTTTGGTCAATTCATGCATTATTTCATTCGCGTGAATATCTTCCAGTGTCGGGATTTCAGCAGGCACAAGCCTTGCCACCATACCGAGTGAATCTTTTTCATAGTGACAGTTTACGCGAAAACGGGTTTCGTCCGCTATTTCAACCGACATGTCGAGTTCTTTTTCTTGTAGCAACCTTTCTTTTTGTTGAGGATTTAGCAACTTGAAAATAAGATGCTCCGACATGGTTGGGGTTATCGGTTTTTCGCCAGTTATTTCATTCAACAGTCCATTGATGCGCAAAATCGGAGGTTTTCCGACGATTATATGAATATCGGACGCTTTTTTCTTCTTCGCAAGTTCGAATATTTCATTTAAGTCCATATTTTGATGAGTGATAAGTGGCAACACGCACTTTAAGTTAAATATGAAACTCAAAGCGCGAATCGCTTTTCTGTTTATCTATTACCGTCATTATACAATACTTTGTGCAGTTTTATCCAATCATTGACAGACAGCTCTTGCGCCCTCGCTTTGTTCGACAGACCTGTTTTTTGAAGTGCTGACTCGATCTTGGATTCTCTTACCGCAAGTTTTTCTTTGAAATTGTTTTTAAGAGTTTTTCTCTTGCTTGAGAATCCCGCGCGAACGACACCAAAGAAAGACTCTTTGTTTTTTGGTTGGTCGGTTTTTTCAATAATCAATCGTATTACGGTTGAATGCACTTTCGGAGGAGGAAAGAATTGCCCCGGTTTAACATTGCACACGATTTTCGGGGTTGAATAATATTGAGCCAGCACGGAAAGCAGTGACATGTTGCCCGGCTTGGCAATCAGTCGGTCCGCGACTTCGCGTTGAATCATGATAGTCATTAACTTTGGTTTGTTTTCTTCTTCGTGCAGAAACTTCCAGAGAACCGACGAAGTAATTTGATAGGGTAGATTTGCTATTAGAGAGTAGGTTGTAGGTTGCAGATTGCAGGGATTAAAGTTTAAAATATCTTTGTTGATTGTTTCTACGTTTGTAATTTTCTCTCGACTAAGGTTGTTTGAAAGAATATTTATCATGGTCGGGTCTTGGTCTATCGCGATAACTTTGCCCGCATGTTTTGACAGTTCCAGAGTAAGCGTTCCAAGACCGGGACCGATTTCCAATACGGTGTCTTTTTTCGTTAAATCGGACGCGCTTATGATTTTATCGACAATCGTTCGACTGACAAGAAAATGTTGACCAAGAGATTTGTCCGGACGAGTTTTGTATTCGGATAAAAGTTCTTTTATTGTACTTGTGTCTGTCGTGTCCATAATGTGCATGGCGCGAATTACAACGTGAATCTTTTCTTTTGTCTGTGTTTTCCTGAGTTAAAACATCGGCATTTTCCGGAGTTTTAGAATATTTCTCTTATTTTTTTGAGTGTTTCAAGGTACTTGAGGGCGCGTTCTCGAAAAACAAAATCATACGTGTCCGCGAACTCGAGCTTGTCGCCCCCGAACCCTTGTTTGAAACGAGAAACTCCGGAAAGATTGAATACCGACCTTTTCCCATCAATTCCCCACCAATCGTATTTGGCATACCCATGGTTTCGACCCCATCGCATTGCGTCCCAGTGGAGCTTGTATGGAGCCATTAGGTTGCGTTGAGTGTCGGATGACCCGCCATATAGGTAGGTTAGTGTGTCGCCAAATCCAATCCACAGACCCGCAGCAAGTATTGAATTTTCAAATTTGGCGATAAGAATCAAGGAATTGGGACGTTGTCTGCTTGCCGTTTTATCCGGGTAGTCTATATTCTTAATGGCATCGCACAGGTCAATGTAATATTGTTTCGTATGAAGATTTATTTTTTCTCGCAATGAGGTTTGCTGAAGCAATTGCCATAAAATATCGACACCTCGTTTTCCGGAAACGCGCTCTGTTTTAACGCCTTTTCGTTGGGCAAGACGAATATTATATCGAGTTTTTTGGCGCATATTGCCAAGAAGAGCTTCGTCTATCAATGTTATGTCGGTTATCAAGGTTGTTTCCGGCTCTCTTTTTCTTCGTAATATTCTCGGTCGGCAAAACTCGAGTCCGTCCCATAGAACGGTATCTTCGGATTTTGTCCATGAGGGGTTTATTCGTAAAAACAGCGGAACACGTTTGCCGATTTTTTTAATAGTCCTTTGTATCAGGCGAACCGCGTTTAGTTCCATTTCAGCTCCCGTTCGTTTCATAATCGGACCTCTTGGAACGTACCAGTAATGTATTGATGGAAGAGGGGTGGTGATTTTGTGCATTGACGCGATTCCGAAAGGGTCTTGCTCGCTTTGCTCGTGAAACTCGCCGGTATACATTCCCACTCTCAACACATCATTGCCGATTGATTTCTGAAATTCACCCCACTCCCACGACTGCAAAAAACTCGCCGGACTTGAATGTTCGGTTATAAACTGATTCCATGAAGTTTTATCCTGCCATTCTGATGTGTGCATATGATGGAATATGGTACGAATAGGAAACACGCCGATTAGATCATTGTTGTTTGATTGATTCCGGTGTGAATACAAAACCGCACGGTAAACATTTATGCTAAAACGCTCCTTTCAATTATGAAACCGTTTTGATTGTTCGTAAGTGCGGTGAGAATTACATGTTAACGGGCGACCAAGAACCAAGAGTTAAAAGCGCATCTTTGCTGTTATGTGATAGCATGTTTTCTTCCATGTTTCAGAACCTGTCTAAAATCTCCGTATTCTGTTGCAATTTCATAATTTCGCCCGCGCATTGTTCAACATTCGTCGAAATAACACCATTATTATTCCTCATTTTAACAATATTCGCTTGAAATTCTGAAATTTTGCGACGAAAGAGAGATTTTAGACAGGCTCTTAGAGTTTTCATTTGTTTTTATTTACTTCCCAGAAAGTTTCAGCGCGGCCTTGATTTTATCCTCAGATGTTTTAAGGTCCGGAGGAATGTTTTTGAGAATGATTCTGATATCCTGAGTCTTGTATCCCAGTTGTTCAAGGGCTTCATAGACTTCTGAGTCTGTGGATGACACGCTGTCACTCCCCGTTACAGTGTCGTCTGAAAATTCCATCTTATCCTTGAGTTCCATAACAATACGCTCGGCGGTTTTTTTGCCGATACCGGCGACTTTCTGCAGGAGTCCCGGGTCAGAGCGTGAGATAGTTGTTTTAATATCTGTCAGTTTCGCAACCGAAAGCACTCCGACCGCAGAACGTGGCCCTACTCCTGAAACACTGATGAGTTGTTTGAAGAGCCTAAGCTCTTCTTGAAGTTTGAAGCCGAAGAGATCGATTGTGTCATCACGGCTTGAAATTTGCTGGTAGGTATAGAGCTCGATGTTGTCACCAATCTTTGACTCAAGGAGTATATACTCAGGTACCACTACTTCATAGCCCACTGAGCCACACACAACAATCATCGATCGGTCGTCTGAGTATTTAATTGTTCCTTGAAGATACGCAATCATGTTTCTGGGGTGTAGAGAGTAGTAGGGTTTTTAAATGTTGGTTCACATCAACACTAAAACGAAATCAAAGCCTATTTCACTGTTTCAGATTAGCACTAAATACTTGAAAAATAAAGGGTAATCGGATACTGTTATGTAAGAATTTCACGGATTTGTCGTCTTAATAATTACGGGAAACAGGAGCATATAATGAAAAAGTTCAAAAAAGATTCGTTTCTAGTCCTTTTTAACGAGGGCGATGAGGACGCCTTCATGGAGGTCTATGATTTTTATGTTTCCGCGATATACAGATTCGTATATTACAAAGCGCGCCAGGATAAGTCTGTGGCGGAAGATTTGACACAGAAAGTTTTTATCAAGGTGTGGGAATATGTACGCGCCAATAAAAAGCCCATTGAAAACATACAAGCGTTCCTCTATATGGTTGCGAGAAACTTAATCATTGATTACTGGAGAGACATTGGCAAGGAGCAGGTCATATCGTCGATAGAGGACAGCGACGGAGCGATAGACGAAAAATTCAACCATATTGATGCTGTTGACGCAAAACTTACAACGGAAAAAGTAATCGACAAGCTGAACGATATTCCGGAGCGGTATAAAGAGGTAATTGTGATGAGGTTTATCGATGAGCTTGAAATAGACGAGATTGCCAAAATACTGAACAAAGACAAAAACGGTGTATATGTATTGATACACAGAGCTCTAAAATCGCTAAGGAAGAGATTTGCAAACAATCAATAACCGACAACTTTCAAATGAAATCAAATTAATTGTAAATTCAATGGAAATAAAAAATCTGGAATTGTAAATTTATGTCTGATTTTGAAGCACAATTTAAGAAACTGGCGAAGAAGTTGAAACGCGATTCAGCCCCCGATTCGGCGTGGTTGAAATCTTCTCGAAAGGAAATGCTGAGTATTGTTAAAGGCGCGTCACGCGGAAGCGTTGAGCGTTTTTCATCGCCGGTGAAGAGTTCGTTTTTCGCGCGAAACCTGCGCGCGGTGTCTGTCGCGATTGTGCTTGCGCTTATTATCGGAAGCGGTACCGCTCTTGTCGCGCAAGGGGCGGAGCCGGGAAACGTTCTTTATCCGATAAAACTTATGTCCGAAGACATGTCTTTGAAACTGGCCGTGTTTCCGGGAGCTCGCGCGCGTTTGCACATGAAGTACGCGAACAGGCGCATGGCGGAACTGGAAATGATTTATGAAAAAGGCTTTGACTCCAAATTGGAAGAAACTGTTTCGATGCTCGCGAACAAGCACCTTGATGAATCAAGCAGTCGTTTGTCGGAGCTCGAATCCGTATCGGAAATTTCCGACATGTCACTTATGTTAGAGGAGATGATGCGAGTGCACATTGACCGAATGTCGGAAATACGAGAAAAAGCGTCAACATCCACCGAACGTCTTATCGATAAAAGAATTGAAAAGCAAGAAGAGTACAGAGTTCGCGCCATTGAAATGCTGAAGAAAATGCAAAATCGACTGGAAGAGTTGGACGAAAACACGGGACAAATTGAAAATCGAATAAACAAGCGCCTTGAAATGTTGGAGAATCGTCGCTCAATGCGCGGAAGAATGCACAAGGATAAAAACAAAAACTTGCGCGCGATGCCGGACATGATTGACTCTAGTAAGGGCGGTGTTATGAGGATAAATACCGATGAACAAATGAAAAAAAGACCAGAAAGTCGGAATTTTCAAAACCAAAACAACGTCGAGGTTGATTTTAACAAAAACGGCGAGAGCATCATGATAGATATTGAAGGAGTAAGCGATGGAGATGTTAAAATAGAGCGAGACGATGACAACGGCACAACGCGCGCGACAATCAAAGTAGAATCCGGCGGAGGAAGCGTGTATATTAAAAATTCAAGCAACATCGATACGACATCAAGCAGAAATATGATTATCAACGGCAAAGAAGTTGAAACAAGATAATCGTTTAAAACCCCAATTGAATCGCGTTTTCCGTTGGTATGTATGACATGATTAAAAAACGCATTATCTTTTACAGTTTGAAGAACACGCTATTGCAAAGAGATTGATTTGATAGAAGAGAGGGAAGTTGTTCGCGTATGAATTTAAATATAGTAATGGCAAAACCAAGCCACCGCGTGAATTTATGGAAGCATATCAGGTAAGCAAGTATAAGGTTGTAACACCAAGCACAATAACCGGTTTTCTGTAATTTTAATTTGGAATTAACCGACATTGCGTTTGAGAGCAACACGTTTAGATGAATAAATTCAAACTCAAATCCAAATTCAAGCCGACGGGTGATCAGCCGGGAGCGATTAAGCAATTAGTTTCCGGGCTTAATGGTGGTGTGAAAGACCAGGTTCTCTTGGGTGTAACGGGATCGGGTAAAACTTTTACCATGGCGAATGTGATAAATAGAATTCAAAAGCCGACGCTGGTAATAGCGCACAACAAAACTCTCGCTGCGCAGCTTGCCGGCGAGTTTCAGGA
>WFTB01000023.1 GCA_015485695.1 Patescibacteria group bacterium | reverse complement strand
TGTGATTTCATTGTCGTCACGAGATTACATGTGTGTTTTTAGATTAATTTTACATCATTTGTGGTTACCGTTAAAAAATTAAAATCATTATGAAACAACACAAAACCATAAGAATCATATTGCAAGTGTCGGTTGTTTTGTTCTTTGTCTTTTCGATGCTTGCTCCGTTTGGAAGCGTTCTCGCTCAGGGCGCGAGTATCGGCAGTGATATTACGGGCAAACTCGAGACGGTTAACAGAGAAGTCGGACTCGCGAATCCGGAAGGCGGTCCGCTCTCTACCGTGGCAAGCATAATCAAAAACGCACTGTTGTTTGTCGGGACGATTTTCATGATATTTATACTGTACGGTGGATTTATGTGGATGACTGCCGGTGGTAACAGTGATCAGGTTAGCAAAGCCGGGTCATACATAAAAAACAGTATTATAGGCTTGGTAATCATATTCGCTTCTTACGCCATCGTGTTTACGGTATTCGACATACTGCTGAAAGTGTCTAAGAAATAAAACGACGATTGCGTAGCATAAAAAATCTCTGAAACGGACTTTCAGAGATTTTTGAATTGTGATATTTCAGTTTTATTTTATTCGCGTCATATCATTTATTCCGGTTTTTCCATCAGCCAGACATTGATTTTTGTGAACGTCTCCGTGTTTAGGGATTTTGTTATTTCCCATCCGTTTTCATCAAACCAGTCGACATAGTATTTGTGCGCGTCTCCGAACAATTTGCTGTCAAACACAAAAAACACTCTTTTGCTGTCTCCTATCAAATTTCCAAACTCATGAATATTTTCTTTTGAGACATATACATTGGCGTTGGTTCGAATGACGAATTCGAGATCCGATTCGAATTCGTCTCTTTGCGGTGTTCCTGACGGCGCGAATGCTTCAAACGAAGCGTTACCTTTATAATAATGGCGTGTCGCGAGCAGGTCGTTTGAAAATCCGGTGATAACGCGATCTCCGGGTTGTTCGTTGTTTTCTATGAATTTGGCGATATCGGGCCACGCGACTTGCGTCATTTGCGTTATTTCAAACGAAGGGACTATCAAAAGCGAGACGGTGAGAGCTATCAGGGTTTTACGTGATATTATGTCGCGCGAAACGGATTGGAATCCTATGGATATAAGCATTATAAGCCCTACTATTGATATAGTGTAATATCGCAAAGGATTCAATTGCAAAGCAAACAAAATCACCATGGGAAGGTACAATAACAGCAACCCCATGATGTGCGGAGGTTTTATTCGGCTCTCAAGAGTTAAGCTGTCCGAGTTTTTCGCGCGTATTTTGAAAAAACCGACAAATATAATTATCGCGAAAAACACAAAAACTCCGGTACTTAAAAACTGGGCTGACATGCCTTCTATGAGAAATCGATTTGGCGTTGTTAAGAAAAACAAATCCTTGGGCTGAGAATATATATACCATGCGTTTCCCCCGAGTCTTGACAGTCTGGTTGTGACGAAATTTAAAAACCACGGCAAATAAAGAGCTCCGGCAAGTCCCGTGCTTATAAGAAACGGTTTCATATGATTTTGATTGTTTTTGCGGTCGATGTACGCGACATATATCAGGTATACGAGAGGAAGCGCCATTGCCGTAAGGTGAGTGTATAGTGCAAGTGTCAAGCTTATTCCGTAAGCCGTCCACAAAAAGACGGTTTTTTTGTCGGGACGGGTTTTTTCGATCGCTTTCATTAAAAACAACGTGGTCGTTGCCGTGAAAAAAAACAACATTCCGTACATGCGAGCGATTATGGACAGAAAAGCCGGTATAGCCGCGAGCGTGGTTATAAGCGCCGCCCAAAGTCCACCTGATCTTGATTTGTTTATATTCGTTCCAAGCGCGTACATTATCAATATGTTTCCGATTCCGATAATAACGGACGACAATCTCACCATCACGTCAGACGACCCGAACATTTGTATCCATGCCTTCAGGTACAAAAAATGCAAAGGGGGATTCATTTCTATTCTCAAGGTGTTCCAAATTCGATTCATCGGCTCCATTGCGATTGATACGGACGCTATTTCGTCAAACAATAATCCTTGCCAGTTAAACACCCCTATAGCGCGAGTAACCGCTCCGAATATAACGATTATCGACAGTAAAAGCAATGATTTTTTTCTTGTCATAAGACTTTGATTATCCTGTTTTTACAATCCGCAAAGTGTTTATTCGTCGCGAGACATGATTGTGACTTGGGGGTTAGTTAGGCCTCCCGCGACGAATTTGTCCTGTTCATACCATCCGTTGTTTTTAAACCAGTCTTTATATAATTTTCTTTGAGGTTCGAGCAGGTGCTCCGATGCGACGAAAAAAACCCGATTTTTACCGCTCGTAATGTCTTTTAATTGGTTTATGGATTCTTCCGTTACATATTGATAGGCGTTTGTTCGGACTATTGTAAGCAATGTGTTGTCGCTCAACTGTTCGGGTGTTGTGTGTATTGCCTTTCTTTCGAGCGCTCCGTCATAGTAATACTCGAAAAAAACAAGATCGTTTTTAAACGCGCCCACAATCACATCGTTTGGTTGCTCGTTTTCTTTGATGTAATTCATTACAGCCGGCCACCTTAAATCCGTAAGATTGGTTTGCGACAACGATTCCGGCAACACTGCGAATGTAAGAAGCAATATCGCCAGAGTCGCCGCTTTTGTGTTGGGAAACAGGGATTTTGTTTGAACCAAACCTCCCGATACCAATAAGATAATCGCGATTGAAGCAAGCGTGTAATACCTGAAAGGGTGAAGTCCCGCCATAAAAGGCATGATTATCGAACCGGCAAGCATTAGCACGGCGAGCATCGACCCCGAATGAGTTATGTTTATTATCGACCAAGTTTTTTCACCGGATTTTGTTATGCGAACCAGTCCAATCGTTATAAGTCCGGCAATTACGATAAATCCGATAACCGCGACAAACGAACTCGCTTCAACGAAGAACAGTTTCGTGGGTATTACCAAAAAAAACAAGTCCGTTTGTTTCGCGAATAAATACCATGCGTTTCTCGGCATATCCGGAAGTCTTATAAAAACAAAATACCAAATCCAAGGAACATATGTGGCTGTCACGATTCCAAAGGTTATTGCGAATCTTTTAACTGCTTGTAGTGTTATCAGTTTTTTGTATTGGAGCCAGAACACATAAATAGGAAAAACAACCAAAAGAACTATCGCTGTAAGGTGAGTGTACATGGTCGTCCAAAACATAATTCCAAACCCAAGCCAGTATGATTTTTTGGAAGAATTGAACAAGGCCTTATGCAAGAAATATGTCGCCATTATCGCGAAAAACACCAACGGTCCGTACATGCGCGCAATCATGGATCTGTATATCAGATTGGGGTTTATGGTCGCGAAAAAAGCCGCGATTATGCCCGCGCTTTTCGATTTGTACAGCTCCGACCCAAGCAAATACATTCCCCACACGCTTATTGTCCCGAATAGCACCGAAGACATGCGAAGAGTCGTTTCCGATTCTCCAAACAGAATTGACCATATTTTTATTAACACAAAATGCAACGGAGGATGCATTTCCCATTTTAGATATCCCCACAGTTCGTTCCACGGTTGAGACGCTATGGACGCGGATATTATTTCATCGAATGAAAAACCTTGCCAATTTACCACACCGATGACTCTGATAATCCCGCCGATTGCGATTATGGAGGTTAGCAATATTATGTTTTTTCGTTTTTTTAACAATTCGGTCATTTGTTTCCGTATAATCGCAATCGGATAATGGTTAAGAAAAACTCAATCACATCTTTGTATGATAGTTTGGAAATTCCGCGTTCCCTGTCTTTGAATGTTATGGGAATCTCCGTGACGCGAAACCCCATTTTTTCACATCTCCATATCATTTCTTCTTGAAACGCGTATCCGTTGCTTTTTATGGTTTTTAGGTTGATTTTTCGCAATACATGCTGAGAATAACAACGAAACCCGGCCGTTACGTCCCTAGTTTTAAGATTTAAAACGACTCTCGCGACGGTCATTGCCCCCCAACTTGCAATGTGTCTTTTCGCGTTCCAACCGACTATTGTTCCTCCATCTACGCGCCTTGATCCTATCACAACATCCGTGTTTTCTTGCGCGCGCTCCAAAAGTCTCGGTATGTCCGACGGGTTGTGAGATCCGTCCGCGTCCATTTCAAATATGTATTGAGCCCCCTGCTCAAGAGCCGATGAAAACCCTTCTATGTATGCGGTTCCGATACCCAGTTTTCCGGATCTTTTTATTATTTGCAATTTCGTGTCGCCGTATTCGTTTTGGAGGCTCTTTACTATATCGGCGGTGCCGTCCGGAGAATTATCGTCAACCACTATTATACCAAGATTGGGAATCGAAAGATTAAAAACAGCCCGTATAATCGGGGTGATGTTGCTTCTTTCGTTATATGTTGGAATTATAACGACTGTATACATGCTTCTAGCCTAGCAGAAAATCCCTCAGGTTGAAAGAAAAGAACGTAACTGATAGGATAAG
>WFTB01000022.1 GCA_015485695.1 Patescibacteria group bacterium | reverse complement strand
TTTCACGCGAATAATCATGCGTCAAACCATCGACCGATACGAATTCGGTAAACATCACGTCCGGTTTACCCTTTTGCGCAATCATTTGGCGAAACACCGTGTCCGTAACATCGTGCATCGGAGCGAGAGCCATAATCGGTCTGTTCAACCGATTCCAAAACCCATTTGTTATGCTCATAAACTATAGAAAACAAACAAATCGAAAAACGATAAATAAAACCTTTATATACTTTACATATTCGGACAAGCTCTTACAACTATACACGAGAGCGAGGCAAATAAAAAGGTTAAAGAGTGTTTTAACCGAGCCCTCAACGCGCCGAAACATTTAAATCACAACCCTAAAAATCTCGAATATCTCTCAATTTTTATACCGAAAAACAAGGTTGCCAATATACATGTCTTGCGCGCATGGCGTACCGATGATACACTCAACATGTGACGCTCGAGCTTGGAATTAAATGAAAATGAAAAACAACAACGCTTCAGAAATACTATCCATTATACTTTTCTCCGCGATGATAACTATCCCGTTAATTGGCATATCTCGCGCTATCTGGATTATAGTAATCATCATGCTGGCAATAATGTTACATCGCGGAGCGTCGATAATCCGCAAGTATTATTACATCAAAAGACAAACATCCAATTCAAATATGTCTGCAATAAACATTGATAACCTGCAATATATGAACAAAATTAAAAACAAATTTACAATCGGGATAGGTGTCCTTCTGATTATATGGTTATTTTTTGCTTCGATCGTCATTATCGATGCCGGAGAAACTGGCGTGTATTCTCTGTTTGGTAAGGTAAAAGACAAGGAACTCAGCTCTGGGCTTCATCTTGTGATACCGTTCGCAAAAATCACAAAGATGAATATTAAGACACAAGACTACACGATGAGTAAATCTCTCGGCGAAGGAAAACGTGTCAATGCGGATGCCATCACTTCATTGACCAAGGAAGGTCTGAGCGTAGATCTAGATATTACAGTTCTCTACAGACTCAATGAGGAAAAAGCGTCAGATGTATATCAAACAGTCGGCACAAGATACGACGAAGTGATTCTCAGACCCGCTATCAGAACGGTTATTCGCGATGTAATCGCGCAATACGACGCGAAAGATATTTACAGCGCGAAAAGAGAGGAAGCCGGAAACGCAATTCACGAGCGTTTGAAAAACGACCTTGAATCTCGCGGTATCATTATCGAGCAAGTTCTTCTTCGAAACGTGGAACTCCCCGCCGACCTTGCCGGATCAATCCAAGAAAAACTCCAAGCGGAGCAAGAGGCTCAAAAATACGACTTCCTCCTCGAAAAAGAAAGGAAAGAAAAAGAACGAAAGATTATCGAAGCGGAAGGTCAGCGCGACGCGCAGAAGATTATAAACCAAAGTCTCTCAACCAATTACCTCTATTATCTCTACATCAACCAACTCAAAGACCTCGAAGGAACCGTATACGTCCCAACAAGCCCCTCAACAGGCATGCCCCTCTTCCGAAACATCGGACAATAGTTCGGTTAATTCTTGACAAAAAAACGGGTGACAGCCCGCAAAAGAAAAAGGGTATTACACGCAATGCACCAGCATGTGCGATGTTCGACGTTGGCACAAATTTAGTGAAACACCTTCGATTGACAAATATGAGGTATGCTTACGAAGTTACAGTATATAATTGTGGCAAGTCAAACTTTCACTCAATATCAATTTCCTCTATGTGATTAATTTGTACTTAACTAGAGGGGGATTTTTGTTTAAACACCATATCTTGTTGGTTGAACCATAGAAAGAAGATACCCCCTGTCTTCTGTCGTCGTAAGAAGTTCTGTTCTAAAACCTACATCAGATAGTAATTTTGTAATTGTCCATTCAGTAAATTTTGCAGATCTGGATAATAAAATTTGCTCATCTTTTTCAAGGGTGAATTTTTCAGAATCGATTTCTGCATTTATGTTCTTTTTTAAAACTATTTTAACCTCAACTTGGTTTAATCTGTCATTCCAAGAAACATTGCATTCGGTATTATTTCTTTTTATTCCAATATTCTCTGGAATCAAGTAAAGAAAATCTTCCGCCAATTTACCTTTATAGTGCGGAATAATTTTGTTTATTTTTGAAAAATTTGTTAATTCCACTCCTAAAATAAGAAAGTCGTCAGAGGACATGGAATCTCTGAAATTTGTTAAAACTCTTTGTCTGTCGGAATGATTTCCCAATGTACTTCCAAGAAACAATAACAAATTCGAGTATCCATCTTTCTTTAATTCAAACATTAAATCTGAGAAATTTCCCATTTCAAAATCTAATTCGACAGATTTGGTCTGAAGTTTTTCATAATTTTTTTTTACAAATTCTTCCGCAATATCCAGCATGTCTTGACTTATATCTATTGGGACATACCTCAACTGAATATCTTGTTTGACAAGAACGTCTAAAATCGGAGCAACCGGTTCTCCGTTTCCACAACCAACGTCAATGATATTTAGTTTCTTGCAATTTGGAAAGCTGGAAATAAAATTTTTGGAGCTTGTACAGAACAGCATGAATATTTTATGCTGTATCTATGCCAAGTAGATTGATTAAAAACTCTAAATTAACTAATAGACAGATAGGGAAACTGATAGACTTATTCGTTCTTGAAGTATCAGCCAACAAAGCGGCTAAAGCTCTT
>WFTB01000021.1 GCA_015485695.1 Patescibacteria group bacterium | reverse complement strand
TCCGGATTATCGCCCGCATTTTTTATCGCGTCCGCGAGTATCATGACAGCATCGTATGACTGCAAGATGCCCGGACCGGTACTGCATGTCGGGCAGTATTTTTTCATTCCGTTTATGATTTCGTCCGGTATTGGTGGCGTGTCAATCGCGACAAACATAACACCTTCTAGCAATTCTCCGTTTTCTTTCAACATTTCTTGGTCGTTCCAGCTCTCCGGACCAATAATCGGTATCGTGACTCCCGCTTCGCGAAGCTGGCCGATAAATTCAATTCCTTGTTTTAGAGTTCCGGTCGTAGCGTAGATTGCTTGCGGTTTTGTTGATTGTATTTTGACTATTATGCCGCGAAAGTCTTGTTCTTTGATGCCGACATTCGCCCTATAGGCTATCGAGCCGTTGTTCTTGGTGAAATCGTCAGAAAACGTTTGCGCCACACCTTGGGCGTAGTCGGTTTGTCCGGCAATAACCGCGACACGCGTTAGGTTTTCGTTGATTAGGAATCTTGACGCGAACACGCCCTGATAAGCGTCGGATGGGTAATTCCTGAAAAAGTATGGACCGGCGTTTGTAAGGTCTGGGTGGCTTGATGTTGGAGAAAACAGCAATACTTTGTTTTCCATGGCAATGGGAGCTATAGCCAAACTCTCTGTGGAGCAATATCCGCCGATAATATAATTTACGGAATCGTATTCAATCAGTTTTCGAGCGCTTGATATGGATTCTTTTTGATTGCACTTTCCGTCTTCGAATTTTATCACCACTTTTCTGCCGTTTATTCCGTTTGCGTTGTTAATTTGTTCGACTGCGTATTCAATCACGGCTTTGTTTGGTAATCCCACAACGGACGCTTCGCCTGTCAACGGGCCTATGAATCCGATTTTAATCGGTTCCGTTTCGATTTGGTCGGAATATAATATTTGCGTATTTTCTTGTCGTGCCAAGATTGTTGCGACGGCGATTATCGCGATAATCACCATAGCCGACATGATTGCGATGTTTTTTCTGATAGACATAAAATTACAGGTTAATAATATGCGTCACCATATCGGCAAAACATGATTGAGTCAACTAAAATAACAAATTAGTTTATTTATGAATTAACAATTTTATTTAATTTTAGCCAAAATTGACGTATTCGCTAATCAGTGTATAATAGAATTGTTATTATTTTTAACAACATTATGACTAATCCGAAAACCTTGCTCAAGTCATTCGGACTGACCGAAAAAGAGGCGACACTGTATCTTGCTAACCTGGAATTGGGGGACTCCTCTCCCGCCGATATAGCAAAGCGAGCCCAAATTAACCGTTCAACCGCTTATGTATTGCTTGATGGTCTTGTCGAAAAAGGATTTGTCTCGCAAGTGGCCGGCAAAAAGAAATTATATCAAGCGGAACACCCAAAGAAACTGCTCATGCGTTATCGCGGACAACTTGCCGATTTTGAACAATCGCTTCCTTGGCTTATGAGCTTCGTTAATTCCAAGGACGAACAACCCAGTATTCGATTTTTTACGGATTTGAAAGGTATAAAACAGGCGTACGAAGAGAGTTTATTGTTGCCTCCAAAATCGGAATTGCTCGCATTCGGCTCGGCGCAAGCGACGGAGACGGTGCTTAAAGGATTCATTGAATCGTATTTGAAAAGAAGAGTGGAAAGGGGTATACGGGTGCGCGCCATAACGCCCTCGGATACCGGTGGGCGCGCAGTTAAAAATCGTGACAAAAAAGAGCTCAGGGAAACGAGGTTTGTCGACCCGAAATTATTCACACAAAAAACGGAGATAAATATTTACGGGCACAAGGTCATGGTTGTGTCGTTGCAACACGGAGAACTTATCGGTCTTATTATCGAGAGTCCGACCCTTACGGAGTCGTTCAGACAAATGTTTGATATTATTTGGACAATAGCCGAAAAAACGAAGAATTGATAATTTAAACGACAAGTCCGTGTGGATTCCAAATTTTAATCGGCGCATGATATAAGATACAACTTGCGAATATCGGCGTAGCGTGTAATATTAGATGACGGGTTCTCCTTTGCGTCGTTTCAATGGAATTTTTATCGAGTTTTATAATAATTATTCGTTATGAATGAACAAAAGATAACCAAGCGTGAGATGCGTCGAATAAAACGGCAAGAAAAACAAAAGCGTCGCGAGCTGGCGATAAAAAAACGACAACAACGCCGAGTAGTGACTTTGGGTGTTGGATTTGTCGTTATTATCCTTATTATCGTAGGCTTGTCCAATGTCGGGTCGAATGAACCGGCTCTTGAAAGCGAGACCAACCCTCAACTGGTAACTTCTCAAGATCATATAAAGGGAAATCCGGACGCTTATGTGACGCTTGTCGAGTACAGCGATTTTCAATGTCCCGCGTGCCGGACATATTACCCGCTTTTGAAACAATTAAACGAAAAGCATCCAGATGATGTTCGTATAGTATATAGGCATTTCCCTTTGGTTCAAATACATCCTTACGCGGTTCCGGCGGCTCAAGCGTCCGAGGCTGCGGGAATTCAGGGTAAGTTTTGGGAAATGCACGATAAATTGTTCGAAACTCAAGATGGCTGGAGCAAGGGAGGAGTTCCCGATGGCTTTTTTTCGGATTTGGCGGGAACCATAGGGCTTGATGTGGAAAAATTCAAAAAAGACATGGACAGCTCCGAAGTTAAGTCCAAAATTGAACGAGACAAACAATTCGGTGACAAGTTAAATGTCACAGGCACTCCGACTTTTTATCTGAACGGCAAAAAATTGTCAAACCCGAAAAGTTTCGAAGAACTTGATTCGTTAATCGATGACGCCATAGCCAATATTCCGACTATAAATCCGATAACTGGAGAATTGGATACCGGCGAATCCGGTATTGAAACGGATAACGAGATTGACGGCGATTTCGCAACTACCACATCGGAAAATTAGCGATTCTAGTTTTTGCAAGAGGTGAAACGGCTTTTGGATTGCGTTTGTTTTTGTTTGAGTTTGGAATTCAAAACCCGCCTATAAGGCGGGTTTTAATTTGAATTTTCGCTTACTTTTTACGAAATTGTTATGGAGCCGTCTTTGGCTGTGATTTTGACGATAGAGCCGTCAGATATTTCGTTGTTTATTATTTTTATCGCAAGCGGGTCGAGAATTTCTTTTTGTATTACGCGTTTCAGAGGACGCGCTCCGTATACGGGGTCGAACCCGGCGTTTGCCAAGTATTGTTTCGCTTCCTTTGAAACTTCCAGGGATATTTTTTTGTCAGATAAGCGTTGCGTTACAGAATCAAGTTGCAGGTCCACTATTTTTTCTATATCTTCTCGGCTAAGAGCGTTGTATATGATTATATCGTCTATTCTGTTCAAAAATTCCGGTTTGAAATGAGATCGCAATCGGTCCATTACTTTGGATTCGATTTCTTTTGATGATGTAGCTTGCGTGATTATGTCCGAGCCGATATTTGACGTCATTATGATGATTGTGTTTTTAAAATTCACGACTCGTCCTTTGCTGTCTGTAAGACGTCCGTCATCTAGAAGTTGCAATAACAAGTTAAAGACCTCGGGGTGAGCCTTTTCGACTTCGTCAAACAATACAACCGAGTATGGTCGTCTTCGCACGGCTTCCGTGAGTTGTCCGCCTTCGTCGTAACCGACGTATCCGGGAGGAGAGCCGATTAAACGCGCCACGGAATGGCTTTCCATGTATTCGGACATATCGATACGAACTATGGCGTCTTCGTTATTAAACATGAATTCGGCAAGCGCTTTCGCGGTTTCGGTTTTTCCGACACCAGTCGGACCGAGAAACATAAACGAACCTATCGGTTTGTTTTCTTCCGCTATGCCCGCTCTTGAACGGCGAACGGCGTTGGCGACCGATTTGAGAGCTTCGCTTTGACCTATTACTCGTTTTCCAAGTAGGTCTTCGAGTGAGCTTAGTTTTTGTTGTTCTGACTCCAATAGTTTTGTGACAGGTACGCCCGTCCATCTTGCGATTATGGTCGCTATGTCTTCTTCGCCGACTTCTTCTTTTAACATTCCTCCGTTTTTTTGCAGATTTTGGAGTTTTTTCTCTAGTTTTGATATTTCTTTTTCCAAATCGGGTATTTTGCCGTACCGGATTTCCGCGACTTTCTGCAATTCTCCGTTGCGTTCCGCTATTTCCGCATCCGATCTTAGAGTGTCGATTTCATTTTTATGCGCTTGAATTTTTGTTATTATGTCTTTTTCGGATTGCCACGCCGCCTTGAGTCCTGTTGCGCGTTCTTTGATGTCCGCCAGTTCCTTTTCTATTGCTTTTATTCTCTCTTTCGAGTCTTTCGTTTTTTCTTTTTTCAGGGCTTGTTTTTCTATTTCTAGTTGACGAGTTTTTCGTTCGAGCTTGTCTATTTCTTCCGGCATTGAATCAAGTTCGATTCGCAATGCGGACGCGGCTTCGTCAATCAAATCAATCGCTTTGTCTGGCAAGAATCTGTCAGAGATATACCTGTCGCTCAATTCCGCCGCCGCTATAAGGGCGGAATCGGTTATACGGACTCCGTGGTGGACTTCGTATTTTTCTTTTATTCCTCTTAGTATGGCGAGTGTGTCTTCCACCGAAGGCTCATTGACATATACCGGTTGGAAACGTCTCTCCAGAGCGGGGTCTTTTTCTATGTATTTTTGATATTCTTTAAGTGTTGTCGCTCCTATGGTGCGAAGCTCTCCTCTTGCGAGGGCGGGTTTCAGTAAGTTCGCGGCATCCATCGAACCTTCAGCGGATCCGGCGCCTACCAGTGTGTGCAATTCGTCTATAAACAATATTATCTCACCTTGTTTGGAGTTTATTTCTTTGAGAATCGCTTTTAATCGGTCTTCAAATTCGCCCCTGTATTTTGTGCCGGCTACCAAAGATCCCAAATCGAGGGAGAGTATGGTTTTGTTTTTAAGGGATTCCGGAACATCTCCGGTCGTTATTCGCTCCGCCAAACCTTCCGCTATCGCCGTCTTTCCCGTGCCTGCTTCTCCTATCAGGACAGGATTGTTTTTTGTGCGTCTGGACAACACATGCATTACACGACGTATTTCGTCGTCGCGCCCGATTATTGGGTCTATCTTGCCTTCCCTCGCTCGTTTTGTAAGGTTGATTGTGTATTTTTCCAGTACGTTAAATTTACTTTCAGGTTCCGGGTCAGTTATTTTTCCGGCCCCTCGAACTTCTTTTAGCGTGCTTAGCACATTGTTTTTGTTCAGTCCGTTACTTGTCAATATGTTCTTGATCTGCGTTTCGACTTCGAGCAACGACAATAACACATGTTCTGTAGAGAGGTATTCATCGCCCATTGATTTCATTTCTTTTTCCGCGCGATTTAATATCTTTTTCGATTCTTGGGTCAAAAACACGTCACCGGAAATTCCGTCACCCGATACCTTGGGCAATCGTTCGATTTCGGAATTTATTTGAGTTTTAATATTTTCTGTGTTCGCTTCCAGTTTTTTTAGGACATCCAAAACAACGCTATCTTCTTGGAAGAGGAGAGAGTGAGCTATGTGCGCGACGTCTATCATTTGGTTATGATTCTCTTGCGCCATGTTTTGAGACATTAACAAGACGTTTTGCATGTTGGTTGTGAGTTTGTTTGTCATATACTTTCAACTTTGTTATATTGTTCGTTTCATGAGATAATTATATCATGAATCTTAATTCGTAACGATATATGTTTCTCGATTTTTCGGTTTGATTGTTTTGGTCTTCCGATTGATCGTGATTAGCACTCTATGTATGAGACTGCTAATTACAATATAATGTAATATTGAGATTTTGTCAAAATATTCGCTTTGCAAAGATAAAAACCGTTTTACCCTTTATTTATATGATTGAAGACACAGCAAAATTCAAAGAAAAGTTTATTGCCCTTATCAAGGAATCTGAAAACGTGATTATAACGTCGCATCCGTTGCCGGACGAGGATTCAATGGGCGGGGTAATGGTTATGCGGAGCCTTGTTTCGGAGTACTCCAACAATGCAAACATTCGTATAGTTTACACGTCAGAGATTGGTAACAGGTGGTCGTCGCTGAGCGGAATAAAAGATGTCGAGAGCGGTGTCGATATGGATTCCGCTTTGGAAGAAGCTGATGCGGTTATAATAATCGATGCTAACAATTACTCTCGTGTCGGTATTTCCGCGGATGCTTGGTCAGGTTTTTCGGGAAAGAAGATATGTATAGATCATCACGAAAAAAACGAAAGTGAATTCGATTTATCCTATATTGACTATTCCGCATCTTCCGTAACCGAGATTTTGTACGATGTTTTTTACAAAGACCGCTCTGTTGTGTCCGTCGATATCGCTGATTTATTGTTAATGGGAATTTTGGGGGATACCGGTATGTTGTCATTTGTTTCTCGAGATAAGTCGCATGTGTTTAATGTGGTATATAGGCTTGTTCATGATTTTGGTTCAGATATAATATCGTTGAGAAATAAATATTTTAACCACCCCATATCCGGACTCGAAGTGATTCGTGATGGATTGTCGAACGTTAAGGTGCTGGATGGCGACAAATTCGGGAAATGTCTTTCACTTTATATATCCGATGATATTTACAAAAGAACGGGTCTTTCGCAGGCTGAAGTAAATCACGCCAAGGATTACATAATTACCAAATACAGCGGAATGTTTGACAAGATAACCTGGGGATTTGTCGTATATCCGCTGATTGACGGGGATCCTCATGTGAGTTTTCGATCTAGAAACGAGGATATGAATGTTCGCGAATTGATTGATGTTTTGGGCCTGTTTGGCGGGGGGCATTCATGGGCTTCCGGAGCTGAGATTCGAAATCCGGACATACGAACATCCGAAGACGCCTACAATGAAATCGTTAAACGTTTGACTGATTTCGGTATTGTTAAGTTATAGCGATTGTTTTTTCGAGTCGATTTGTTTTTTCAATATTTATTGTAATCATCGCGCTTTAGATGGGTTTTGCGTGTTGTTTTGAGTGTCATTGCAAATCGTGTTTTCCATTTGACGATTATATGGTATAATTCAGGCAATGTTATAAAGAAGTTTGCTCAAATTGTTTTTCATGATGCGATGCGGAATGTTCGTTTAGAATTGGTGTGGCGCCGGTTCTTGTAAGATGCGAGAATTCCTATTAGTTTCATTAAATAATATGTTGCAATTTCATTAACCATGCTCTTATGCCTACAACAAAAAAAACAGCGACATCACGTCGCAGAAAAACACAATCTCGCGGTCGCGCGAAATCGAGCCAAGATGTAAAAAGCAAGTTCGTAAGCAGATTCCCAATCATTCACACTGATTCCCAGAAAGGCGTTATGACCTGGCATGATATTGTCTTTCACAAGGTAATCGGTGGCAGCTTTATTCTGGCTATTCTGACCGTTGGGACCGTCGGAATCGCTTTTTATATAGTGAATGCGTCCGGTTACGGAGAATCGGCGGAAGACATTAGCAGTTATTCAAACATTTATGTTCCCGTTTCGGTTGTTTCTTCGAAAGTCGATACTCAAGAATCAGAACAAGTCGAATCCCTGGTTGTCGATGTAAGAAACGGTACAAGAAGAACCGGATACGCGAGCGATGCGGCCGATGCTTTGATGGAGCTTGGAGATTATGTCGCGGTCGGTGATGTCGGCAATGCGGGAAGATTTGATTATGATTATAATATTGTTGTGGATTTAACCGGAGGGCGTGACGAAGTCGCGGGTATTGCGCGGTATTTCGAGGCGCGGTGGCTTACCGAATTGCCAGCCGGAGAGGAGGCGAGCGAGGCTGACGTAGTGGTTATTCTGGGAGGAGAGTAGTGTGACATTTGAGCGAAAGCGCATAACCGTCCGGCTTAACAAGCTGGGCGGTTTTGAATTTGGTTTCAGTCAGGTCCGTTTTCAACAAGTTCAAATTTTCCATTTCTAACAACCACTATAGACTGTATTTTGTTCGTGCTTTGATTTTCATCAAATTTCGCGGAACCTGTCACACCGATGCTTTCAAAATCAGACCGAAGATTGCATAAGTTTGTGGCGGAAGCGTGCCTAATTCTTCAATATAATTGCCTTGTACTTTCCGCTTCCTCTGCTATAATTTCAATGAGATTTACGACATAGAAACAATGTGTTGTAAGTAGCGCTTTGTTTTCTGACATATAACATATGGATATTTTAACCAAAAAACAACGATACGAACTTATTACATCTATTAAGGGAAGGGGAGAAATTCCTCTTAAATTTGCCTATTTGGGTGAAGGCGCAAGTAACTGGGACGCTATAGCGAAACAAAGAAGCGATAAAACTAAAGGAATAAACTCAGTCGAGGCTGAGTTATTAAGGAAAAAAATAAAAAATTTGGTACTAGTACAGAACAGACTTGTTCTTTAACAATAATTTCCTGATAAGTAAGCCAAGATTTGGGTGTTTTCTATGGTTAAAACGAAACCCCATTTCCTTTAGGTATAAATAGAAGTTTTTTCTATCAATCCCATAGTAACGTTTTAGTTTAGTCTTGGCATAACCCCAGAAGTTTTCAATCCCGTTAATATGATTTTTCTTGTTAACAAATCTCTTATCATGGTTAATACGATAATGTTTGAAACCGTCTAAGACTAGACCGTCATAGGATTTAAAGCTATCAGAGTAAATAATACTCTCAGGAATAACCTTTGAACGAATAATCTCTTGCAATGTCTGTCGTGAGACATCATTAACGATTCTAGTGTAAACCAGTCCATTACGCTTTAAAACCCCAAATACAGGGACTTTACCGGCCGCTCCACGTCCGCGATTACCTTTACGCTTACCTCCAAAGTAGGATTCATCTACTTCTACCTCGCCATTGAATGGTGACTGTTTCTCACATTCAATGGCCAGACAGAGGCGGATGGCACGATAGACTCTTTCAGCGGAGTGTCTGTGAACTTTAAGAGCTTTAGCCGCTTTGTTGGCTGATACTTCAAGAACGAATAAGTCTATCAGTTTCCCTATCTGTCTATTAGTTAATTTAGAGTTTTTAATCAATCTACTTGGCATAGATACAGCATAAAATATTCATGCTGTTCTGTACAAGCTCCTTAAAAAATGTAGAGAAAATTTTTCTGTTTTGCTCAGCCGTTTGGTCGGCTGGGCGGAGCCGCTGGGCGGGTTTCTGCCGTTCACGGCAGAAATTGTTGCTCGAAAAAGGTTCGAGCTTCGCCCAGTAATTGCGACAAATCTGCTGAGTTTTTTGGCAGAGATAAATCAGTTATTTCC
>WFTB01000020.1 GCA_015485695.1 Patescibacteria group bacterium | reverse complement strand
GCAAAGAGAATTGTTTTATGTTATATGGGATTCGATAAACGACTAAATTATGGTTATACTTGGAATTGAAACCAGTTGCGACGAGACATCGGCATCTTTGTTGGAAATCAAGCGCGGTAAGTTTAACGTTCTCTCTCATGCGGTATCTTCATCCGTAAAAGAACACGCCAAGCACGGAGGGATTGTTCCTGAAGTCGCGGCAAGGAAGCAAATGGAGTATATGATACCGGTTCTCGAGAAAGCTCTGCAAACCGGAATTTCCAATTTTCAATTTTCAATTTTCAAACAAACGACAAAATCCAAACCCCAAACTTCTAAAAAACTGCCTATAGATGCCATCGCGGTAACCGTCGGTCCCGGACTCGCAACATCGTTGCAAGTCGGCATAGATACAGCCAAAACGCTGGCATACGCATGGCAAAAACCTATTATTCCGGTAAATCACTTGGAAGGACACTTGCTTTCTCCGCTTCTTGCGAGGAAAGAGTTTTCAATTTCCAATTTTCAATTTTCAAACAAATCCCGAAAAACAAGCTCTAAGACACACACGACTAAAATCCGATTTCCCGCCATTGGACTGATAGTATCCGGCGGACATACCGAGCTTATCCTAATGAAAGATTTTTTGAAATACAAACTCATTGGACGCACAAGAGACGACGCCGCGGGGGAAGCGTTTGACAAGGTGGCAAGACTGTTAAATCTCGGCTACCCGGGCGGACCGATTATTTCAAAACTCGCCAAATCAGGCAATCCGATGGCGTTCGATTTTCCAAGAGGAATGATGCACAGCGATGATTTTGATTTTTCTTTTTCCGGACTAAAAACCGCTGTATTGTATGAGTCAAGAAAACACAAAAAACTAACACCTAAGCTCAAAGCAAATTTTGCGGCGAGTTTCCAGCAAGCGGTTGCAGATGTGCTCGTTCACAAAACAATCAAAGCGGCAAAAACTCACAATGCGAAATCCATATTGTTGGGCGGTGGCGTGACCGCGAATTTATCACTAAGGAGAAAATTTGAAAAATCCGTCCCAGAATTGCCCGACACGACCTATCACCTATCACCTATCACCTATTGTGGCGATAACGCTTCGATGATAGCGCTTGCCGGATATTACAGATACAAAAACAAAAATTATATAAAACCCTCATACACAAAAAAGTTGCAAAAAATATCAGCTCAGCCCAATTTGAAAATAGCATGAAAGTTTTAAAGCTAACGGACAAAAACCTAAATGAAATCGTGAAAGAAGCGATAAATGTGATAAACGACCATGGAGTGATTGTTTCACCTTCTGATACCGTATATGGCTTGACCGCCGATCCGACAGATAAAATATCGGTAAACAAGGTATATTCGATAAAAAAAAGAGACTTCAACAAGCCTCTGGGGCTGATTGCCGGAAACATGAAGATAATGGAAGAAAGTTTCTCAATTAACAAAACGGAACGACATATAATGAAAGAGTTTTGGCCGGGTCCTTTGGGACTTCGATTATCGATTAAAAATACGGACCGAATGCGCGACATAGCCCGATTCACTCTTTTCAATTCGTACAATGAAGACTGCCCGGAACTTAATAAAATAATTGCGCGAATACCGTCAAACTATTTTCTCGCTCAACTGTCCGCCAATCTTAATCGCCTTGTTATTTCGACATCAGCCAACATATCGGGAGAATCCGAATGTTATGACTCGGAATCTGTGATTAACCAATTCTCAAACAACAAAATCAAACCCGACTTGATAATAGACGCGGGCACACTGCCTAAAACTTCCCCGTCAACGATGATAGACTTGACCGGAAACAAGCCGATCATAATTCGCAAAGGCGCGTGTTTTGAAGAAGTGGAGAAAATGCTCGAAAATTTGAAATAACCACAGGCATATTCGCTTATTCGCGCGAATTGGAGAATTGTTGAAAGTTTTGAAACCGTCCGTTGCAAACGACTTTCAGTTTGATTAAGAATCATGAAAAAAACAGTAACAACTTCCGTCGAAGAAACCAAAAAACTTGCGCGCGATATCGCAAGTGAATTTAAGGGTGGTGAAGTCGTGGCGCTTGTCGGCGACCTTGGAGCCGGTAAGACGACTTTTACTCAAGGAATCACAGAATATTTTAAAATCCGAGAACACGTATCAAGTCCGACGTTTGCGCTGATCAATGAATATAAAATTACAAAAACACAAAATCAAAAAACTAAAAAAGCGCTTAAAAAAATAATACATATCGATTGCTACAGATTAGACTCGCCTGAGGAATTGGTTGAAATCGGCATTGAAGATTATTTTAGAAGAGACGATGTTGCGATACTTATCGAATGGGCGGAAAAGGTGAAGTGTATCTTGCCGAAACAAACCCTGTGGATACGATTTGAACACAATGAAAATGAAAAAGAAAACGAACGAATTGTTTCGATTAATGCATAGTTAACAGATGACACACCTAACTTTACCCAAGTGTCACCTATAGGTGTTAACTGTACAATTCGTTGACATGCGCTTAAAAATCGGCTATTGTTCAACTGCAATCAAATACACATAAGCGCTTGATCTCGACTTGTCCTCGAGAGAGCTCCCCGAAGAACCTCCGATTTTACGCGGAACAGTAGACCGGGGCGGGAAAGCCCGTCACAGCTGTAATGAAGCGGTCCGGCAAACGGTCGGGCAAACAAGGTGGTACCGCGGTAAATTGGACTGAAAGACAGTCAATAACCGTCCTTGGAAATATCTCTGAGAAAGAGATATCCCAAGGACGGTTATTAATTTTAAATAACAATCGTTATGTCAAATCAAACGCACGACTCAAAGCTACCGAAAGAATACGCGCCTCAGGATGTCGAAAGTGATATTTACAAGAAATGGGAAGAGTCGGGATATTTTAACCCGGACAATCTTCCGGGGGATAGAAGCGATGCATTCACAATCTCGCTTCCCCCGCCAAACGCGACCGGAACGTTGCATGTCGGTCACGCCGCCATGCTCGCCATAGAAGATATTCTTATAAGGCACGCGCGCATGCAAGGTCGCGACACTCTTTGGGTCCCCGGCACTGACCACGCCGCAATAGCGACCGAAAGCGTGGTAATCAAAAAGATTCAAAAAGAAGAACGCATAAAAGATCCTCGCAAAGAGCTCGGGCGCGAGGAAGTGCTCAAACGTATTCACAGATTCGTCGAAGAAAGTCGCGCAACGATTAATGACCAAGTTCGCGCCATGGGCGCAAGCATAGACTGGTCGCGCGAAGGATACACCATGGAGCCGACACTTAATCGGGCGGTCAATGAGGTATTTGTCAAGATGTATGAAGACGGGCTCATTTATCGTGGCCACCGTATCGTGAATTGGGACCCGAAATTACAGACAACGGTATCCGACGACGAAATCGAACGAGAGGAGATAAAAGGTAAATTTTACTATCTTCAGTATGGACCATTCGTCATCGCAACGTCCAGGCCCGAGACGAAATTCGGCGATAAGTATGTAGTCATGCACCCGGATGACCCAAGGTATGCAGACTACAAACACGGTGACACGTTTGAATGCGAATGGATAAACGGACCGATAACGGCAACCGTCATAAAAGACGAAGCGATAGACATGGAACTTGGTACTGGGGTTATGACCATAACTCCTTGGCACGACCACACCGACTTTGAAATCGCAAAAAGACACAATCTGGACAAAGAACAAATCATAGATTGGGAAGGAAAGCTCATGCCTATCGCGGGGGAATTCGCAGGAATGCCTATTATCGAAGCTCGAGAGAAAATCATTGAGAAGCTCCAAAGCAAAGGGCTCGTAACCAAAATAGACGAAGATTATACACACAGCGTCGCAAAAGGCGATCGCAGTAAAGGGCTCCTTGAACCTCAAATTAAAGAGCAGTGGTTCATAGATGTGAACAAACAAGTGGTCAACTGGAAAGGGAAAAAAATGAGCCTGAAAGAAGTCATGCAAGATACGGTACAGTCGGGCGATATAGCAATAGTTCCGGATAGATTTGAAAAGATTTATTTCAACTGGATAGATAACTTGCACGACTGGTGCATAAGTCGACAAATCTGGTGGGGGCACCAGATACCCGCTTACTATCGTAAACGCGGAAATTCCAAATCCCAAGTAACAAATAACAAACAAGATGATATTTATGTAGGAATCGAGCCACCTGAAGGCGAGGAATGGATTCGAGATGAAGATACGCTTGACACGTGGTTTTCATCTGCGCTTTGGACATGGAGCACGCTTATCGATAAAAAACTCTCCGAAGACAAAACTCTGTCTCTGCAAGACTTGCTCGATAAGAGCCCGGATTTTAAACGATTCCACCCCACAACGGTAATGGAAACGGGCTACGATATTCTGTTCTTCTGGGTTGCGCGCATGATCCTCATGACTACATACGCAACCGGACAAATACCGTTTAAAACCGTTTATCTTCACGGTCTGGTTCTCGATAAACACGGAAAGAAAATGAGCAAATCAAAACCCGAGACCATTATCGACCCTCTTGAAATGATTGAAGAATACGGCACCGACGCGCTTCGGCTCGCGCTCATAGTGGGCACAAGTCCGGGCAACAACCAAAGGCTTTCAAAGGATAAAATCGCAGGTTACAGAAATTTCATCAACAAAATATGGAACATATCTCGTTTCGCAATGATGAATATCGATAAAGGCGCGGTTATAAAAGTGTCTAAACCTCAAACACTTGCCGACAAGTGGATTCTGAGCAGACTCAATACACTAATCGCCAAAACCGACACACACCTTGAAAACTACCGCCTATCACAAGCTCTGGAAAGTCTCTATGATTTCATGTGGCACGAGTTCGCGGATTGGTACATCGAAATAGCAAAGCGAGAAGAAAACAAACAAGACATGCTTGTCCACGTCCTATCAACCATGTTGCGACTCTTCCACCCATTCATACCGTTTGTAACCGAACACATCTGGAAACTGCTCGGAAATCATGTCGAATTCAAGAACCTATTCAAAAATCAACTGATTGTCACCCCATGGCCGCAAGTCGACCACAACGCAGTGAATAAAGAAACTGAAAAACAATTCGATGAATTTAAGAAAGTGGTCATTGAAATTCGCAACTACAAATCAAGCAACGCTATAAAGATGAAGGAGCAGATAGAGATTCACGAGTCGACTGCAAAAGACTTGAACGACGAACTTGCAGATCTCGCACAATCACTAACACACGTGACCTTCGCAACTGACGGCCAACAAGTATAAGCAACGAATAAAAATAATTTTAAAACCGACCCTGAGTGCTTCGGATCGGTTTTCTTATTTGTTGTTCTGAATCGCAAGTAGGAGCAACAACATACTATTGTAACTCATTATACCTAAAGCACTTAATGGTATGGTCATTCACCATACCCGTTGCTTGCATGTAGGCGTAGCAGATGGTTGAGCCGACAAATGTGAAACCACGCTTCTTCAGGTCTTTACTCATCGCATCGGATTCGGGGCTTGTTGTCGGGATTTGCTTTAGTGACTCCCAGTTATTCTTCATGGTCTGTCCACCGACAAATTGCCAAATATACGTGTCGAAACTGCCAAATTCTTTTTGCACCCTGATAAACGCTTGAGAGTTTTTCACAGTGCCATGGATTTTCAGTCGGTTCCGGACAATACCCGCGTCTTTTAGGAGGGAGCCTATTTTCCTCTGATTGTATTTCGCTATTTTCTTGTAATCAAATTCGTTAAACGCATTGCGAAAGCTTTCTCGCTTGTGAAGAATGGTCTTCCACGAGAGTCCCGCCTGAAACCCTTCGAGGATGAGAAATTCAAAATGCACGATATCATCGTGCACCGGCACGCCCCACTCCGTATCATGATATTCAATCATAAGCGGGTCTCCGGACATCCATTCGCACGTATTTTTATCATCAGACATAATCACGGTGTAACGCAATAATAAAGGTTGTGCCAATTAACGCGCCACCTATTGAATATATGAGGCCAGGATCGGATTCGAACCGACGAATAAGGGCTTTGCAGGCCCCTGCCTTACCACTTGGCTACCTGGCCGGACAACAAAATAGTACCAGATTATGCCATTTATGCAACCGACGACGAAAATACCGGTTTAATTCGACCCGCTTTGCGCATTCTCGTTTTCAGACTCCGTTTTATCAAGGCGTTTCGCTTCCGCCCACGCCAGTTCATATATTTTCTTCATTGCGTCCGCTATCTCTTTGCTTTTGATTATTAAACCCAACTCCTCTCGCCATGACGCAATCATGACTTTGTCATCGTATATGTTTATTTCCGGAGAAAAGTAATATTTATCCGACGGAATAAGAGCAGTGTCTCTCTTCTCTTCTTTGTTGCGCTTAACCCTCTCCATCGCCATAGGTGTTTTTGGAATTATTCCTCGAGCCACGATTCCGGCTCGAGCTCTTCTGCTATAGTATTTTGGGAAATAATCGGGCAAAGTTTGATGCATCGACCCTATGTCCGCATACGCTCTGATGTGGTCTTTTGATGTCAGAGTGTCTTCGTACACTTCTTTTAAACCTTTCTTCCCTTCATAGAACCGTATTTGTGGGCGATTGCCGATATTGTGCATGGATTTTAATTGTCCTACAAGCTCCTTTGCTTTGTTCACCCTCGCTTGACCTCTTGCCACCTGCCGTTTCAAAAACTCGATAACACGTTCGGGTGATTCGGCGAAATACTCTTGCTTTGGTTCTTTTCCTGAAATCGTAACCAACCCTTTATGAACCAAAGAACCCAAAACATCATACCCTGTCGTCCTGTTAATGTTCGCTTTGCGAGCGACTTGAGATACCGTTCCGGTCCCAAGTTGCAACAGAGCGACATAAACACCGGCTTCTTTTTCCGAAAAACCGAGTGATTACAATGATTGCGTCAATCGAAAATCCATATTGACAATATTGTAAGTTGCAAAACAAATTGTGTCAACGTTTTCCCACAAAAATATTTAAACTCAATACATTTGGCTAACATAAAACAAAACAATCCATAAATTTTGATGGATGACATTGACAATAACGCACGCTACTACTAACATGCAAAAGACGGAACGGTTATTAACTTATCGTTCCAGCTGGACGCAAAATTATCAAAACATACAAATCATTTAACAGATAACATCTAATTCTATGAATACCAATACAAAATCCATACTCGGAATAGTGGTGGCTTTGATTGCTCTGGTTTTTGTCGGATATTTGATTTTCGATAAAAACGAAACTCCAGCGACGACACCGAACAAACCGCAATCACCCGAAGCAACAACTGAAACAATTAAAATAGGGTTTATAGGACCACTAACCGGTGAACTTGCTTACATAGGCAACAATATCAAATCAGCGGTCGAAATAGCAATCGAAGAAATAAACAATAACAACACATTCAACCGTCAATTCGAGGTTATATATGAAGACGGAGTTTGCAACGGAAAAGACGCGACAAAATCCGCGAACAAGCTCTTGAGCGTAGATAAGGTTGACGGAATAATAGGAGGAGCGTGCTCCGGAGAAACCCTCGGAATCGCTCCGCTTGTCGAACAAGCAAAGATTCCTGCGGTATCACCCGCGTCAACATCGCCTGACGTATCCGATGCCGGAGATTATGTGTTCAGAGTTGTCCCGTCGGACAGTTTCCAAGGAGAGTATGCGGCAAACACCATAAAAGAAACATTCGGTAAACAAAACGTCGCCGTAATAAGTTGCCTGAACGATTGGTGTCAAGGAGTGCGAAAAGCGTTTATCAACAAGTTCGAAACGATGGGCAATATTGTGGCTGACGAGGTGTTCAACGTTGGTGATACGGATTTAAGGTCTCAGCTTACAAAGATAAAGCAATCAAATCCCGACGCAATTTATTTCATCGGGCAAACAACATCAAGCGTATCCGGAATACGCCAACTCTCTGAATTGGGACTTGATAACCTGCTTGTTATGGGAGCAGACACATGGTCCGATTCGGAAATATGGGAACAGATTGGTGAGATAGGTGATGGAATGATATACTCAGAGCCGTCGAACATCGAACCACCGGAGTGGTTTGTCCAAAAAATGTCTGAAAAAGAAAAAGAAATCAACGTTTACAGCGCTCGCGGATATGACGCCACTTACATCTT
>WFTB01000019.1 GCA_015485695.1 Patescibacteria group bacterium | reverse complement strand
TGTTCTGAAGCCGGGAAAATACTTGGAGCATTTTCCCACCCCGAGATCTCTATCCACGAACAGTCGTCAAAACTATACTTTGACGCTCAGCCGAATTGGGAAAAAGTGGCAAATCTTCTGCTTGTATCCGCCGAACGGCTCAAAATGATAGGAGCAGATTTTGCGATTATCCCCTCAAACACAATGCATTACGCGTTTCCCATCGTGCAGAAAAAATCTCCTATACCTTTGTTAAGCATTGTTGAAATGACTGTTGAGGAGTGCAAAGAAAAAAACTATCGCACAGTTGCTATTCTTGGAACAGGATTGACCATGGAGGGGAGATTGTATCAAAACGCTCTAGATATTCACAATATTCAGAGCATACTCCCGGACGATAACGACAGAAAAACCATAGACAGAATAATTTTTGACGAAATTGTTCCAGCGCAAATTACGGACAGCACGTCACAGCGCGTACTGCATGTAATTGACGCATTGAAAAAAAGGGGAGCAGATTCTGTAATTCTTGGATGCACGGAATTGCCTCTTGTGGTTGGTAATCATAATTCACCTTTGCCTATTATTGACACAACGCGATTATTGGCCAGAAAGGCGGTGCAACATGCAATACACTGAATGCAATACACTTAAAAACATATTGAATCGATTCGGTGGCTCTTAGACAGTTTCTTATAGTCGAAGATTGCGGTTTGCCTGCATTGTCGCGTCGTGCACTGTTTTCACGATGCTGGAGATGGCCTGCGGGGCGCGGGCTTGGCGCCGGATAAATGTCGGGTCGCTTTTGTTGCGCTGAACGGTTTTGCGTCCGAAGGTATGCTACCAGGGCTTTTATCTGCGCAAAACAGCCTTCTTGCGTGGCATCAGCATCGGTAAAGGTCCATGGGAAGTTCAAACGGAATAAAGCAAAGCAACCGTGCTCGTGTTTTATAATCAACAGACACAATCTTGTTCGAAATTTTCACTGCGGTGATATTTTCATCATGTTGGGCTATAAGCACCTGTGCGGTTATAATAATCAAAAATAGCTCAATATGTGGTTGACCAACGTTGCCTTGCAAAACTTATTAAAACGTGTTACCATTGTGTTCACAAATTACAAGTAATCAACTTTCATTACCTCATGCCAGGTTTCGACTCGGCTTGTGGCGAAGAAAGTCATTTTTTATGGATAAATCAAAAAAAGACAAGATAATAGCAAAGTTTAGAACGCATGACGGCGACACGGGTTCGTCTCAGGTTCAGATAGCTATTTTGACGGAAGAGATAAAAGAACTTCAGGGGCATCTTAAGATTCACAAAAAAGACAATTCCTCAAGACGCGGACTTCTCCGCAAAGTAAATCAGAGGCGAAAACTGTTGAATTATTTGATGCGCGAGGACACTGAAAAATACGAAGAACTGATAAAAGCTCTCAAGCTCAAACGACGCGTGACTCAGTTGAACGACGTAAAGAAAAAACTTGCCGAAGAAGAAGCTCTCGAAGCCATGGCCAGAGAGGATGCCGAGGCGGAAGAGTCCGGTGTTGTTGATTCCAAATAGATTGAACTTAACGGGTCGACAATATGTCGACCCTTAAAGTGTACGGTTTTTGCGTTTTTTAATATATTTTTTTATTAGACAGTTTTAATGGCTGGTGTATAGACAATCTGATTGAGAAATCTCGTCGAATCATGTTTTGATTTCTCAGATCGGGAGTTTATTCATCAGCCTGATTGGGTTGATTTATGTCATCATCAATAAAGCACACCGAAGAAAAAGGTGTGCACACATTCGAAATGGATTTTGCCGGACGAACTTTCACTCTTCAGTCCGGCAAACTTGCCGGACAAGCGAGCGGTGAGTGTACCGTTCGTTATGGGGATACGGTTTTAATGGCGACCTCGGTAATGAGCAAAAACATGCGGGAAGGAATGGATTATTTTCCGCTAATGGTCGACTATGATGAAAAGCTCTATGCCGCCGGCAAAATAAAAGGATCTAGATTCATAAAAAGAGAAGGAAGGCCGTCGGACGACGCAATATTGTCCGGAAGGTTGGTCGACAGGTCCATACGACCGTTTTTTGATCAGAGCGCCAGACGAGATGTGCAGGTTGTTGTTACAGCGCTTTCTTGGGACGGTGAAAACGACCCTGACACGCTCGCAGTAATCGCCGCGAGCAACTCTTTGAACATATCGGAAATAGAATGGGACGGTCCGGTTGTCGCGGTAAGGCTTAATTATTTGGACGGACAATGGATCGTTAACGCGACTTACGAACAAAGAGAAGCATCGTCTTTGGACTTGTTGGTATCCGTGCGCAAAGACAGGGCGGTCATGATAGAGGCCGACGGTGATGAAGCTCCGGACGAATTGATTATCGAAGGTGTTGAGCGCGCAATAGTCGAGTCGCAACCGCTTTTGAAGCTGTTGGATTTCATAAGGAAAACGATAGGAAAAGAAAAAGAACCGATGATTGAGCCTGAATCGGAAGAGCAAAAACAAAGAAACGAGTTTATAACGGAATCGGTTGAGAATGATTTCTCGGAAGACATAGAAAAAGCGTTCTCCTTGGCCGACAAAGAATCAAGAAACGAAGTTTTGAACAATATTAAAGAAAAGCTTAACGAAAAATTGGGGAGCGACCCCGATATTACTAAATCGGAACAAGCAATTGCCAAAAATCACGTTGAAAAACTGATAAAGAAGGCGACTAAAAATCTTTATATAAACGAAAACAGGCGTTTGGACGGACGCGCTTTCGACGAAATCAGACCGCTTTCGATAGAGGTCGGTTTGTTGCCCAGAACGCACGGGTCGGGGCTTTTTACCAGGGGAGAAACCCAAGCTCTGTCCGTTCTGACATTGGGAAGCCCGTCTGACGAACAGATATTGGACAGCATGGAAGAAAACGACACCAAAAAACGGTACATGCATCATTACAATTTTCCAGGATTTTCGGTTGGAGAAGCAAAACCGAACAGAGGGCCTGGCAGAAGAGAAATCGGACACGGCGCTCTGGCGGAAAAAGCGCTTGCGCGGATGATTCCGGACAAAGAAGCTTTTCCGTATACGATACGAGTGGTTTCTGAAATTTTATCGTCAAACGGATCATCGTCCATGGCCGCGACATGCGGATCGACTTTGGCATTGATGGACGCGGGTGTGCCGATCAAAAAACCGGTTGCGGGAATAGCGATGGGCATAATGACGGACGATGACAGGCCGACCGAGGTTTATAAAGTCATGACGGATATTCAGGGGGCAGAGGATCATTACGGCGAAATGGACTTCAAAATAACCGGAACGGACAAAGGGATAACCGCAATTCAATTGGATGTTAAAAACGACGGCGTGACTGTCAAAATGACCCGAGACACGATTATGCAAGCGCGTGAAGCGAGATTGCGAATATTGGACGCCATGCTGTCGGTAATACCGGAACCCAGAAAAGACCTTTCGGAGTTTGCTCCGCGCATATACACAATGAGAATCGACCCGGAAAAAATAGGAGACGTTATAGGACCTCGAGGTAAAACCATAAACGAAATAATAGATGAAACCGGAGTTGCAATCGACATAGAAGACGATGGTTTGGTTATGATTACGTCAACGGATGCCGAGTCCGCGGAAAAAGCTCGTGAGTGGGTGAGTGATTTGGTAAGAGATGTTGAAGTCGGCGAGTTTTTGGAAGGAAAGGTGACAAGGATTTTTCCTTTCGGCGCCATGGTGGAGATACTTCCCGGCAAAGAAGGCCTGATACACATATCGGAGCTTGCTCCATGGAGGGTCGGGGAAGTTACCGACATAGTCAATATAGGAGACATAGTACCGGTAAAGGTGACCGAAATAGACAATGAAGGTCGAACCAACCTTTCTTTGAAGGAGACAAATTTTGAATATACGGAAGAGATGAGATCCAAGAGTGAAAGCTCCGGTACGGCGCATCGTCGCAATTCAAACAATCGCTCCTCGGGAAACAATCGACACGGTCGAAATCATAATCGCAGGGAGCGCGAATAGCGCGCTATATGACAGATGAAAGGGCGCGCCATAAGCGCGCCTTTTGTATGAACATGCCCGATAAAAACCCGGAAACCAAAAAACTTATAAGCGATATTGTCAAGAAAATCGCGAAGCCGGTTCGTGACGTTAGATTGCTTCCGCCACCGAGCGCGTTACAAAGATTTTGGCAAAGAAGAAAACTGAGATTGGCGGTAGGAGTTGGGTTTGTCGTCGCGCTGTGCTTTGGGGTTGTCTCGATACTGTATTTTAGCGTATTAAGAAAAAACCCTGATGACATTGGGTTTTACGTGCCAAGAGACGCCAGGGTGTATGTTGAGTTTAATCTTAAAAGCGATGATTTGGAAGTTTTTAACGAAAAATCACCCACACTTATCGAGTACTTGAGGAGTTTTATGTCTGAAACCGGCGTGAACATGTCGGTGGTCGAGAAAAGTTCAAGAGCTGGGATTGTAGGATTGCTGGACAAAGGCAAGCTGAGTTGGATTTGGTTGTTAAAATCGGACTCTAGGCATGAAATAGAACCATACATACCGCCCAACACTTACGTTGCCCGTGTCTCCGAAGACATATTGGCGGTCTCAACGGACAAAAAATCGCTTAAGCTTATAAGGGGTCGAGTGATTTCAAACAAGCGACTTGCCGGTGTGGCGAATGATTCCGCAATGTCGGGTTATCTTGTGTTGGGAGATTTCTCGGTTCCTTATGATGTTTCTTTCAAAGACAAGGTTGTTTACTCTTTGTTCAAGTCGGTTGGGTTGAGTGGTGTTGTTTCGTTTAGCGCCGGTGTCGATACTGATGGTCTGAAAATCGTATTCGGAGACTTGAAACTTGAAGACCCGATGCTTGAGACTTGGAATTTTGACGATTTGTCAAACGAATACGACGCGGTGTTTGTGAATGCGAACATATCAAAAAGCTTCGAATACATGGAAAACGCTCTAGGGAGATTTCCGGTGGCTCAGTTTTTTACAGGAAGAGCAAAATCTTATATGCGCGAATATTACGGTTCGGGATGGAAAAGGGTTGTTGATATGTTTGACGCGCCGAGCTTAATCGTCGCTCGTTATGAAAAAACTCGTGACAACGAATCCGTTTGGTGGCACGGTTTGCGCGTCGGAATCGGCGTTGGCAAAACATTCGTGCCTCACGAGAACGATTTGGTGCTTTTTACAATCAGTAACACCTTGGCGCGAATGTATCCTAAAATATCCGAATTTGAACTACCTGATGGTACGGTTGCTTTTGAGAGGGTCGCGGATCCTTCGTATTATTCTTTCGACAGAGATGAATACAACACATACATCGCGCGGGTTCCCGAAGAGGACGTTCAGATAATGGTCAGACCCGGAAAGGGTTTATATGTTGCGAGTAATGATATTGAAATTTTTAAAGATATGGCTTCCGGAAATGTGATTGTTCCGGACGGTTTTTGCACGCAATTTCCGGAAACCGCCGTTATGTCCTCAAACTTTTTTGAAAACCTGAAGATTATGAGCGATTTTTCCTCGATTGCCATTACAAGAGATGGCGATTCAGCTATAGCGTGCGCAATGTTCAGGCGATAGTTCTATACATGGATTGTCTCAGTCGGAAGAGAGCGTGAATCTCTTTGCCGGTCGGTTGATAGATGAATAAATTTCGGTATTCGCGCAGATTCGCGCGTTTTTTATTCGTGGATTTTAATCGTTCTCGTCATCCGAAACAAGGGGTTTTGCCTTGAGCGGTTACAGTTAAGTCGAAGCATTAATTTCTTCTGTTTTTCCATGCCACACTTCTCGTCATAGTGTCGCGCAATGAACAATTTGGGTTGACAAAACGGGCTAAAATTGTTAATTTTAGTCTGTTATCGTACGGAACAATGTATAATCAAATCACTTCAAATAAGAGAAAATCAATTGCGTTGATAGCGCTCTTTGTTTTCGTTATATCTGCTTTGGGTTGGTTCGCGGAAAGGTTTATGGGAGGCGCCGACGGAGTATTCGCGATTGCCGTTTTTGTGTCCGTCGGAATGTCTTTATTGAGTTATTTTTCGGCGGACAAAATCGCTTTATCCGTTTCCGGAGCAAAGGGTCCCATACGAAAAGAAGACAATGAATACGTTTACAGGATGGTGGAGAACTTGAGTATAACCGCGGGAATTCCAATGCCGAAAGTTTACATCATAGACGACGATGCCTTGAACGCATTTGCGACGGGAAGAGACCCGGAGCATTCCGCGATAGCTTTGACCAGCGGGATAATACGTTCTTTGGAGAACGAAGAGCTCGAAGGTGTTATAGCGCACGAACTCGCGCATATACAAAACTATGACATACGGTTCATGACTCTTGTCGCGGTTCTTGTCGGCACGGTTGTGCTCATATCGGACTATATTTTCCGGTGGGGGTTTATTTTCGGAGGCAACAGGGAAAACAGGACTGCCGGAAACGGATGGATGATGATTGTCGGTATTGCTCTTTTGATTTTGTCTCCAATCGTTGCCGAGTTGATTAAATTGGCGGTATCCAGAAAGCGCGAGTTTCTGGCGGACGCGTCCGGAGCTTTGCTTACCAGGTATCCGGAGGGTCTTGCCAGCGCCTTGGAAAAACTTAAAAACAGCAAACCAATGGACAATGCAAGCAAGGCAACGGCTCACATGTATATCAGCAGTCCTTTCTCGTCTCGGGTCAAGGGATTTACGGCAAAGCTTTTTTCTACCCACCCCCCGATAGACGAGAGGATAGAAGCTCTAAGAAAAATGTAACAAACAAACCATGCAACACGAAAAACTGTCACAACAATACAAACATGTTTTAAAACAAGCATATATAAACGCTTTGAAATCGGGAGACGACGAGGTGACGAATCGCCATGTCTTCATGGTGTTAAAATCTGCGAAAGGGTCAATCGCGTTTGAGCTTATGCACAAGCTGGGACTCGTATCATTGGCTCCCGTCGACAGCGACGGTCAAGACCGAGTCTCCGGATCTTGCGTGAACATTAAAAACATAAACCTCTCAATGGAGACCAAAGCGATTATACGTCATTCGGTATTCATAGCCGCTTCGAAAGGGCACAGATACGTAGGTACGGAGCATTTGCTTTTGAGTTTGGTGGATTATGACAAACATCTTGTTATTAGATTGCTTGGAAAAGACGAGCGAAGTCTCCGTGATTTGCTTTACCAATTAGAGGCGGTGATGAGGAATACCGGAAAATTCGACGATATTATTTCGGGGTTTGTTTCTGACGATTCTGATGAGGGTGAAACCGTTGTTCCGGAAATCGCCAAAAAACCCGGCAGATTAAAGAGGGGTCAAGGACCCAGAGAGAGAATGTTGGATTATTTTTCAACCGATATAACAGATGTCGATTTCCAAAACAAAATAAATCCGGTAATCGGCAGAGAAGACGAAATAGAACGAATTATTCAGATACTCGCGCGTCGAGACAAAAACAACCCCGTTTTGATAGGCGAGCCAGGGGTCGGAAAAACGGCAATCGTGGAAGGTCTTGCGAAGAGAATAGTCGAAGGAGACGTGCCGGATGTTTTGCTGGACAAAAAAATATACAACTTGGATTTGTCTTTGCTCGTTGCCGGAGCAATGTACAGGGGAGAATTCGAGTCAAGATTAAAACAATTAATAGACGAAATAAAAGAAGACCAAACCATAATCGTTTTTATAGATGAATTGCATACAATAGTCGGCGCCGGGTCTGCCACGGGTTCTCTTGACGCCGCGAACATATTAAAGCCGGCTCTGGCAAGAGGAGAGGTTCGGATTATAGGCGCCACCACTTTTGACGAATATAAGCGGTATATAGAGCCCGATAGCGCTCTGGATCGAAGACTGCAATCCATTACCGTTGCCGAGCCGACACCGGAAGAGTCGGTTAGGATACTTTCCGGCATCAAGTCCACATATGAACAGCATCATGGGGTCAAGATAACCGACGAAGCGATACTGTCGGCGGTGAATCTTTCACACAGATATTTGTCGGAAAAATTCTTGCCGGACAAGGCAATAGACCTTATCGACGAGGCCGCCGCTCGTATTCGCGTTAAGAAGGTTCCGCAAAAAAAATACAGAGAACTCAAAAAGAAAGAACAAGAATTGGCGAAAGTTATAGAAATGAAAAACCGAGCCGTCGAAGACGAAAACTTTCCTGAGGCTTTGAGGTTCAAAGAGCAAGAGAGATACTTGCAACAAATCATAGACGATATGTCCGAGCCGGAGTCTTTTGAGTTTGGCGGTTCCGTTGTTGTTGATGACATTGTCGCTTTGGTCGCCAACATGACCGGAGTCCCCGTCGGAGACTTGGTATCAAAAGAAATAAAGCGCATTAGGAATTTGGAAAAACACTTGTCAAAGCACATAGTGGGTCAAGACGAGGCAATACGCTCGGTCGCTCAAGCCATAAAGCGGTCAAAGACGGGACTTCAAAGCCCCGGTCGTCCGCTTAGCAGTTTCATGTTCTTAGGTCCCTCGGGTGTCGGAAAAACCGAAATGGCGAAAGTGCTCGCGAAAGAAGTTTTTCATGATGAGCGGGCTTTGATACGTTTTGACATGTCGGAATTTTCCGAAAAGTTCAACGTATCCAGGTTGCTTGGCGCTCCCGCCGGATATGTCGGATACAAAGAGGGCGGTCAGCTAACGGAGGCCGTCAGAAGGCGTCCTTATTCCGTGGTTTTGTTCGATGAAATAGAAAAAGCTCACCCGGAAATATTCAATATACTTTTGCAAGTCCTTGACGAGGGTTTCGCCTCAGACGCCAGCGGTAAAAAGGTGGATTTTAGGAACACCATAGTGGTTTTGACTTCAAATCTTGGACTCAAAGAATTTACTCATGTAGCTAAGATAGGTTTTGACGAGTCTTTGGACCGAAACACGAAAGAACGTTCGTCTTCCGAGCGATCTTATATAACCAATGAAGTAATGAAATCTATTAGACAAACATTCAGACCGGAGTTTTTGAACAGGCTCGATCACACCATAGTTTTTGAGCCGTTAAAACCTACGCATGTTCAAAAAATAGTATCAATCGAATTAAAAGACATCGCAAAAAGACTCAAAGAAAAGGGAGTGGAGCTCAAAGTCGGTAAGGGTGTTATAAAAACCATAGCGTCCAACAGTTTCAATCCGCAAGAAGGAGCGCGTTCGGTTCGTCGCGTTATACAAGATGAAATACTCTCGCCCATAGCTGACGGTCTTTTGGAGGTGGGACACGTGAAAGACGTAAAAATCGGAGTCGCACTTGGCGTTGATGATAAAATTTCCATTAACATCGAAAAATAATATTCGACTTTTGTCTGTTGCAACAAAGAGCGTCGCGAACTTCGCTCTCGATTTGATTATGCCGCGCGAATGCGTTTCGTGTGGCGCGATTGGTGTTTGGTTCTGCGATGATTGCGTTTCTCCGTTATTGCTTGAAGTACCGGAAAAATGTGTTTTTTGCGGCAATCCGTCTTACAACGGTAAAACTCACGGCGAGTGTTTGGCTCACACTTGTTTGGATGGCATTGTCGTCGCTTCTCATTTTCATCCGACTTTGCGTCGCGCGATACATTTATTCAAATATCACAACGCGCGTTCGATGGCGGAGGTTTTTTCTCGTATAATTGTATCAAGAATAGAAAACACACCAACTGTTTATATTCGTTTTTTGAGCGAACAAACGACTCTTATACCCGTACCTTTGCACAAAAGGAGGTTGTGGGAGAGGGGATATAATCAATCGTCGCTTATGGCGCTCGAGATTTCAAGGGAGTATCCGGTTAAAGTTAGAGAAGATTTGTTGATTAGAACACGGAACACAAATCCTCAAGCCAGGCTGTCAAAAAGCGCAAGACTTTCCAATATGTCGAATGTGTTCTCGGTTCCGGACAATATCGGTGAAATACCCGATGAGGTAATCATCGTTGATGATGTTATGACAACCGGAGCCACAATCGGCGACGCCGCTCGAGCTCTAAAGTGCGCCGGAGTCA
>WFTB01000018.1 GCA_015485695.1 Patescibacteria group bacterium | reverse complement strand
TTTTGATGCCGTTTTTGTTATTCATGAATTTGTTGTAAACAGGAATAAGTGATATTATTCGTTTGTATGGATATAATCGGCTTGTTTGGTTTGCTTTGAATTATAAACGACCAAATATCGTCATAAAGTGGATTTTTTGCCGGTTTTTGGCTGTTTCTCCGTATTTTTGGAACATGTGAATATTTAATCGTATGTTGAACGCGAAACAAATGGTGAGAGAAACTTTGGAGCATGCGGATGTGAGAATAAACGGAACGCGTCCGTGGGATATTCAGGTGCGCGATAATCGCTTTTATAGAAATCTGGTAACAAGAGGGTCGATCGGACTCGGAGAATCCTATATGAAAGGCTGGTGGGACGCGTGTAAGCTCGATGAGTTTTTTGATCGTGTTATCGGCGCGGATTTGTACAAAAAAGTGCGAGTCACGCCCGCTATTATTATTCTGGTTGCTTATTCGGCGATTTTGAATAAACAAAAAAAGAACAGGGCTTTCGAGGTCGGGCAAAGGCATTATGATATAGGCAATGATTTATATCGCGCGATGCTCGATTCCAGAATGGTATACACTTGCGGTTATTGGAAAAACGCCAAAAACTTGGACCAAGCGCAAGAGGACAAATTGGATTTGGTGTGTCGAAAAATAGGTCTCAAAGAAGGTATGAGCGTTCTGGACATAGGATGCGGATGGGGGAGTTTCCTGAAATTCGCCGCTGAAAAATACGGAGCGAAAGGTGTTGGAGTTACGGTATCCAAGGAACAAGCGAAGCTTGCGCGAGAGATGTGCGCGAACCTGCCTATAGAAATAAAAATTCAGGATTACAGGGACGTCAAAGGTGTATATGACAGAGTGGTATCATTGGGCATGATAGAGCATGTCGGATACAGGAACTACGGCAAATTCATGCGAGTTGCGCATCGATGTTTGAGCGATGACGGATTGTTTTTACTTCACACTATAGGCAATAATAAGTCCGTTTTGATGACGGACCCGTGGATAGAAAAATATATTTTTCCGAACGGGATGATTCCGTCGATAAAACAACTAGCAAAATCGATGGAAGAATTGTTTGTCATGGAAGATTGGCACAATTTCGGAGCTTATTATGATAAAACGCTCATGGCGTGGTTCGAAAATTTTAACAATCATTGGCATGAGCTTAAAGATAAATACGAAGACCGAGTAAACGGAACTTTTTATCGCATGTGGAAATACTATTTGCTTGTATGCGCCGGGTCGTTTCGAGCTAGAAAAAACAATCTTTGGCAAATAGTTCTTTCCAAAAAGGGCGTTCGCGGAGGATATGAAAGCATAAGATGACTCTCAGCATAATAATACTGAATTACAAATCCAAAAATCTCACAAGAGAATGTGTGAGGAGTGTTTTGGATTCAAAGCTACCTGATGAATACGAGATTATAGTCGTTGACAACGGATCGAACGACGGTGTCAAGAATATGCTTGACGAACAATTCGGAGGCAAGATTAAATTCATAGGACTTGAAAAAAACGTTGGAATGGGCGCGGGTAACAATGCTGGCATTAAGACGTCTGTCGGAAAGTATGTCATGATTCTAAACCCGGATGGAATTGTTTTGGAAAATTCCATACTGGAATTGATAGAGTTTGCAGAAAAAAATCCAAAAGCCGGAATTATCGCCCCAAAAATAATAAATCCGGACGGAACGCACCAAGTGTCCGTTCATAAGTTTCCTAATTTTTTAATGCCGTTTTATCGAAGAACTTTCCTCGGAAAGACCAATAGGGGCAAAGAGTATCTTGAAAAGTACGTTGTTGACACAATACCTCAGGACAGACCGTCTCTGGTTGATTGGGTTTTTGGTCCGGCGTTTCTTGCAAGGAGGGATTTAATTGACGCAATAGGAGGATACGATGAAAGATTTTTTCTTTTTTTTGAGGATACGGATTTGTGCCGTCGGGTTCATGAGTACGGGTTGGGAGTCTGGTATGTCCCAAGCTCCAATGTGATTCACTTTCCTCATCGTCTTTCAGGACATCATCTCGGTTTGATGAGTCTTCGCAAAAAAACAACTTGGCATCATATTGTGTCTTGGCTCAAATATTTTTGGAAATGGCGTAATTCACCATTTAGCCCAAACAAGTAGGATATGCTATGCTTATTACACGTGATGAGTCGTAACTTTGTTTATACGTTTTTTCTCGACAAACCTAATTTTATTGTTATTCTGGATGAATTTCGTGCTAAAAAACCGATTTTTAATTATATAATTTTGGCGTTGAGTTTTTATTAAATTTATAAATATGCGCGTATTAATGCTTTCATTGGATAAAACTCTTTTGGGAGAACAAATTGCGGGCAAGTTTGGTATACAAGGAGATACGATAGCAAGACACAGAAAATACGGAGAATTGATCGAACATCTCAACATAATCGTATCCTCACCGAAAGGTTTTTTTCACACGAAACTTTCGGATAATGTTGATGTGTATCCGACGAATTGCGACATACGCGTGGGCAGATTGCTTTGTATGGTAAGATATGCGAAAAATATAATTTCACACGAAGGAATCGATTTGGTCGTCTCGCAGGATATTACCGCTCCATCGGCGTATTTGATAAAAAAAATATTCAATATACCGTACATAGTTACTTTTCATTCCGACGGCATTGATTCTCCCGAGATGAAAAAAAACATATCTCACAGAATATTATTGCCTGTGATTAAGTATTCTCTCTTGCGGTCTGACGGGCTCAGAGTTGTGTCTCAAGAGGTAAAAAGAAAATTCAAAAACTTGGGATACGACGGGCCCATAGAAGTGATACCGACAGCGACGGATCATGCCATATTTGCCAAAGAACGAGTTGATAAGATTTCCATGTTGCGTAAAAAATACTCCGGCAAGAGAGTTATATTGACCAGTGGCAGGTTGACCAAAGTGAAAAATTTCCCTCTTTTGTTTGACGTTTTAAAGACGGTCAAGAAAAAATACGACAATGTTATTTTGCTGATAATCGGAACCGGAGAACTTGAAGATGAATTAAAAGCCGAAGTGAAGAAAAAACGTTTGACAAAAAACGTGGAATTTTTGGGTAGCATGGCGTACGAAGAGACGGTCGCTTATTACAGAGTGTGTGATTTGTTTGTATTGACTTCAGATTCGGAAAGTCTCGGTAAGGTGTTGATTCACGCGGGAGCTTCGGGAAAGCCGGTGGTATCCACAAAAACAATAGGCGCGAAGAGCATAGTGCGAGATGGAAAGACCGGATATTTGGCTGACATAGGGGATGCAAAGCAAATCGCCGACAGGGTAATGGAGCTTTTAAGCGACGAGAAATTAAGAACGCGTTTTGGAGAGTCGGCTCGCAAGATAGTGCTTCGCAAATATGACGCTGAAATAAGTGTTAAAAAATTCATAAAGTTCTGGAAACGCGTGGCGACGCGATAAGATTTTTGCTTGTTTCATGCTCAATGTTTCCGTAGCTTTTACAATTTTTGCAATGTTTTTTCCATATTGTATATGAAACTGCTAATAATAACGCGAAAGGTGGATGTTCATGACGATCGCATGGGGTTTTTCGTGGACTGGATAAATGAGTTTGCGAATAATTTGAGTCATTTGTACGTGATATCCATGCAAGATGGAGGCAAAGAAGGGCTCGCGAAAAACATCGACATCAGATTCGTAGGAGGAGGAAAATTAAAAAAATATTTTACATACAAAAGACTTCTGAATGAGTTGGTTCCGAATGTCGACGGAGTTTTTGTTCACATGATGCCGTTATACGCGAATCTGGCAGGGCCCGTAACTTCGAAATTTGATAAGAAACTGCTTCTTTGGTATATGCACAGGTCCGTAGACAAGGAGCTTCTTAAAACTCGAAGGTGGGTATCCGGATATGTTACGGCATCGAAAAAAAGCTTTCGAATGGAAACGGATTTACCCGTTCATATCGTCGGGCACGCGATACCGACCGAACGGTTAAAGATATCATCTCACAAGTCGCGAATCAATAATGCAAATGCGATAAATATTTTGACAATAGGTAGAATATCGCCGGCAAAACGACTTGAAACCATAATAAAATCGATTGATTTTTTGGCAAATACATACAAATTACTTCCAAATTTGACCATTGTCGGAGCGCCGGCTCTTGATAAGGATGAAAATTATTTGAATGAACTCAAAAAACTCGTAAAAAGCCTTGGATTGGAAAATGTAGTTGAATTCGTTGGTCCAAAACAGCACAAAGACATACCCGGAATATTGAATTGCGCCGACATTTTCGTGAATGCGTCCGATACGGGCTCGCTTGATAAAGCCGTATTGGAGGCGATGGTTGCCGGGGTCGTTCCATTAACTTCCAATGAGGCGTTCAAATCGCTTTTTTCTGGAGACCTTGATGAATTGATGTTTCCGCCCGGAGATTCACACGCTTTGGCTCAGAAAATATCGGATATTCACGGGGCGACGGATGAACAACTTCGCAATATAAGAGTTCAGTTGATATCAATGGTCGAAAGGGATCATAACTTGAAAAACACAATAAAAAAAATCATCAACTTATTCTGAGCTCTCGCATAAAAGTAAAATCTTTTCATGAATGCAATGTCAGACAATCTTGTTCGAGTAAATATAAGGGCGGTATACATGCACCCGAAACACAAGGTGCCGACTTTGTTTTTGGCGGATGAAGACGATATGTTTATTATCTCAATGGTTATAGGGTTTCTGGAGGCTCAGTCCATTATCATAGGTTGGCAGAGACTGCCATCTCCGCGTCCAACCACGGCGGACCTTGTCAGATCGATAATAGAAGACGACTTTACGGCGCGAATAGACAAGGTCGTCATAACGGATGTTTTAGAAGGTGCTTTCATGGCGAAGCTGATAATTCACAGGGGGGAGCAAATAATCGAGAGAGACTGTCGCCCTTCGGACGCCCTCGCTCTTGCGGTGCGATCAGATTCTCCGATATACGCCACCGAACAAGTCATTGAAAAAATAGAAAGCGAACAGGAGAACATAAGAGCGTTGATAAAGTACCTTGAAGCGGAAGCAAAGGACGCGGATATGAATAATATGATGCAATCGTGAAATGCTTTTGAGCGATTTTCGAATTCGTCGGGTGTTTTCGTTGTTTGCATGAATTGATTTGAGTTGTGCTTGCGCAAGGATATAGACTTTGATTTTTCGTTGATATTCGAAGATTTTCGGGCGCAAGACTCGACTTGATCGCCCTCACATAAAAAAACCATAAATACGTTTCTCGTTTTGACAGAAATATACTTTTGTGGTAGTGTTAGTCGGTTATTAAGGTGTGTGTTACGCCCGTGTTCGTGTTGTGTTTTAGGGGAATTTCTCGATTATGTTAGTAAAAAAGATAGGAATAGATCTTGGAACAACAAACACCCTCGTCCATGTACCGGGACGAGGTATTGTAATCAATGAACCGTCAGTTGTGGCTTATTCGACCACGGATAAAAAAGTTTTGGCTGTCGGAGACGTTGCAAAAGAAATGCTTGGAAGAACTCCGGACACAATTGTCGCATTGCGTCCTTTAAAAGACGGAGTTATAGCGGATTACAAAACGACCGAAGCGATGCTTAGGTATTTTATCAATAAAGCAATCGGCGGATGGAGGTTTACTCGTCCTGAAGTGATGATTGCTGTTCCAGGCGGTATAACCTCAACCGAGCGACGAGCGGTGATTGACGCCACAATGAGCGCGGGAGCGAAGGCCGCGTACATAATAAAACAGCCGGTTGCGGCGGCCATTGGAGCGAACATACCGATAGGATCGGCGTCGGGACACATGATTGTCGAGATGGGGGGCGGTACTTCCGAAATCGCCGTAATCTCTCTTGGAGGAATAGTTTATAACACTTCGGCGCGCATAGGTGGCACGCGTCTTGATGTAGCTATTACGGATTATATACGTCGAAAATATAATATGGCGGTTGGAGAGAGGACTGCCGAAGATATAAAGATTAATGTCGGTTCCGCAATTTACATGAAAAATCCGATGCAAATGGAAGTGCGCGGACGAGACATGGTCACCGGTTTGCCAAGGACGATAACTGTAACTTCGGACGATGTTACGGAAGCCATACAATCCGATTTGGAATTACTCATAAATTCTGTAAAGGGAGTGTTGTTCAACACTCCTCCGGAGCTTTCCGCTGATGTGATAGAGAAGGGAATGATACTTTCGGGTGGCACGTCAAATCTCAGACACATGGACACCTTGCTAACGCAAGCAACAGGGGTGCCGTCGTACAGAGCGGAAGATTCGATGCTTTGCGTGGCTTTGGGCACGGGCGTTGCTCTTGATAATTTGGGGTCGTATAAGAGGTCTATCTTGTCAGCCAAATAAAGTATGTACTGAGCAAAGCCTGCAGGCCGTAAAATCCCAAAACCCGCCCAACGGCGGGTTTTTCTTTTAGCTGATTTCGCCCATGTTACGCGGATTAAATGCTTTCCGAAAGAGAATAAAGCGGCATTATTATCGCCACCGCCATGGCGCCCACACCTGCGCCGAGTACGAGTATAAGCAGGGGCTCTATTATTTGCGGAAGATCGCTCATGGTTTGGTCTATTTCTTCTTCATAAAAATGAGCGACTTCCCCCAAAACTTCATCGACTTGACCGGATTGCTCTCCAACTATAATCATCTGAACAACCATTGGAGGGAACAAATTGGGATATTTTTGTATGGCTTCGGCGATTGGTATTCCTTTTTGGACTTGTTCGATGGTGTCTTCCATCGCTTTTTTATAATGCACATTGCCCAGAGTTTCTGAAGTTATGCTAAGACTCTTCATAATCGGCAAATCTGTTTTAATCAATGAAGACAGTGTGCGCGACATTCTCGCGACGTTTATTTTATGCGCTATGGGCCCGAGTATGGGGGCTTTTAAGAACAATAAATGAAAGAAACGTTTGCCAGGTCCCGTGCTGTATACTATTTTTATTCCGGCAATAACTGCGATCGCGATTACGACAGATAGCAGGCCGTTGTTTGTCAGAAAATTGCTTATGGATATAAGAACCTTTGTTGGCGCGGGAAGTTCGGCTTTAAGTTCATCGAATATTCCCACCAATTTGGGAATTACGAAAACCATCATGGCTATTCCTATTCCGACCATGGCGACGACGACTATTGACGGATAAATCATGGCTCCGCGAACCTTGGCGACCAATTCCGAATCTTTTTTCATTTGAAGTTGAAGATAGTCGAGCGTGTCTTCAAGTGTTCCGGACAACTCCCCGGATTCTATCATGCTTATATAAAGATCGCCGAATATTTTTTGGTGTTTTTTAAGCGCGGTCGCAAATGTCGTTCCTTTCTCTATGTCGGAGTGAATCTGAGCGATTACGCGTTTGAATCTCAGATTGTCTGTCTGCGCGGTTAGAGTGTTCATTGCGCTCGAAATCGATAACCCGGCCTTTAACATCACTTGGAGGTTTTTCGTAAATATTATTTTTTCTTTTGTTTTTATTTTTTGAAAACGCGACAAATCGACGTCAAAACTCGCTCGTTTTTTACCTTCAAGGTTATCCATCCTTTCTTGTTCCGGCGATGAGGGTTTTTTGATTGTTCTTGCCATTTTTCAAAAATTAAAATGATTATCGAAAAGATGCTTGCTTGCTCCCGTGTTCGATTGACCGGTAACTCGATGATTTAGATTTAGTGTTAGTATATTGTGTCATTCTTGAGTCACTCTCAATATCTCTTCTATTGTGGTGATTCCGTTTTTGGCTTTTATGAACCCGTCTTGCGACATTGTTATCATGCCTTTTTTGATTGCGACTTTTTTCAAGTCATCGGCTGTGGCTTTTTTGATTATCAAATCCGATATCTCATTGTCAACTTCCAAAACTTCGTATATTCCTATTCTGCCTTTGTATCCGGTGTTATTGCATTTGTTACAACCCTTGCCTTTGTAGAATAACAATGAAGACAGATTGGTTTTGGTCGACGATATGGAGCCGACATCGGATAATATTTGCAACAATTCTTTTATGTCGAATTGATATTCTATTTCTTTCATGTCTTCTTTTTCCAGCTTATAGGAGTATATGCAGTTCATACATATTCGACGTACGAGTCTTTGGCCGATTATAACATTTGCGGTTGTCGCCACCAAAAACGAGGGTATATCCATTTCGTGAAGACGCGGCAAAGCGGTGGGCGCGTCATTGGTGTGCAGGGTTGAAAGTAGCAAGTGTCCCGTCATTGCCGCGTTCACGGAGATTTCCGCCGTTTCCGTGTCGCGGATTTCTCCGACCAGGATTATGTCCGGGTCTTGTCGCAAAAACGCGCGCAAGCCCGCGGCAAAAGTGTAGCCGATTTTGTGATTCACTTGAGATTGGTTTATTCTCGGCATTCTGTATTCAATCGGGTCTTCCACAGTTGTTATATTTACCTCCGGAGTATTGAGTACGTTCAGTATCGTGTAAAGCGTCGTGGTTTTCCCGCTTCCGGTCGGACCGGTGACAAGAATCATCCCGTGGGGCTTTTCGATGTTTCTTTTCACTTTTTCGAACGCAAGTTTCTGAAAGCCCAGCTGTTCCAGAGTCAATATGCTTGCCGATTCGTTCAGCAAGCGCATAACCGCTTTTTCTCCGTCGAATACGGGTATTATGGAAACACGGAACGATATCTTGTATTCTTCGGTTTCGATTTTGAATCTGCCGTCTTGGGGTAATCTGTGCTCGTCGAGTTTCAAGTTGGATAATATCTTGATGCGGGCGATTAAACCGGGTTGAATTTGCTTTGGGAGCGTCATTATATTTCTCAAGATTCCGTCGACTCGCATTCTGACATCAACCTGGTCCGCGGCGGGTTCTATGTGTATGTCCGACGCTTCCTGGAAAATCGCGTATTCGAGCATTGAGTCTATGATTCGTACAACGGGCAAATCGGAAGCCAGCTCTTCGAGCTTTAGTTTGTCATCTTCGCCGGCCCCTTCCACTTGCGTTGTCAAATTTTCGAATTCGGTTTGCAAGCTTTTGTGGTATTGCTTGAATACTTTGCGAAATTGAGACGGAGTTGTCTGATAAACATCTACGTTAAGTCCGGTCTTTTTTTTGATGAATTCTTGCGTTTGCAAATCTCCCGGATCGAGAGTTGCGAGTTTTACGGTTTCTTTATCCGCGTCAAATGCTATTATTTCATGATTCAAAGCAATAGGCTCAGGTACGAGATTTAAGATATCTTGCCTTATCGCGTGTTCTTTAAGTTCTATGAACTTATAATCATGCGCCAAAGCGTATTTCTGATAAAGGTCCGTCTCGTCAATCGTCTTGTTTTCTATTATATAGGTCTCTAAATCCTTTTTCTCTTTCTTGGCGGCCAAGGCGAGTTTTTTGAATTGAGATTCGGTTACGATTTTGTCCTCTATCAGTATTTTTTTGATTTCTTTATCTTGCAACATGTGCAAATTATACCATAAATCAAGCGACCTTGCCTATAGATGAGGGTCGTGGTAATCTGAGTTTGTATTACCGCACAATTGGTACGTGTGGTCTGTTTTATTGAGATTTTTATGAAATTTATAGACAAACTGTTCAAAGATCCGAATGCCAGGGAATTAAAACGTCTTGGCGCGTATGTGGAAAAAACAAACGATTTTGAGCCGAAAATTAAGAAACTGTCGGACGATGAACTTAAAGCGAAGACCGACGAATTCAAAAAACGCCTTTCTGAAGGAGAAACGCTTGATGATTTGTTGCCGGAGGCGTTTGCAACCGTTCGTGAAGCCGCTGGCAGGACCATAGGGCAAAGACATTATGACGTGCAGGTTCTTGCCGGAATAGTGCTACACAAGGGTCGTATCGCTGAAATGCGTACGGGTGAAGGTAAAACGCTCGCGGCGACATTGCCGTTGTACCTTAACGCGCTGACCGGCAAGGGAGCGCATTTGGTTACGGTCAATGATTATCTTGCTCGCCTGCATGCGGGCTGGATGGGAAAAGTATACCATGCTCTCGGCATGACCACTTCGTGCATACAGCAACAGGGAAAATCTTATGTTTATTCTCCGGAAAGCGAGCACGATGACAATGCCAACGAAGCTCATGTTGATGTCAACGAAGATAACTTAAGAGAGTCAACCAGAAAAGAAGCTTATGCGTGCGATATAACTTACGGCACAAACAACGAGTTCGGGTTTGATTATTTGCGAGACAACATGGCGCAATCGCTGAGTGAACAAGTGCAACGCGGTTTGGTGTATTCAATTGTGGATGAAGTCGATTCTATACTGATAGACGAGGCCAGAACACCCCTCATAATATCGGGACCCGCGCAAGAAGCGGCTCAGATGTATCAAACGTTCGCAAGGATTATTCCGACTCTGTCCGAGGGAGTGGATTACAACATAGACGAAAAGATGAGAGCGTCCACTTTGACCGAAGAAGGTATACGAAAAGTTGAAAAAGCGTTGGGAGTTGAAAATCTTTACGCCGAAGGCGGTATAAGACAGGTTCATCATTTGGAACAAGCTCTCAAAGCGCACACTTTGTTCAAGAAAGACAAAGATTATGTGGTGAAAGAAGGAGAGTTGGTAATCGTTGATGAATTTACGGGTCGACTCATGTATGGTCGTCGTTTTTCCGATGGATTGCACCAAGCTCTTGAAGCGAAAGAGGGACTTGCCATACAACAAGAATCGGTCACAATGGCCTCCATTACATTCCAAAATTATTTCAGAATGTACGAAAAACTATCCGGAATGACGGGTACCGCAAAAACGGAAGAAGAAGAATTCGCGAAGATATACGGATTGTCCGTTATGGTGATTCCAACCAACAAGCCAATAGCTCGAATAGATAAGCCCGATGTTATTTACAAGAGCGAAAAAGGCAAGTTCAACGCCGTTATACAAGAGGTGAAAAAAAGACACGAAAAAGGGCAACCGGTCTTGATTGGAACGGCTTCCATCGAGAAAAACGAAAAACTCAGTTCTTTGTTGAAAGCCGCGAATATACCGCATGAAATACTTAACGCAAAAAACCACGAAAGAGAAGCGGAAATCATAGCGCAAGCCGGAAGAGTGGGGGCGGTGACCGTTGCGACAAACATGGCGGGTCGCGGTGTGGATATTATGCTTGGGGGCAGTCCGTTCGATGAAGAGCTTTATGAAACCGTAAAGGGACTTGGAGGTTTGCACGTTATCGGAACAGAGCGCCATGAATCGCGTCGCATAGACAATCAGTTGCGAGGGCGCGCCGGGAGACAGGGAGACCCCGGGTCGTCTCAATTTTACATATCAACGGAAGATGATTTGATGCGGATATTCGGTTCGGACCGGATGAAAAACGTAATGGAAAGACTCGGCGTTCCGGAAGATATGCCTATAGAACACAAACTCATATCAAAGTCCATAGAAAGCGCGCAGAAAAAGGTGGAGGGGCATAACTTTGACGTTCGAAAGCACATAGTTCAGTACGATGACGTGATAAACAAACATCGAAGCACGATTTACAGGCAACGACAGGAAATATTGATTTCTGCGGAAGGAAAATCCGAAGAAGGGTCAATGACAAACGAAGAGCGCATAATGAAAATGATTCATGATGAAATAGGCGAGATTGTTAATTTTCACACGCGGGCGGAGAGCGAGTCGGACTGGAATATAGACGAAATATACGAAACAATCGACACAATCATGCCTCTTCCGATTGATGTGCGTCTTGATTTGCAAGACATGTACGAAAAAGTCGAAAAAGACGGTAAAAAGCTCAAAGGCAGAGAGGCTGTAATCGAGTATTTGATTCGCAACGCCGAATCCCAATATCAAAATCTGAAAAGAAATTTCTTAAATTCCGAGGATGAAGGCGAGCGACTTCAAGACATTGACGAATCGAACAACAAGGAAACAAGCCTGACGGAATCCGTTATAAAACATCGGGATTCAAATCAGGGCGATAAGCCGGACTCGAAGGACTCAAAAGCGGTTTCGGGCGATACGGGTGTCGAGCATGTTCGAACTTCACCTGAGTTAGCGGCGATTGAGACCGCAATTCTGCTTCGATCGATAGATACATTGTGGATTGAACACCTTGACGCGATGGACCATCTCAGGCAAGGAATAGGATTGCGAGGATACGGACAAAGAGATCCTTTAGTCGAATATAAGCGCGAGGCATATAGAATGTTTAATTTGTTGCAGGACAGCATACGAAAACAAGTCGTATATTCGGTTTACAAAGTCGTTGGAGTAAGTTCGTTTCCGCAACGTCGCGAAGAGGATGGCAACCTTACTTTTTCGGGCGCGCAAAAAACGTTAGAAAAAGGCCATGGACAGTTTGGAGCGGTATCGGGAACTCTTCCGTCAAACTTCGGCGCGCAAGCGAACACGCAACCGGCAGGGTCATCTGCGGTTACGAAGCTGGCCAAGAAAGTCGAAGGCGTAAAAGAAGCGCCGATTGACGGCGATAAAAAAGTCGGAAGAAACGATCCCTGTCCATGCGGAAGTGGTAAAAAGTATAAGAAATGTCATGGGAAGTGATACCATAGAGTACAAGGATTTTGAAAAGGTTGATATTCGTGTAGGTCGGATTGTGAGTGTTGAGAAATTTCCGGAAGGTAAATTTTCTTCTCATATTCTCATTATCGACTTGGGCGATGAAATCGGCAAGAAAAAGTCACTGGCTCGGTTGACTCCGAATTATGATGACGTTGATCGTGTTGATGAGCATGTTTTGTGTGTTGTCAATTTTAAGTCGAAACAAATCGGCCCGCACAAATCCGAAGTTTTGACCCTTGGAGTACCCGGCATAGATGGAAATGTCGTTCTTGTAAAACCCGAGCGGGAAGCTCCGGTGGGCGGACGGCTTTATTGAGTTTGATTTTGCTTATTTATCGATAACCCGTATCGGGTTCATCGGACTGATTCCGAATTACTTTAAAAAGAATTATGCAAAGCAATCTTAAACTTAGAAGTTTTTGATTTTTACTTTTTGATATGAATCCGATAAAAGAAGTGACATGTGTCGATAAGCACGGAAATGCTCGCGAAATGAGCGTGTCTAATATTGTGTTCAGACCTTCGGTATACGGAATTATCATTCAAGATGACAAAATTTTGATGTCCGCATATAAAGATGGTGGTTATGATTTCCCTGGTGGCGGGGTCGAGATACACGAATCAATTAAGGATGCTTTGATTAGAGAATGCAAAGAAGAAACGGGACTTGATGTGCGAGTTGGCGATATCGTTGAATGCCAATCAATGTTTTACTCTCCCATGAACATTGATGTCGGCTGGAATGCGATAGCCATGTTTTTTGAATGCTCGGTAATCGGCGGAAAATTGTCTGCCGAATACCTTGAACCTCGAGAGAAAAAATACATGAAACAAGCGCGATGGATTCCGATTAAAGATATCGATAATATTGTTTTCAATAATTCACACCCCGATAATGAGGGCATAATTAACAAAGCGCTAAGACACTCTTGTTGACGATTGGTTTTCACGCATTGATTTTTATCGGGATTTTGCTATGGTTATTGACGTTCACATTCATTTTTACACCGTTTTTTGGAATTTGTTATGAAAAAACACGCTGGAGCAATACTTGTTTTGTTTTCGATATTTTTGGTTTCGATAATTTTTGTCGCGGAAGAAACTCTTCCGGGTCAGAGATTATACCCTTTCAAAAGAGTTGTAAACGAGCGCTTATGGTCGTTTGTCAAAGTCGCCAAAAAGGGAAGTTTGTATTGGAAATTCGAATTACTCGAACGCAGGCTTCAAGACGCCGTTGATATGATTTTGGAAGAAAAGTTAAATGAAAAAGAAGCAGAATATATTGGAAACGAAATTCTTTCGGTAAGTTTTGATATAGACAAGAGTATATCGGAAATAGAAGAAAAAGAAGGAGCAATGAAAGCGTTAAAGCCGAGAACCACGCATGAGATTATCGCGCGCGCGTATAATGCGGCAATATCTCAAATGGTGGAAGACGACAGATCAATCGAAGGTTTTCAATATATAAAATCTGCGCTTTACGAAATTACGACAAAATCCGTATCCGCCAGAGGGGAATTGGAAGGTGAATTGATTCGGGACGAAAGTTTGATGACGATTGAAAACATAAAAGCTTTGTCGGATAACGTGGAAACTAGAATGAACGTTAATCGCAAACTGGTGGATAAATCCGCTGAGTTCGCGGATTCGAAAACGCATTCTTATATACTGAAACGCTATGCGGCCGCGGAACGCTTGCAAAAAGTCGCCAAACAAGCGATTGAGAACGAAGATTATGTCGGAGCGTTTGCCTTTTTGCAAAAAGCGTATCGAGTATCCGAAGAAGTTGGTTTGTTTGTTGTCATACAAGATCGCATGAAAAAACCGAGCTCAAACAAACCCGTTTCGCAATCCGAGTCTCAGATGTCCGTCGGTGAAAATGGAAGAACTGAAGATATGGATAATCCGAAAGAATCCGATTCCGAACCGGAGTCGAATAACAATCAAGGTTTGAAACCATCAATAGATTCGATAAGAGAGAATAAGACAATTGAGCGCTCGAGCATGAATTAATCGAATCAATTCCGTAAAAACCCTCTTAAATGAGGGTTTTTATAATTGAAAAACCTTCAAAGATATGGTATATTATATACACTATGGACCGCACTCTCAACTCTACGCAAGACATAACATTTTTCGCCGAAACCAACTATCGCAATCAGCGCAGGAAGTTTGGTATACGTACCGATGACAGGCGACGACACATGTATATTGTTGGAAAGACAGGAATGGGGAAGACTACCTTGCTCGAGAATATGGTGATTCAGGACATACGCAACGGCCACGGTCTCGCGTATGTCGATCCGCACGGGGATACGGCAGATCGTATTCTGGATTTTATTCCGTCCAACCGAATCAATGACGTTGTGTATTTTGATCCTTCGGATTTGGATTTCCCGTTCGCGTTCAACATTTTGGAGAGCGTGGCGAATGAGCAAAAGCACCTTGTCGCCTCCGGGCTTATGGGCGTATTTACTAAAATATGGGCGAATTTGTGGTCGGCGCGCATGGAATACATCCTAAACAACACGGTACTGGCGTTGCTCGAGGTTCCGGGAAACACGCTTCTTGGTATTACTAGAATGCTTGTCGATAAAACTTTTCGCAAAAAAATAGTCTCGAGAGTAAAAGACCCCATAGTCAAGTCTTTTTGGACCGAAGAATTTGCAAATTACAACGACCGTTTTCGTACCGAAGCGATAGCGCCCATACAAAATAAAGTCGGTCAGTTTCTCTCGTCTTCCATTATCCGAAACATAGTGGGACAACCAAAATCCACAATCGACCTTAGAGACATAATGGACAATGGCAAAATACTGATTTTGAATTTATCAAAAGGGAAGATAGGAGAGGACGCGTCCGCGTTGCTCGGAGCGATGATGATTACCAAAATACAACTTGCCGCAATGTCCAGAGTGGATATTCCGGAATCCCAAAGGCGCGATTTTTTTCTTTATGTTGATGAGTTCCAAAATTTCAGCACGGAGAGTTTCGCGCACATATTGTCCGAAGCGCGCAAGTATAGACTCAATTTGATATTGGCACATCAATACATGGCGCAATTGAGCGACGAGGTGAGGGGGGCCGTGTTCGGAAATGTGGGTACGATAATGTCTTTTCGCGTTGGAGCGGAAGACGCCGAGGAATTGGAAAAGGAATTCAAACCGTATATACAATCCGTCGATCTTGTAAATCTCGGGAAAATACAAATATGTTTAAAACTCATGATAGACGGAGTCGCGTCAAAACCGTTTACCGCTCAGACGTTGCCGCCGATTAGCGAAGGTTCGAATTACGCCGAAAACAGACAGAAGATACTCAGAGTGTCAAGGGAAAGATACGCGCGACCGAGAGAAGACGTTGAATACAAAATAATAAAATGGCTCAAACCGGATTCCCTCGCCAAAAGCACGGCTGGAAACATGGGAATACCTGAAGACGAAGAAGCTTTCGAGCACGAAGAAACGAAAAACAAAAAGTCCGAAAAAGAATTATTTGATGTTGTGTGCGATAATTGCAAAAATGCATTGCAAGTTTCATTCGTTCCTGACAAGAATAGAAATGTATTCTGTAAAGATTGCCTTAAGAAATTCAAAGCGGGGGAGATAGATTCGTCAAAATTGGAAAAATTAAATATAAAAAAAGACTCTTCAGACGAGTCGACCGATCGTAACGCAAAATCAAAAGACGGCAAACAGGTCGAATCTTCATATGAGAACTTGCCGGACGTCGTAAATGAGTATGACGAAAAAACAGACAAAGAAAGCGCGGATGTTGCGATACCGCCGGCAAAATCCTCAATATCAGAGATTATTCCAAAAGATGTCGAAATGAAGCAATCGGAAGACGTGAGTGTTGAATCAAAAGATGACGTGAATGTTGAAAGTGATTTTGAAGAAACATCTCTTGAGAGTCTTGTTAAGCAAAAACCCGTAAAGTTTAGGGACGTTGATAACAAAAAACAAGTGAATAAAACCGATAATCATAATTCAGTGGAACATGAGGTCCGCGAGGGTGAAGTTGTTAGATTCGACGTGTAGTGGTATAATAATTTCGCTTGATATGATTTTTTAATCAAATTAAACTCAAGACTCTTATGTCAGACGTTAAAAAAGTTCTTGTCGTTGAGGATGAACAGATTCTATTGAAAACAATTCAATTCACCTTGAAGGAGGCCGGGTATGAAGTTTTTGTCGCGATGGACGGGGATGAAGCGTCAAAATCTATAAAAGAACACAATCCGGATATTGTATTGCTTGATATATTGTTGCCCAAAAAAAACGGGTTGGACGTGTTAAGAGAAATGCGAAATTTTGAGCCGACAAAAAACATTCCGGTATTGCTTTTGACCAATCTTTCGGACCAAGAGAGCATCTCGGAGGGTGTTGAGCTTGGCGCTCAGGGTTATTTTGTCAAATCAGACATGTCTCTGGATGAAATTGCGACCAAAGTCGCTGAGACTCTCGAACAATGAGTAAAAAACCGCGAATCCGTAACATAAGTTATATACCGCAATAAACGGCGGTCTGTGTTTTTATATGTTCGACAAAAAACGGATAGACAAAAAAGGTAAAAATCGATTAAATTCGAATCCTCTTCCAAATACGCATAGAGGACCCGTGACGGAAGAGGTTCCGGACGTTGCCATTACCGCAGACAGCGACGGCGCGTTTGCGTCATCGCCTGTTAATACCAGATATGTAATTCCGAGGCAATCCGGAAACGCGCAAAATGCGAACGGGCAAAAAACGCAAGATGATTCTCAGGATATTAAAACCCAAACGGAAGAAGTGCGTCCGATATATTCTGGCATTGACACGGCAAGTTCTCAGAGCGAAAGACCGACCTCGGATGTCGGTAAAAACACTGATGACGAAATCTCGGACTCCGAACACGCGGACAAGAATGATATTGATTCGAATAAATCACCGTCCGCTCCGAAAGAAGACAAACCGCAATCTTCGGTCGCGTACGCCCCTCAATTAAAACAATCACACGGAGTTGATTTTGTGACAATAGTTTCTCACCAGCTCAGAACCCCGCTTACGGGTATCAAGTGGTATGTTGATTTGTTGCTTTCCGGTCAAGCCGGAAAAATAGAACCTCGCCAACAGGACTATCTGTTGGACATTCAACAAGCTAATGAGCGAATGATAAGGCTTGTTGATAATTTGCTTATAATAGAACAACTCGAGCATGATAAGCTTAACTTTGTCGCGAGAACCGCGTATGTTCCGGAGCTTGTTATGAGCATTACGACCGAATACGATTCGTATGTTAAAGCGCACGGTATAAGTCTCGTGTCGCAGTGTCCAAACGTGCAACACTCCAAAGTCAAGATAGACCCCATATACATACGTTTGGCGTTAAAAAACGTAATAGACAACGCTCTTCGTTACACTCCCGAGGGCGGAACGGTGTCGATAGAGTGTTCATACGTGTCACCGGACAATGATCCGGAAATAACAAAGCCGATGGCTCAGATAATGATTAGCGATACGGGAATCGGAATTCCTCCGGAAGACCGCGCGGAGGTGTTCAAAAAATTCTACCGCTCACAAGCGTCCATGACGATGCAAACCGAAGGAACGGGCCTTGGTTTGTACATAGCCAAAGTAATAATAGAACGAAGCGGAGGACGCATTTGGTTTACGTCAAAAAACGATGATATTGACGGAAACAAAGAAACCGGAACCGACTTTTACATCCAACTTCCGATAGTATAGCGAATTGAAACTTAGAAACCCCCCCCAAAAACCCCTCACCTCCCGAAAATCAATCTTTTCCCCGCAAATATCTTCAGCTTTCATAAACGATATTCCTATATCGTTTCCTAAAGCTTCAGACTTTTGCCGAATTAAAAAAACAAAAATTCCTTTTTTTCTTAAAGAACGACAACAAAATCTTTAAATTCAAATTTTTCAAAAAATATGTCATATAACATCGGCATTAACAGAAGTTGAGTTCTCCTCGTGGAGTGAGCGATAGCGAACGAAACAGAGCTGAGAACTCAATTTGGGAAAATCACGAGCCGAGTGATTTTCCTGTTAATGCCTGTTAAGTGAGGGTGAGCCGAAGGCGAAAGCGCGTAGCGTCCCCAAAATCCGAAGGATTTTGAGTTTTAGGTTCAGTAAATTAGGGTGGGAAAAAGACGTGCGTTTATTTCTTTTTTGCGATGGTCAAAATGAACAAACTATTTTCTTTATCGAACTTTTTTCCGTCCATGCTTAGAAATTCAACAATCTCAAAACCATTCTTTTCAAGAATATTTTTCAATTGTTCAGAAGAATAAATTTGCATATCCCATGAATCTCTAAAGATTTGGGGTTTATCTAAACCCTCTTGAATATATGTTTTTTGATTCATGGTCATTAATTGTTTTTTCTTGTCAAATTTATTATTATTGAAACGAACATATTTTATTCCATCAACTTCTTTGCAAGTATCAATAAATTCATATGGGATAAAATTGTTCTTCATAAAATCAAAATTGAAAATATCAAAAATATATAATCCGCTTGTTTTGAGATTGTTAGAGATGTTTTGGATTGCTTTTTGAAAATCCGATTTTGATAAGTGCCCAATTGCGTTGAAGATTGAAATTACTGCGTCAAACTTTCCAAAATTTGCTGAGCGCATATCTGCTTGTTTGAATTTTATTTTTGGATATTTCTTTTGCGCGATAGCAACCATTTCTTTACTAAAATCAGACGCAGTTATTTTGTAACCTTTTTTATGAAGATAAATTGCTTGTGCTCCTGTCCCACAAGTAATATCAAAAACACTTTTGACTTTGTGTTTTTTGAGCAATTTATCTAAAACTTTGTTAAAAGCTTCAACGCCCGGATTTTCTTCCAAAACATCGTAGTATTTTGCTTGGACGGAATAATCGTAATCTTTCATTTTGACCTCTTTTAATTATAATGCAAAAAAGAATATATTAATCTATCGGAAAAAGCACGTCTTTGGGTGGGCAAATAAATAAGCACCTAAAATTTCACTTAATGTATCCAAGTATGCGAAGTTCGCTGGAGCGTTAGCGGAAGCGAATTTGGGAAAAAGGCGAGCCGAGCCTTTTTCCGCATACTCGGTGTTATGTGCCCCGAGTGGAGCATAGCGGAACGAGAGCGCAGCGTGGTGCGGAGCGATAGCGGAGCAAGTCCGTTTTCGCCCGTTTCAAATTCATGGATGCCCCGTTTTTTATTGCAAAGCCTTTTCTAATAATTCAGGAAACTCCTCTGTTCCCATATCTTTCAAACAATAATGCCCTCGCCCTTTTAATTCAACAATTTCGCCGCCCAACGCTTCATGAAAAATTTTCAAACTTTCTTTGCCGTCATATTCTTCGTCATCAGCAGTAAACATGACGATTTCTTTTACTCGCTCCTTGATAGTTTCATCAATGGGATAAATATAAAACTTTTTTCTAAATTCATCATTTTTATCAGGGATTTTCCACGGAGCAACAAGTATGAGTTTGAAAATTTTTCTCTTTGTTTCGCCAAGCCAGCGAACCAAAAAGGCGCAACCGCAACTATGTCCAACTAAAATTGTATTTTCATCAACATTATACTTTTCAAATTCAACTTTGAATTTTTCGTAGTCAGGTTGCCAAGGCGAGGGCATAAGAGGAGTTTCCGTTTCTATTCCTTTTGCAATAAGCTGTTTCTTTGTCCATGGTATCCAGTGCTTATCGTAGGTTCTCTTTTCTGGATCCATGGCTTTTTCCGCATCAGAGGGGCATCCATGAATTATTATGCATTTTTTTGCGTTCATATTCATAAAAGATTGATTAAAGTTTAAAAGGTTTTCTTAGTTAGGGCGAAAACGGATTGTACATAACGTTTAAGTATATGAGAGGTTTCGCAAAAATTCCTTTTAAAATTTAATAGTTTTTTGCGAAATTTGGGTGAAAGAAAAAATGCAACCTTTGGAAATTATTAACGCATTTTTTCTTGAACCTCATATACTTTGTTATGTGATGTAATTTTTTTCGTTGTGGTAAAACCAACTTATATGATTATTTCATCACTGCCGCCTAAGAGCTGAACTTCTCCGTCACGAACTAGAATGGCTTGATTGTCATTTAAAACTCTCATTGGATAATGCAGATCTTTCACTTTTTCGTCTAGTATCGCTTTCATATCTGGCGTGTAATGAGCTTTAATTAAAAAAGGCACCAAATTCATAGCTGTGTAGTCAGTAATTCCGCATCTATCAAAGCCTTGGTTTGACCATGTTGCCATTATGATTGACGGGCACGCAATGTAAGAACCAGCACTTGAACCAATATAAACTATGTCTTTTTCAATTAAGTCTTTGATTACATTTTCAAAACCGCTCTCACGAACAGCCTTTAATAAATAAAAAGTGTTTCCACCCTCAACCATGACAATATCGTGCCCGTCAAGTGCCTTTTTTAATGCATCCTCGTTTTTGCCCGCAATATCAATCTCAGTATAGGAGAAGTTAAGCTCGTTCATTTTTTGCCGATGCCGGTCAATATAACTTGTGTCATCTACTTTTCTAGACGCGGTAATAATATATGCGATTTTACAATCGGTAATTTTCTTCGGCAAAAAATCATCTACATTGTTAGCGGTGATAAAACTACCACTGGAAGTAAGTATTAACATTTTCATAAAGATAAGAAAAAAATTATTTCACATAATGCGCGGCGTTTATGCAACGTTTTTATTTTAACAAAAGCGGTAGCTTTTGGGAAAATAAAAATGTAGCGAAGCGGTGCATAAACGTCTGTTGTGCGGAGCTTCGCGGAGCATAACAGGCGTGTAACGCCGCGCATTGTG
>WFTB01000017.1 GCA_015485695.1 Patescibacteria group bacterium | reverse complement strand
TTATGGGAAAACCAAAATTCAATTTCGAAGAATCTTTTGCCGAGCTTGAAAAAATAGCGGAACGATTCGAGCAAGGCGAGGCAAACCTCGACCAAGGTCTTAAGGATTTCGAGCGCGGGCTCAAAATCGCCAAACAACTGAGGGAAAAGCTCACTGATGTTGAGAATAAGATAGTAGAGATTAAGGAGAAATTTGTGAGCGATAATTATTAGAGTGGGTTTCGTCTCGTGACGACCTTAACTGTACGTATTATTCGGTCAAGTTCCCGTCCATAGTGGCGGGAGTTTTTTGTTTTCTTTTGTTGAATGCAATGCATTGACAACTCTCTCTCTCTGGTTCAATGGAAATGCGGTAATGGTGCCGCAAAAAAACAAGGAGGAGTTATGTGCTGTGCTTATTGTAGGGAAGGGCATCATTGTGGTAATTGCGAGTGTTGCGCTCGCAGTCACAACAACATGGTGGTGCCTTTCTTATTCCTGATCTTCATCTTCATTTAGAAGATTAGGAACCACCCGGCAAGTTGTTCGTGTCGCTTGCCGGGATTATTTTTTAATACGGTTCTAGTTGAACATTGTTAGAAAGCGTGCTCTGTGGTCATCAGGTTTACTCAATTTGAGGGTGTGGTATATGGTCAATCGTACATACGGTTGTTTTTTGTTGTTGCGCGTGATATACTGGTGCGCAGTTTACACGTCTAATCTAACCTTCGTATGGCGCCAAAAAAGACTTTATCTTCCGATTCGGATGCGCGAACAATCACTGTCAAAGGCGCGCGTGTTCACAATTTGAAAAACATTTCGGTGTCGATACCGAGAGACAAACTGGTCGTGATAACGGGACTTTCCGGTTCTGGGAAATCCTCTCTTGCGTTTGACACGATTTACGCCGAAGGACAGCGTCGATATGTTGAGTCGCTCTCATCGTACGCGCGTCAATTCCTCGGTCTCATGGACAAGCCCGATGTTGACCGGATAGACGGTTTGTCTCCCGCAATCTCCATTGATCAGAAATCCGTGTCGCATAATCCGCGTTCAACCGTCGGTACGGTGACGGAGATTTATGATTATTTGAGATTGCTTTTTGCTCGCGTCGGCACTCCTCATTGCCCGAAATGCGGGGACGTTGTCGAGCAACAAACGATAGACCGAATGATGTCGCGCATTGTTTCCGAATTTTCGGATTGTGAAATAGCGCTTCTTGCTCCGATTATCAAAGACAAAAAAGGCGAACACAAAAGAGTGTTCGAAGAAGCTCGAAAGGCGGGATTTAAAGAAGTCAGAGTTGACGGAGGAATCGTAAGCATTGATGAGGCTTGGGACATGGCGCTGGACAAGCAGAAAAAACACTCAATCGACATATTGGTGGATGAATTGTCGGTGGACGAAAAGACAATGTCGCAATCAACCGATGAACGTGAGCGAATGTATGAATCGTTGGAAATGACGCTTGATTTGGGTGATGGAATCATAGTCGTAATTGACACAAAAACGCAACGCGAGCAAACCTTGAGCAGGCATTTCGCTTGTCCGAAGTGTGAAATAGATTTGAAAGAGCTTGAGCCGAGGGATTTTTCTTTTAACTCTCCTCACGGCGCGTGTTCGACGTGCTCCGGTATGGGAATTCGACAGGTTATAGATTCCGATCTTGTGATTCCAAACGAGAATCTCACCGTGGCGGAAGGAGCGATACGGCCTTGGTCGCACAGTTCGTCGTCTATGAATTGGCACATGCGAATTTTGGAACATGTTTCCGCGCAAAACGGTTTTTCCATCAACACTCCCGTAAAAGAGATGACCAAAAAACAGAAAAACATATTGCTGTACGGAACGGGGGACAAAAAATACGGTGTAGGATATGATTCCGATAAATTTTCCGGAGAATTGTCCGCCAAGTGGGAAGGGGTCATACCTAATCTGGAAAGAAGATACAAAGAGACGGAGTCCGATTATGTAAGGCGCGACATCGAAAGATTTATGCGCGAATTACCTTGCCCTTCTTGCGATGGTAAACGTTTGAGAGAATCCGCTCTCGCTGTGACGGTCGGCGGATTGACCATGGATCGTATAGTTCGATTGCCCATTGACGAAGTTTGTTCGTTTTTTGTCGAGCTTTCAAAAGCGAAAAACGGCGACAAATCTGAGTTGACCGATAGAAAGCGCGTAATCGCCAAGCAAATTTTCAAAGAAATAATAAATCGTTTGAGCTTTCTTTCGAACGTTGGTTTATCGTATCTTACCCTGGACAGATCCGCGTCCACTTTGTCCGGCGGGGAGGCGCAACGAATACGTCTCGCGACGCAAATCGGCTCATCTCTTGTCGGGGTGCTGTATGTTCTGGACGAGCCGTCCATAGGGTTGCATCAACGCGACAATGCGCGGTTGATTGAAACGCTTAAATCATTGCGCGATCTCGGAAACACCGTATTGGTGGTCGAACACGATGAAGAGACCATACGTGCCGCTGACCATATAATCGATGTCGGTCCCGGAGCCGGCGAACACGGTGGAGAGATAGTCGCGCAAGGAACGGCGAAGGATATTCTGAAAAACAAAAAATCATTGACGGGCATGTATTTGTCAGGATCGCGTTCGATTGATATTCCGTCCGACTATCGAGAGGGAAACGGAAAACAAATATCGATAAAAAAAGCGAGCGAACATAATCTCAAAAACATATCCGTTGATATACCTCTCGGAAAATTCGTTTGCGTGACAGGGGTTTCTGGGTCCGGAAAATCCACTCTGATAACGGACATTCTCTCAAAAGCTCTCGCGCAACACTTTTATCGCGCCAAGGATATTCCCGGCAAGCACAAAGAAATAAAAGGACTGGAGCACATAGACAAGGTCATAACAATCGATCAATCACCAATCGGCCGAACGCCTCGGTCAAACCCGGCTACATATACCGGACTCTTCACGCCGATTCGCGAACTCTTCACGCAAGTGCCCGAGTCGCGTATTCGCGGGTACAAAGCCGGACGGTTTAGCTTCAATGTCAAAGGAGGTCGTTGCGAAGCGTGCCAAGGAGACGGACTTGTGAAAATCGAGATGAATTTCTTGCCCGATGTGTATGTTGAATGTGACGAATGTCATGGCAAGCGATACAACCGGGAGGCTCTGGATATTCACTGGAAGGGCAAGAATATTTCAGACGTTCTTAATATGACCGTCGAGCATGCTATGCGGTTTTTCGCCAATGTGCCCGCGGTGTACGGAAAGCTCGAGACTCTCCATGATGTCGGGCTCGGGTATATCAAACTCGGGCAGTCAGCGACAACTCTCTCGGGCGGAGAAGCGCAACGCGTGAAACTTGCGTCCGAACTCGCTCGTCGCTCAACCGGAAGAACTTTTTACATCCTTGATGAGCCGACAACCGGCTTGCATTTTGAAGATGTTAACCGTCTGTTGGGTGTGCTCAACCGATTGGTAGATAAGGGCAATACGGTTTTGATAATCGAGCACAATCTCGATGTTATAAAATCGGCGGATTGGATTATAGATCTCGGACCTGATGGAGGAGTGCATGGTGGAGAGATTGTCGCAACCGGCACACCGCACGACGTAGCCAAGATAAAGAAAAGCCACACAGGGCAATTCCTAAAAAAGATTCTCAATAAAAGGGGCAAAAGACCTTAAGTATCTGCAAGAAAAAGTCAATCTGTATCCGGACCACCGCCACAACAAACGACCGCATTTATACTTAGAAACTGTTTAAAAAGCCCTTCACGGCAAAAAAACTTAATCTTTCCCCCTAAGAAAATAGAATCTTTCGTCACTGATATGACTATATCACCTCACTTAATCTTCTATTTTCTGATGAAAAATCTATACGTTTTTTCTCGTAAAAACTTTTCGAACAATCTCTTAA
>WFTB01000016.1 GCA_015485695.1 Patescibacteria group bacterium | reverse complement strand
TCCGGCAAGGTATCGTTAATATCCGGTTCCGAGGTCGCGAAAAATATGCGGTATATAAAATATATCAACACCAAACAAATAAGAATAAATCCAACCATTATCGCTATTTTTTTGTAATCAAGCTCTCGTAGGTTCATAAACGTTATCGGGGCGGAAAATTTTCATTGTTCGTTACGATGTTACACTCAAAAGCCTTTCCTCCTTCAAGATCTTCTTTTTTTATCATTTTGTCCCATACATCATTATAGTTCAAATCAGCCGGGTTTGTCCTTCCACTGTCATCCTTCAGTGGTTCTTTACATGTTCTGTCCAAAACATACTGATCATCTAACCCACACGCCCCAAAACAAGAATTATCACGCAAGACAACAGCAACAGCATATCTGCAGTTACTAGCACCCAAAAAAGACGTAGTTCCATCAAACCTTAATATATATTTTGTTTGATTTTGAGCATAAGCGCTTTTTGATAAATCAAAATCTGACAAATTCCATGTATAAGGTCTAGAAATAGGGTTATCAAGGTAATAACAAAAAATATATAACTGCAATTTATTGGTAATTGGTCTTTTAATATCAACTTTTATGTCGCCATACACTCCTTCAGGATTAATACATCCCCCACTTAAACATATCCCTTCCTTACCATTTTTTTTCTCACAATACGTACCCAAACACGAACTCGCTGCTATTTTCCCCTTTTTTTTGCTTCCAGATAGCACTTCTCTCGGATAATAAAACTGTCCGCACTTTGTTTCAGCTCCACTTTCAATGACACCGTCGCCTTCTGTTTCAGGAGTCTTTGAACTAATTGGTACAAATTCATATTTTTTTGTTTTATTGTCCAGCCCCGCACAAAGAAACTCCGACTCCACATTCTCAACTTTATCAATACCATCCAGTTTGAGCGTGGTCAGGTTTGGGTTTATCGTTTCAAGCAATACGAATGATAATAAAGCGAGCATCAGTCCGCCAACGGCGCTTGTTATGGTTGATTTGGCGCCGGCTATCCTGCTTTGATTGCCCGCGGCGAGCAAATATTGCATACCGCCTATCATAATCATGACAACCGCTCCGAGAGCGACTATTCCGATGAAAAAATCATACATCTTGACCAAATATGTCGTAAAATCTTCAACATAATACGTCTCTATGGGTTTTGACACAATCCCTTGCCCTGGCTCGAACACCAACTGTTCTCCCAATGAGCACTTCGATGTTATGCCGGGTATCGCGTATTGTATCGGAATATATTTTCCTTCGCACTTTGGTACCGACGTATTTTCTTGCGCTCTCGCGATATCAAAATCAACCGCCAATACGGCAATCAATAACGGTATCAATACTAATGCGCGTTTTAATTTCATAATCGCTGAAAAATCACCATTAATTCAGAATCAAATTAAACTCAATATGTAAGACGCAATTTCTCCAAGTGTCGCGATGGCTCCAGCCGGATCCGAAGCTACCCATGCCAGCAATACTATGGCGAATATGCCGAGAAGCCCCAATGGACCTATAAATGAAACTACTGCAGCAATAGCCGATAATATTCCCGATATAATCGCCCATAGAATACTTACGGCAAATCTTTTCGCGGCTTTTTTAATCACCTTTTTCACCGCTTTTTTCGCCGCTTTTTTCGCCTCTTTCTTGACTCGTTCTCTGACGACTCGCGATGTTGAACCCCCGCCATCGTATGAATCTTCGGAATTTTCTTGTTCTTCAAGCTCTCTTCTCCTTCTTGCGATCGCTCTTTCTTCGTTTAATTTCGATTGAACTGAGAGTTGATTGCGTGTATCTTCCGGTAATGTTGCGGTTTGTCCAGGTGGCATATTTTACATATTACATTGATTGTAAATTAACATCTGGATATTTATTTCCAATATATGCTTTTGATTTTCCATTCGTCTCCCTGCTTTACCGCTACGACTTCAACTTTTTGCGTGTAGACCGACGAATCCGAATCTGAATCCGACGTCACCTGCCGTCTGGTTGACACCTCAACCTCCACTCTGTCGGCAAGCAGTGTAAAATTAATCGGATTAACGGACGGGGCAAGGGTCGTGACCCCGTAATATCCGCTCCTGTACGGGTACTTTCGCTTAATGTCTTTCACATAATCATCTACAAACCCTTGCGACTCTTTTACCATGTCGCTTTTGAGCGATAGCACCGATGAAAAGTCAGTCATATTGGAATACGTACCGAAACGCTCAACAAAATTTCTCACAAAATTCCTCAATTCATCTTCGGCTTCTTTTGTCGGGTTTGTTTGTCGCTTTTGCTGTATATTTCGAACAATCGGTCGCGAGCCTACCTGAACTTTCGCCTCTTCGCTTACCAAGTCATTCAGCACTTGTTCAAAAGATTTCGGCTCTCGATTGACCAATGTATAGTCAACGGAAGTTGAGCGAAACATAACGAGCCAAAAAACAACCACTATGGCGACAAAACCGACCGCGAATACTGTTATTTTGGCTTTTTGAGTCATATTATTTAATCACTTCGCGCCAATCGTGGCGAGTGTCCGACAAAATTAAACATGTACGGACTTATTATATCACAACAGACAACTGTATGAACATCCTTTGCGCTTATTCGCCCGAACTCATTAACATATCGTCGAATTCTTTTTTGGCGTCTTCAATCTCAAGCAACTGTTTCGGATCGGATGTGATGAGCTGGTCTTCCGCGTATGACGCCACTATTTTTATCGCGACATGCTTGTTTCCGGCGAAAAATATTCCTTCTCCGACCCCCGACTCGAGCAACAGATACCTCTCTCCTTGAGTTAGTTGAAAAACCTTCGTTATCATGTCTATTCCGGCGGGAGATTGTTTCATGAGAAGTTGCATTGACGAATTCGTAACAATGGCTTGCCCATACGCGGAGCCTAGAAAATCATTCACGTCTTGCGTTATGGTGGTAAGTCCGAGATAGTATTTGCGACCACGTTTTGCGAGCGCGAATAAAAACTTTGCGGAATCTTCTTTTTGCAAAAGCCACCACGCCTCATCAATCAGAAGTATTCTCTTTTTCAGCTCGGAGCGCACGATATTCCATATAAATGTCACAATGGTGTAAATCGCTATCGGACGAAGCTCGTCCTCGAGGTCTCTTACCGAAAACACGACCAATTGATTGTTCACATCGACATTTGTCGGGTGATTGAGAAGACCCGAAAACGTTCCGTCAGTGTATTTTTTCAGCCTTTCGGCAAGATCCCCTCCGCCTTCCATGCCCTCCAAGACCTGTTGCAAATCACGCATAGTCGGCGCTTCCGCGACCGACAAATCGACCGTCGGCGTAATGTCTTTTATGGCATACGCCTCCAGCAGAGCTCGGTCTATGAGCGAGTCTTCCGCGTGCGTGAACTCGCCGAGCATTATTCGCAAAAGACCTTTTAAGGTAATGACCGCGGATCGAATTATGTCCGACGGTTTGGTGCCCTCAGGAGTCTTGGTCGGCAAATCAAACGGATTGATTTTGGACTCCGAATTTAGCGATATGTTGACAAACGTTCCCCCGACCGCTTCAGCCAAGTGCTGGTACTCGTGCTCCGGGTCTATGATAATCACGTCACTTCCCATCATAAGGCTTCTTAGGACCTCGAGTTTGACGGCATAACTCTTGCCGGCTCCGGAAGTTCCGAACACCACGGTATTCGCGTTTTGAAGACTGAATCTGTCAAACAATATGAGAGAGTTGTTATGCCTGTTGATTCCGTAGAGCACTCCGGAATCCGAAGTAAGTTCGCTCGAAACGAACGGAAACGCCGAAGCTATGGGAGACGTATTTATGTTCAGATATGTATTCAACTGGTCGTTGAACAAAGGCAATGTAGAATTAAACCCCGCTTCTGTCTGATACAAAGCGCGACGAGAAAAAACCAACTTGGAAGCGATTAATCCCTCTATTCGATCGGTAAGTCTGTCAAGCTCCACTTCGCTTCTGGCATACACGGTTATGTATTGTCCGAACTGAAAAAAATGCTCGATGCCCTGCGTAATATCGTCACGCAGTTTTTCTATGTCTCGAAGAGCGGTTTCGCGCAAAGGGTCTCGAGGGGCGCCTTTTTCCGCCTCGGCTATAAGCTGAGCTTCGAGCTCTCCCACTTTATTGCGAAGTTGCTTCAGTATTATCCCCGGGTCTACGGGATAATAAAACTGGGCAATGTCGATTGTCGCGCTATAGTCTATGACCGGCTCAAACCATCCCGTGCTTATGTATCTCGGAAACGTCGTGACAAATATCGAACGCGCGTACCAGTCTCCTATGCGAATATAATCAGGCGATATGGCAACGCTCGAAGGGGCTATGACATCTCGAAGCCTTCTTATCCCTTTAAGATACCTTTTTTCGGACTCCAGAACTTCCTTGTCGGAAAGTTTTGGACCGATTTGGGGTTCCGTTTCTTCTGCTTGCTTGCTTTCTATCACGGTTTTATTTTGTTTTTTGATGAAATTAAACATTTTTCTATTTTGATGGATTGTTGTTTTAAGTTTGCGTGTTTAATAACTCCACATTCACTATATACGGTTCCGCCACTTATCCAATACCTAAATCTCAACTCTCAACTCGCCAACATTCGGCAATTTCTGATTTTTTGAAACAACGGGGTTGTACGTTTTGTAATAAAGCTCTATCAAACCCTGAGTATCAAGCGGGGTTGACGCAACGCCGAAAGAAAGCAGTCCACTCATAACCTGGTCAACTTGTCTGCTCAATGCGAATCTGTACTCCTGGAATTTTTTCTCATTGTGTCGTATTGTCGCAGCCGGCGTGAATATTTCTTTTATCTTGGTAAGGAAACCTTTTTTCGAAGACTGACCGGGCTCGAACGGTATGATGACGTAAAATCGCTTCGACATTATCTCGCCCAATGAAACCAAATCTTTCACGTATCTCCTGTATTCCGCTGTTTGCATCCTCAGCAATTCGTTTTCTTGGTTTTCTTCTCTGATTTTCAATTCTTCCAGATAATTGTCTATGTTAAGCTCTCGCGATTGAATAGATATCTGTATCGGAAAATCAAGAGAATTCAAAAAAATCATAAACCCATGCACGACAGCGTCTTGTTCTTCGGCGGACTTGAGCGCGAAATTTATCGACGAAACCAACAAAACGGCCCGCAAACTTCCGTTCCGCATAATTACGGTGTCGTCGCGAATCTCGGCTATTTCCAAATACTCCTGAGTCGATGTGTTGACTTTCGGAGCTCTGGAAGACTTGTTTTTTTTGTTTTCTTTATCTTTCTTGCCCATATCTTTTAAATCAAAACCCTACTTGTCATCTTCCGCTCTGTACATTCCTCCGGTATCGACTATCAAGGTGAGCTCTTGCAAACGAGACTTTGTCAGACCCTCATCTTCGGAAACCTCCTGTCTCGCAATTCGTTTGTAATCCTCGATTTTGGAAGCCGAATCGTGCTTTTCATATATTCCCGGTTTCCACACCCGAACACCCGGACGTGAAATCGCGGTGAAAAAACTTGCCAAAAACTTATGAAACGGTCTTCCGTTTACCTTCAAAAATCCAAAAGCGAAAACGGCAACCGCGATTAACAAAAACGATATTATAAACAATCCTGTATCAAACGACTTGTACGCTATTACCACAAAAAGACCTCCAAACAAAGAAATCACAAACTGCCTCACGGTTATCGGACCGAAAATTTTGGATTCAACATCTATAAATTGCGGTACTACGAATTGCCCCATATTATTTCATTTATACAAAAACTCCAAACGAACAAAATCTGTTCGTAAAATTTAACACAATATCAAAACGAAAGCTTTCCGTTCAAATCAACGATAGCGTCAAACTCTTCTTTTGTCATTCCGTTTTTTTGTTGTTTGAATATTTCATCCATTTGCACTCCTTCTTGGATGCTTTTTTGACCAATTGCCAGATAATCTTTGTAAATATCGGATTCTTTCCAGGCGGATATTCCGGCGGCTTTTATCTCCAAGGATTCATCTCCCAATAAATCTATTTTTTGATATATTTTCTGAGCGGCGGTTTTTGGGTCTTTTCCCATTCTTCGAAAATCCGATAATGTTATGGTTCTCAATTCATCGACCGGACCGACTACATTAATCGTTTCACGCTCTGATTCCGATTTTGATTGTTTAGGTTGTATTGTTTCGGTTTTCTCCGGAGGAAGAGAGCGCGGTTTTATTTCAGTCATCAACCTTCCGCCTTCCGCTGAAGTTTTTGATTTCGATGAATCGCCATTGGTCTTTTGCGAATCACCTCCTCCAATGACGATATCGTTATCAACTCGATTCGTGGCGACAGATGTTGGAGCGGACTGATTGACAAGCGCGCGTTTCAGCATTCCGGAATTTACGTTTTTGCCTTTTTCTATCGCGATATCTCGGTCTTTGACTATTGATTTTACTATGTTGTCAGCCTGCGATTGAGACAGACCCAACCCTCCATTATCTCGCGAACGAGTAAGAACTTCCTTGGTCTGACGATCGTCTCGCATTTCTTTCCATCTTGATATGACCACACGCACAAGTCTTTGTTGCAATTCGACGTTCAAAGGTATGCCAAGTTGGCGAACCAGCCATATCGCCGCGTTTTCATATTCCTCGGATTTGCCAGGGTGCGCGGGTGCGACAGCCATCTTCTCGACATCGCTTTGGTCGTCGGCGTCGAAATAATATTTGGCTTTGCCATCGTTGTTTACATCTGTCGATTTGTTAGCGGTTACATTGCTGAACGGTGTTCGGTGAATCGGCTGATTTCCCGAATCAGGCTCCAATGAATCCGCTCCGACTTTTGTCGTTTCTTCGCCGATGAATTTGTTGTCGGGCTCGGGGAAAAACCCAATGAAACGAAAATTACCAGCCTTGTCCTTGACCGGAATATCAATTTCGTTTTTTTCTTTCGCCAAAGTGTTTCCAATCATGATAATACGAGCCTAACTGCGCGTATATTATAACACAAACCCAAACACAAACAAAACAAAACCGACCGCACAATGTATATTGCAAAGTTGGAGGCTATTTAAACTGATATTTTCGCCTTATTGGCAACTGATTATGGGACACAAAAACCGCCCGAACATCGAGCGGTTTTGACCTTGGTTTTATGATTATAACCTCAAACATTCCAAACAAAAATATTGTCCTCAACATCGCCGTATGCCAGATATTCGTAATGTGCGTCGTTCACACTATGAGCTATCGCCGACAAATACACGCCCCACAAAACGGAAATGTCGCTTGGAATATCAAACCGCTTCTCCATGACATATCGAATGAATTGACCCAAATATTCCGGCTTTGACGGATTCGCGTCAAATTCTATTATCGCCTTGAAGCCTCCTTGTTTTAATATTCTCTTTCTCCAAAATTGGACATATCTTTCGTCTTTTCCGAACAGAGATTTCAAATCACCGCACAAAAACACCTCCGCCAGCGCGGATAAAAATCGAGCCTTGTCCTTGCGGTTTATCGAATCATAAAGACGTTTCTTCGCGTCAACGAATCTTTTATCGGTGGGATAGAACCTGATACCATCCTTGCCGTGGGCTTCTATCAACTCTTCGCGAGCTTTTTCAACCGCTTTCGTCACTTCTTTGACCTCATCTGATAGCAAGAATTTCAAATAAGAGGACTTCAAAACCTCCGGCACGTCGTCAATGCTCACGTCGCCCGAATCTTTATCCGTCGCATCGTTTGATTTGCTTTTTTCTTCAATGTCCGATAAAAGAGCGGGTTTGGCGTATTCCAGCAACTCTTCCGCCACCTTGCGCGCATCGCCATCAGGAATACCCATGTCAACCAGAAACGATTCTATGTCTTCAGCGGGAATTTCGCGAACAGCTATTTTGATGAGCAAAACCGAGAGCCCATCAACACCGTATTTGTTTTCCAGTATATTCAGTTTTTTCACAATCTCCGAAGAACCGACACTCTGTCTTATGTCGTCGGGAAGATTACCGAATTTTTGCAAGTAAGTTACGGGCATATTATATTTTTCAAGAAAAACATGAAAACCAATCAAATATAATTACGAGGATTTAAGCAACGTTTCCATGTGCTTTCTGGTTTCCGGATTGTTCATGGTTGCCATGATTTCAAGGTCCGTTGCTTTACCCGGGTCTTGAGGAACGTTATCACGTAGATGCTTAATGCTGTTATTTAGCGCTCCCATGCTGTTTCGCTGATGCCTATCAAGATTCCCTGTCGCTTTAACCATCGCGTTAACACCTTTCAGTAGTCTTACCAATGGACCTCGTTCAAAAATTCCACCTTGAGAATCGGGCATCAACTTTCGAAGCCCTTCGATGTCCCGAGGTATTGCCGGCATGTCTTTTACGGCTTGACTGAAACCGTCTCGAATCGCTTCGCGAACATCCGCTCCAATATCCGGAATATTAATTTGTTGTTTTTGTTGATTCAATTTTCGAACGGACGGAGCGTTTTGTATTTCGGCGGTCGCTTCCCTGCGATCAACCAACCTTCTGGTGTGACTCGCCACTCGTTCGTCAACATGCTTCACGACATTTTGAGTCTTTTCACGCGAGGAAATCGTTTCGACAGCAGAGCGCAATTTCGCCGACTTGCTCGGATTGATTTTATTAATCTCATTACGCTCTTGCACTACAAGCAAAGCCTTTTGTTTTTCGTATTCTTGAGGCGTAAGTTGTTTCCTGTTTTTCTCTAAAGCACCTCGCTTTTCCGCATATTTTTTCTTTGTGTCGCGCACTTGATTAAGATAAGAGACAGAGCCAGATTCATTTATATGTTTATTGTCATACTCATCAAGCGCGTGTTTACGTTCAGACTGCAGTGTACTTAGTTTCTTTTTTGCCTTATACATTTCTTTCTTTTGCGCATACTTCACAAATGCCGGAGGAGTATGGATAATCTCTTCCTGTTTGGCAATCCCTTCATTATACCTCTGCTCAATATTCTTTCTACCTGTTTCGTACGATACGATATCACCCATACCCAGCGTATGCGCCAAATCGCCAATCGCGCGACCTGTTGTGGACTGGTCAAACAGTTCTTTTGCCGAAAATGTCTTACCCGTCTCAGGGTTGATTCCAAATTCTTTTTTGGTCCCGATTTCATTAACCTTGCCGGCGTAAAACTCTTGCAACCTTCTTACCGCGTCGGCAAGTCCGAGCGCGTCTCCGGATTTCTCAGCCTTGCGAACTTCTTGCATGAGTCTATCGGCCGTCTTTCGGTCTTTGCGTTTCTTATATAGATATTTACTCAGTTTGTCATCATTGGCTTGCGCTGTTTCGTCCGATACAAAGTGTCGTTTCTTAACACGTTCCATGTCACTGTCCTTGATCCTACCGGCGGCGATGTCCGCCATGTACTCTTCGACACTGTGAGCGTCCATGTAATCCGCCGATCCGGCATAGTCCTTGCGACCCTTTAAGTGTTCGTGCATACGCCGTCTGAGCGCGGTATTTTCATCGCTGTTTACAGCGTCGGTCACCCTCTGACGCCCGGAACCGTCAGAATCGAGTTTGCGAAGATTCGTATGTTCGCTTTCATGGCGCAATACGCCTTTCGCGCTCTTCCGTTCACCGACCACTTTTCTGTTTTTGTTGATAAGCTCAAGGCCTTCTTGTCGCACCAAATCACTGTCGGACAGATGAACGATAGCGTTTCCTATTTGCTCTTTGGCTCTCTCGAAATCTCTTGACAATCGTTCTTCGAACGCTTTTTCGCTTTCTCCTTTTTGTCTGCCTTTAATGTCCTTGCCGGAAAGTTTCAGAGCGGTCAATTTATCATCACTGCTATTTGCGTTTTCAAACGCGTCATATTGACTCGCGAGCATGTTCATCATCGCTTCGCGAACCGGCTCGACCTGCGCTCCATGCAAGTTAAGTCCCTCTTTGTCAGGGTCGCCGAGCGACTTGAGCTCACCGGGCAACTCTTTGCCCATCGCGGCGTAATCTGCCTCGAGTTGTTGTTTTAGCTTGTCAAATCCGACCGCTAAACGATTGCTCTTGTAATTGCCTTGAGCGTCCGTCCTTCCGTAACTTGAAATCGTTATACCACCCTCAGACACCGGCGCGGTCTTCGCATACTCATCCTCCAGATTTGTCTTTGCCGATTTGAGTTCCTCAACCTTCTGGGCAATCTCATCATTGGAGACGTCCTTTAGCGCATCCTCTTGTAACTGATCGCTTGATATAGGTTTACCGGTCGCATCAAGAACAGTGCCAGACGGATAACTGGCGCCCGGCGCGGTTATGTTTGCTTGAGGCGCGGTTATTGAAGAGCCGGCGGGAAGGGCTGACCCTGGGGCTCCGACTCCGGAGCCAATAGCGCTTTCCTCGTCTCCCGCGCGCTCCGGCGCGGTACGCTCGCGCAAAGCTTGTTCTTTCGCGAATTCGCGCATAATTTCTTCCTCGCTCTTGCCTTCATGCTCGGGTCGCTTGCTAAACGCTTCGTAGTCCGCGATTAGTTTCTGTTCAGCGGTTGCAGGTGCTTGCGAATAACGTATGGCGGATTCGGGGATTTCGTCGGAACTGAATTCTCTTACCCCATCGTTCGACGCGTCTATGCCTTCTTTGACGGAAGTAACGACCGACGACCCTTGGCCAGATTTTTCAATTGAAAGCAAGGCCTTTTGCATGTTTGTTATCTTGGATTTTCCTATTCCGCGACTCGTGTCATTCACGACCTCCGTAAACATTCCGGATAAGTTATCGTTGTTTTTGAGTTTTTCCATCAGCAACTTAGTCCGATTTGAGGCGCCATCTGCCGTGAAAGTGTTGCTCTTGAGCATCGCCTCAACCTCGCTCTTTGCGGCCGCTATCTCCTCGGCGGTCGCTCCATCTCTCGTGCCTGCGTTTATTATATCCGCCGACCTTTTGGCATTGATTCTATCGCTTGCTATTTTCGAGAGCGCTATACCGGTGTTTGTTTTGCCCAATCCTGGCATATATGACAATATCGGAACTTTACTGAGCATTTCAGCGCTATTTTCGCCTATGCCGAGTTTGCCGGCAAGACGTGTGACACCTCTTTGTCTTTCCTTGTCACGGGCAAATTGCCTGTCTTTTGCGAATTCACTGAAGACAGGGATTTTTCCACTGCCTGCCGCTTCGATAAAACCACCAGTCCTTGGCATTTTATTTCCTAATTTTTTACCCCCCTTCTTAATTAGAGTTGCCGCGAGACCTTTTCCGGCTCCTATTTTACGCATCTGATTGCGTATCATGGGCGCGGTGAGCGCAAGACCGAAACCACCAAAGGCGGCGCCACCAACAGCCGCGAGACCTCCGTATTTTACAGTTTTCTTAAGCGCTTTCATTCCGGTGTTTTTCAGTTTATTGCTTATATTACCCGCGAACTGCCCTGCTATTCCTCCGGCTTTTTGCGCCAAGATGAGCGTGCCGATGAGCAATGCAACCGTCACCATAAAATCAAATATGGCTTGGGGAGCGGCGGCTTCCGACAAGAATCTTGCCACTTTCGCATTGTCATTATCCGTTCCTTGTATGGATAGGGCTATGACGCTTTGATTCGCCGATACTTGAGTTAACACCCTCATAGAAAGCCAGAACCCAAACGCAAGGATTGGACCAATCGCAACTTGATCGAAAAATTTTGAACGCCATTGCGCTATCCACGCGTCCCCACCCGGAAGCAACGGAGCTACAAACGCCGCCGGAGAGAATATGACCAACATCCAAATATACATTATGCGTTGCAACATAACGGCGATAAAAGCCAAAATCACCGCGCAAGCGACAATCAACATGATAATCCCGAGCAAAATCGCCCCAAGCATTGCCGACGCTCCGGTATCCGTCACATAAGACGCGACTCCGTCGCCTTTGGCGAGACTCACGAGTTTCTCGATACCGAATCCGGTGACCAAGCTTCCGGCGATAAGGTCCTTGAAGGCGTTTACAAATGTCATCATGATAACCTGCCCCAGATCAACGATAAGTCCGGCTATAAGGAGAGAGAAATTAACAAGCACGGCGGCGATGACCAATCTGACAAGCAATTGAGCGGAGGCGTATTTTTTGACATTGAACACCATCGAAAACGCTATAATCATCAGCGCTATGACTATTCCGATATTCGATATGTCTCGTATAACAACCCACCCTATATCAACCGCCGGAGTGTCTATGAATTGGGTGAAGCTGAATACCGCTATCAGAATCTCTATGAACATTACAAGAATAGACCCGAAAAAATTCATTATCGCCAATCCAACCGCCGTCAATATGTCAAAAAAGATTTGCTCCAAAGAATTTAATGTGTTCGGCTCTTCAGTTGTTTCTTCTTTTTTTTCTTTCGCATCACCGGCCCCTTTAGTCGCTTCTTCCCCTTTCTCTTCCTCTTTCTTTTGGTTTTGATTGTTGGCGCCATCGCTCGCGGCATATACAATTCCCGAATGAGTGGCGTTGCTATCGTATGTTGATTTGATTTCGGTCAGAAGAGGAGAAAAGACAAACAACAAAAACACGGTCAAAATCGTCCATAATGTTAACTTTGACTTCGCTGTTTTTGTTGTTTTGTTTTTCACACGTTTGTTCATACAGTATGCGTATGTTTTGTTCGACGATTCGACACGAGTGAGATTTTATTGCAACTAATCACCAGCGATTAAATTCCACATCTCAATGAAAGAATACACTATCCAAGACGGATTGTAGGATCTTTTAAGATTCGAATCACTTGCTCCCGCCACGCGAGTCTCTCCTTGCAAATACGCCAAATCTCGATTGTCCTCGACTCCGGAAGATACTGTCGGATCGTTTCCTTTTAAGACTTCCGCGTAAGGGAATGACGTCCTTGGGACATTCGACCACCTAAACCCGTCTATGCGACCGTTCAAAAATCCCTGCAACGTGGACGGACCTATCGTGGAATCATATATAACACTGTTTGCCCCGATCCAAAGCGTTTCTTTGTTGCCAATGGTTCCGTTTGATTCTATCGCGGAATCGCCGTATGGATCGTTTGATTGCAACACTCCGTTTACATACATCTCCATGCCGTCGGGCAACCATACTACCGCTATATGCGCCCACTCCGCGCCTGTCGTCCACTGCAAAGGAGCGCTCGGAGAGCTAAACGTATCATCTGAAAATATATGCATGCTCCTTGAAGGCGCAGGAGTCAGTCTTTGCAATCGGAACATTGTCTGCCACGGAGCCACATTCAGCCCAGGGTCGCCAGATCCCGATCCGTCGTCTATCTCAGCCAATATGTGACCGCCGTCTTTTATCCCTACGTGATCCTTCGAGAAGAAAGCTTGCTCTCGATTTTGTCCGGATACGCGAACCCAGAATTCGACCGTTCCCACCGACGACTCAAATATCGTATCACTCGGAACGGACACCGCCCCTCCTCCGGTGTCGTTTCCGGCAAAATCAAGACCATATCCAAACCGACCGGCTCGCCATGTTGGAATTATATTCGCGGGAGCGGGATTGTCGATTGATCCGTTGTTTCCGTTGCCAGAGCTGTCGATTACCGATGTTCCGGAGCCCTCTTCGAAATAGTACAACGCCGCGGTGTTTGAGTCGTTTGCCGGCTGGAACACGTTTGCGGGATTTTGTTTCGGAGTACCGGGAGACCCCGTACCGTCATATCCGTAATACACCCAATAACTTCCGTCCGACCCTCCTTGAGGAATTGCTGATTTTGTCCTGAACCATATATAAGTGAGCGGGGAATTCATGTTTATAACCTGCCTGTCAATTTCGGTGAGCAATCCGGAGCCGTCATCGTATATGACTCGCAAATCACTGCCGTCCGATCTCATCCTGGCGTCGGCGATTAACTGGTCGGTGCTCATCGTAAATTGAACCGGAAACTCGTTCGGCAACACTCCCGGATGCGCGTTGTTTTGCACGGTAAGCTGTCTTCGATACCTGTAATCCGAATTCCACCAATCAACCGCTATATTGTAAGTTGCTGTGGATTGATTGTTCAGGCTATCGGTCGCTGTAATGGTTGCCGTGTACTTGCCGGGTGAATTGTAGGTTTTTACAATCGGCAATGTATTTCCTCCTGGACTGTCCAAGGTAAATTGCGACGATGCGGTAGAATCACCGAAATCGATACTGTATGTAATCGGATAATTACCTTCCGCGTCCGTTATGTTTGCCGTGAAGTTTCCTATCATCGGAATCGCTATCGGCGAATTTGTTTGATTGAATCTGAAATCCGTTATAATCGGCGGGGCGTTGTCCGTTACGTTAATTTCCGTGGTTTCAGGCGTCGATACTCGTCCGGCATCGTTGGTCGCCGTCGCTCGAGCCGTGTACACGTTCGTCTTGTCATAAGACTGTTGCATTATCACGGATACCGGGTTCGTATCATACGCAACGACCGTCAACTCTCGCAAAGGAGGCGGATCGTGTTTTTGCCCAAGATCGGGATCGATAACTATAGTAACCGGCCATCTGCCGTCTTCGTCAGACACACTTACTCTGAACTCAACACCACCAAGAGGCCAAACGCCGGAATTCGGAGTCGCGGTGAATGAAGTAATCGTGGGCGGAGGTATCAAAGTTATGTCCACGCTTCCATTTTCTGTAGATACATTCGGATTTCCCGGACCGATAATCGCTCCGGTTACGTTAAATTCGGCCACTCTCTCGGTAGTGCCGGCGGTGAACAAAAGCTCTCGAATCGTGCCGTCGGACTCGATTGCGCTTCCGCCATTCAATGACCCCGTCAATGTTAGAGTGCCTTGAGATTCGTTTGCGCTAAAATTCCACCCGTCGGTAAGCGTTCCTGATCCTCGTTCTCCGGTATAGGTTACCAAAGACGAATCATATTCAATTGTAATATCAACGTTTGAATAAGATTGAGACGCAACGCCGGACAGGTTAACAGGGATTGTAAACACATCTCCGGTTCGCGCTTGAACATCCGGCATCGAGACGGTAAGCGGTACCGGACTGACCGATATGGATGAAGTGGCTGTTCCGAACACTCCGGCATCATCCGTAACGCTCAGAACGGCCTCGTATGTTCCTGGTAAATCATATTCGACTTGCACGCTTTTTGGGGGCTGTCCGGAGCCCGATGTAACCGAATCGGACCTGCCACCGGGTATGGAAAAACTCCACGAAACTATCGACCCGTCCGGGTCATAACTAGAACTCAAATCAAAATCCACGACCAAAGGAGCTGTTCCTCCGGAAACATCCGAAGACAATACCGCTACCGGAGATTTGTTGCACGACGCGCCTCCGGCGACATTCTCGGGACACACTATTATCCTTCCTCCGAACTTATCCCAAGAATCGCAAGCCGATGACGGCTCACACGTTCCGCCCGCGCCACACTGACCATCGGAGTAACAATTACTTCCTTCATTGTCGCCTCCGACACATTTGCCCACCGTTCCGGCGTAATTGTCAATTCCGTTTTTAATCGTACTTCCGTCGCTTTTAACACTTCCGGAACACCAGTTCCATCCGTCTTCTATGCTTACTTTCGGCTTGTAAACGCATGCGTTCAGTGTCGAATCCCATACATCTGCCGGATAATCGCTTGAGTCGACTTTTCCGTCTCCGTTTGTGTCGTCGCAAAAATACGTGTGCGAGAGCAAATGAGGATTATCTTCTTGGCTCTTGTATCTGATTCTCATTGAAGATTCTTCCGATATGCGCCCATCCCCCCAATCGACCGTATATCTTGTCAATGGCAATTGATTCGCGCTCACCAATGAATTAAACGTAAGTGTGACACTTCCTTGATTGTTCGATATGTATATATCGGCATTCGGGTCGTTTATGGAGTCTTGAGACGGACCTTTTACTCGCAAATTAAATACGCTCGGCGGTCGAAGAT
>WFTB01000015.1 GCA_015485695.1 Patescibacteria group bacterium | reverse complement strand
TTTTATGCGGAGTAGGTGGTTGATAATAGAGGGAATTTGTATGTTATACGGAATTATGATGTTATCTAGGAATCTACTTCCAAAGTAACAAACTATATAAAAATATGCAATCAATTTTGAAGAAAATGGAAAACATAATGAAGTTGAAGGGTTATAGTCCCAGAACCGTAAAAAGTTATTTGCACTATGCGAATGAGTATCTTGTTTTTGCTAAAAAGAAAAATCTAAAAAACAGAGACGAGGCGATTGAAAAATATCTTCTGGAGAAACAAGGTAAAAAACAATCTTCTCAGACAATTAATTTGGCCTTAAATTCCATAAAGTTTTTATACAGAGAAGTTTTGAAATCATCTAAAAAAATTGATTTGAAATTCGCCAAGAGGAACAAAAAACTGCCAGTTATTTTATCAAGAAAAGAAATAGAAAAAATTATTTCTCAAATGGAAAATTCCAAGCATAAATTAATGATTTCTTTGGGATACGCTGCCGGATTGAGAGTTGGTGAGATTATTAATCTTAAAGTAAAAGATATAAATTTGGAAGAATTGACAATTCATATTAAAAACACCAAAGGTAAAAAAGACAGGATAACCGTTTTCCCGGAAAAATTAAAAATTGATTTTCAAAATTTAATGGCCGGAAAGAAAAACAATTGTCTTGTTTTTGAAAGCAATCGCGGTGGAAAATTAACCGCTTCCACAGCTCAAAAAGTTTTTCAAAACGCACTGAAAAAAAGTGGCGTTAAAAAAGACGCAACTTTCCACTCCTTGCGACACTCTTTTGCAACGCACTTGCTCGAAAACGGGATAGACGTGCGGTATGTGCAGGCATTATTGGGGCACTCGAATATCCGCACGACACAGATTTATACTCAAGTGACGAATCCAAAACTAAAAAACATTAAAAGCCCTTTGTGATTGTACGGGTTCGCGAAATCGTGAGTGGTGTTTCCGTGTAATAAATTTTTGCCCGCAAAAAACCTTATTCCGTTTTGTTCGCGCAAAACATTATTACTCTTGACGCTCGTGCGCAAAATATACTAGAAGTGCAGATACGTCTTCAGTATATTGCTGAATATCTTATCTCGAGTTACCATTCCGACAATCGAACCGTCTTCCACGACAGGCAAGCGATAAAAACCGCGGGCAAGCATAATTCCTCCGGCTCTCATAATCGGAGCGTCCGGATGTATCGTTACAACGTCCTTTAGCATGAATTCGGCTACCGGACGAGTGCGTATTTCCGTTATGCGCTCTTCCCTGCTCTCCGGACTTAAGAAATGTCCTTCAAGATCCGCCATAAAATCTTCATACGACGGGTACATTCCCCTGAACAAGTTTTTCTCTGAAAGCATGCCAACGATATTCCCCCCGGAGTCCACAACCGGAAATCCGCTGTGCCTGTTCTCGTATAGCATCTTAGCAGCATCCTCGTATGTGGTGTCCGGAGTTATCGTTATAACTTCGGTGCTCATTACGTCTTTGACTTTCATATTCATAAGCGTTGGTGGTTTATAAACATGCTCGACCTTTGCTTGTCTCTCTCTAATCAGTATACGACAAGAGAGAAAAAAATCCAGCGCATCACGCGCCGGAAAAATACTTATTGTGTTATTTGTATTTTTTCTGCAAATAATCGCCGAGTATGCCACGAACCGTTTCCGCCGTTCTACGGTCTATGCCGTCACCGCTGTTGGACTTTAGCTCTCTTATCGCTTTTTCTATTTCTTGTTCTGTTATTCCTCCCGAACGATACTGCACAAAAAGCCCTTTTATGTAAGCGCGCTGAACAGAATTAAGCGTCTTGATTCCTTTGAGCAATTTATCGATTTCACGTTCGCTTATTCCTTTTGAAGAAGAAAATATTCCCATACAAGTAAAACTTATGTCGCCCAATTGACGACCTCCGTAACATCAGTATTGCAAATTTCCAAATCTAAAGCAAACGTCACGCGAAAAGCCAAAACCCAACCCAATACCAAGAGATCATTGGCGAAAACGCGTTAACAAGTCCGAAAAAACGCAATAAGACAAACTCCGCCCGGAACGGGCGAGGCGAGCAATCGGTCGCTTTCAAATTTTCATAAAGCATTGAATGGTCGGAGCGCCGAGACTCGAACTCGGAATCCCTTGGTCCCAAACCAAGTGCCCTAGCCATTAGGCCACGCTCCGTCATAAAATGACTACATCAAACTATCACAATTTCAAATTATTTTCAACTGTTCGTTTTTACTAAACCAAGATTAAAAATATGATTGCAAATGTGGTGGGGTCGTCGGTGAATCCCGTGACTTGAATCTAGCGATGATTACGGTACGAACGAACCACCGGTAATTGAAAGGATTATGTTGGACGTCGTTTTTATTGATTTGCCTGCGAGTCGCCTTCGGGCGCATTATCCGATTCGCCCGGGTTATCGCCAATTAAAACGTCTTTTGATACGAACACATTCGCCAATTTGTATTTTTGCAAATCAAATACGGTATCGTCTCCTGACGCTCTCGCCCACCAATAATCTCCTTCTTTCACCAAATCAAGCTGACGCAAAAGGACGTCGTCTTCTCCATACAAGCGTACTCCATTTCTTACTTGCCTGTTCGAAAACTCACGAGCCCCAGAACCTCCGACAATCGCGCGCGCCGTTAGAGGGTTTAGGTTTGCCAACATATCACTTACTTTTGATTGCTCAACTTTCACGCGCTCATCGCCATTCACGAGAAACCATGCGCCTTCCGCGTCTTTCTTCAGACGAATTATGTCGCCTTCGTTTTCTATTTCCACCGCAAAAACCGAAAGCGGATTGACTCGCATGACTGTTTTATCGCGCCAGTCGTCAACTTGAGTGGAAAACAGAGAACTTAAATTCGCATTCGCGACGTATACTTCATTTTGCTCAGCATTGCGTATGTAAGTCGTGTCGAACGTGGTTGCTCTAAGTCCTATCCTCATTCGACGTTCGTGATCGCTTTTTCTGAAAACGACACTCATGTCGGAATCTCCGACTCCGAAGCGATCGAAATTGGATTTGTTTTTCGATACCGGTCCCGATATGGTCATGCCTTTGAACGTTTCCCATATCAGTTCTATTTTGTCCGGGTCGACAGGGCGATCTCCGACTTTCCACTCTCCCGAGCGTTTGCTCAACTCTATTCTTATGTCGTCTTTTTCTATGACAATGGTATCAACATGGTCTTCTGTGATGGGCCCTATGTCTATAACGGAAAGATCCATGCGACTTTCGTCTTTTATACCCCATTTCGCGCCGGCCCATACGGCGGACAATATAATCAAAATTCCTATTATACTTATAAATATTTTCGAATTCATACAACTGCTTTAAGATGAAAAAGTCTGTAATATCGTTATCGGTTATGACTCATTTTCGGTAGCGACTCTTTTAACGTATCCCGATATACGGAACGCTTTTGTTTGTAGCCCGAATAACTTTCCCACGTCGGTTTTAATCACGGTTCCGTGCGCATTGATTTTTTCTTCCTCCTGTAAAGATGCGCGACACCGAAGAGCGCGACAAGCAAAGGTATACCGACCACATTGAAAATTCTTATCCTGGACATCGAACTTTCACTGTCAAAAACAAGCGGTGACGGCTGACGGTTTTTTGACCTGATGTTTATCAAAGCTTCATCTTGCGCCAACCAATCAACCATGTTTATCCCGAATATCAAATTATTCCCCGCGCCGGCTCCTCGAGCGAACTGTTCGGTCAGAAAATCCGAATCACCGACAACTATCAAACGCCCATTATCCGTATTGTCCGTTTCTTTGTTGCCTTCGTCATAAAGATTAACCGCTATCGCCATGATGCGAGAACCAAAATTATCTTCACTGACCGAAATCCTCTGATCGGGAGCCAAATTGAATTGACCTTCCTGAGACCCCGCGAATTGAGTCGTGACAAGCAAATCAAACGCTTCACCAAACTCTCCCGAACGCTCCAAAGAACTCGCCCACGGCATTACAACATGAGGAACATCTCCGGAGATTGGATTGTTTTTAACCGTCGGTATTCTCGGCCAGAACGGATACGGCAACACATACGACACGAATCCCCCACCGAATGTAACGCTTTCATTGGACCTTATATCAAAAACCACGTCCGGTCTGATTCTTACGCCGTATTCGCTGACAAAATCCGAAACACCGCTCAAATTCGGCGAGGCCCTAAGAGTTTGGGGGTCGATTAAAATTTCATCTATCAAGAACAATACGGAACCTCCGTTATCTATAAACTCGCGCAGTACGTCCTGTTCCGACTCGGGAATTTTTTCTTGAGGTCCGGGAATAACCAAAACATCCACGCTTGATATGTCGTCATCGACGAGACTTACGTCTCTTGTTTCATACCTCTCTTGCAAAGATAAAGCGAAAGTCCGCAAATCCGACGCCTGCGACTTTTCTCCGTGACCAACCAAGAACCCAACGACCTGTTTTTCGTCCGATGTGAGTTTTTTGATGAAGCTTATGAGCTGGTATTCGAGAGATGCCGTGTTGTCTATGAACGGTATGGATTCATATTCCCCCGCGTACAATACCGATAATCCGAAAAAACCTTGTTTTACGCTAAGCTCCTGCTGGCTTACGACGTTAAACTGAACGGGAGCTATTCCCAAAGATTGCGCCTCCCGCAATAAATCGGCGTCTTCCGCGTCCCCGGCTATTATGTACTCGACTCGCACGTTTCCGTTCGAAACTCGTTCAAAATCACGAACCATGTCCCTGACATCGCGTTGAGCCAGGGTAATCTGCGGGGGAAGATTGTCCGATTCAAAAACCTTAATCGTAACTATGTCATTTAGATTTTCGAGCACGTTTACCGTCTCGGAATCGAGTGTGTATATATTTCCTCGAGTTAAGTCTAGCCTTCCAGGTATTCCCGACCCCAAAGCGTTCAACAACAGCGATATGACAACTATACCGGCAACTCCGGCTTTTAATTGACGGAACTCTCGTCGCGTGACGTTTACCAAAGGTCGCACCAGCAACACATAACTTATACTCACGAAACTCAAAGATATCGTTACAAAGTACAAAACATCGCGAACATCGACGACTCCCCGAATCATGTTTCGATAATGAGACAGCAACGAAAGTTGAGCCAGAATCGTGCGTGTCATTCCGGTAAACTCAACCGTTACAATCTCGGTTCCGGACATAATGAAGAAAAATCCGACACCGAGAGACAGTATAAATGAAGTCGCTTGACTGCGCGTTATCGATGATGAAAATATGCCTATACTCGCCAGACCTAGAGCCAAAAAACCGGCGCCTATGTATTGAGCTATCACCTGCCCAAAGTCAAAAGAGCCCGCGGTCGACAGCATAATAGGCACAAACATCGTTATCACAAGTCCAATCTCAACAAACAAGACACTTGATATAAGCTTTCCGGTCAAAATTTTCCATGGCGCAACCGGCTGAACCAATTCCAATTCAAGAGTTCCGGAACGCTTTTCCTCGGCAAGCATTTTCATGGTTATCGCCGGAATGAAAAACAGCAAAAGCCAAGGCAAAAACTCAAACATCGGTCTCATGTCAGCTATGTTTTGAACCAAAATCCCGCGAAAATAGAAAAAATTATTAATCACCAAAAACACAACGAGCAAAATATAAGCTGTCGGGTGATCAAAATATTGTTTTAACTCTTTTTTGATTATTGAAAACATAGAAAATTGCCCGTAATTCTAAAATCTTTCTCGGATGTCAAGATTCGGATTCTTTTGTCAATTCTCGAAACACGTCTTCGAGACTCCCTCGTTCTTGACGCAATTCCCAAATACGTCCGCCACAACCTTTAACCGTGTCAAATATGTCCGCCCTTATATCCAAATCGCCCGCAACCGAAATATCAAAAAAAGTCTTTTGTCCAGTCGTTTTTTCTTTAACGTTTTCGACGCCTTTTAGCGTCATTAACGCATCGACACTCACTCCTTCCGCCTCCAAATGAATCGTGCGCTTTCCTTGAGCGCCGGCAATCAGATCTTCCGTTTTTCCGTCTGCAACGATTTTTCCATCATTGATAATGATTATTCTCGAACACGTTGCGGTAACCTCTTGAAGAACGTGGGTTGATATAATGACAGTATGGTTTTTGCCGAGATTTTTAATCAGATTCCTTATGCTCACCCTTTGGTTCGGGTCGAGCCCTTCCGTGGGTTCATCGAGTATCAAAAGGTCCGGCTTGTGCATTATCGCCTGAGCCAATCCGACTCGTTGCTTATACCCTTTTGAAAGTTCGATAATCGGCTTGTGATATACATCTTCTATTTCAACCTCGCCGACCGCTCGCTTTATTGCTTGTGTTTTATCAATCTTCCTCAAACCCTTCAAATCAGCAACGTATTCAAGATATTCGGAAACAAGCATGCCTTCGTACAGAGGGTTGTTTTCCGGCATATAACCCAGACGCTCGCGAATATACATCGGATTGTCTCGAATATTCTTATCATTGAATGTAATAGTCCCGGACTCCGCTTCGAGCAGGGTCGCTATCATTCGCATGGTCGTCGTTTTTCCGGCTCCGTTTGGCCCCAAAAAACCTACAACCTCTCCGGAAGAAACTCTAAACGACACGTCGTTTACCACTTTCTTTCCGAAAAATTCTTTTGATATGTTGTTTATCTCCAGCATAGTGCCAACATTATACAAAAAAAACACATGCATGCAAAGTGCAAATCCGCAAAACCGAGTTGTTATAACATCCCAAAATCATATATCCGAATCACAATGGCGCTGATTACTCGCGATACGGATTTTTGTCGAAAAAAAGAAACAAATCCCAAAAACGAACACGAAAGCAAACCGGCAATTCAAGCAAACCTCATAATGCGAGAACGCTTGCAAAATATTCGCTATCTGATACGATAACTTCGAGATGTATATTCTTTTGTTTTACACATGGAAAAGAAATCCACATTCAAAACGGTGGAAGACTACATGCAACCGAATCCCGTAACCATAGGGCTTGACGCGTCCATACGAGACGCCGTCGAGCATCTTATCGAACACGAAACGAACCGACTCATAGTGGTCGACGACGACAAAAAAGTCTTGGGCATGTTGTCAAGCTGGGATATCATACGTCACATAATACCGGATTACTTGGAAAACGACGTGCATTTGGCAACATTCGCGTCGGAGGAGTTGTTCGAAAAGAGGGTCAAAGAGGTGGCGGAAGATTCAATCAAAAAAGCAATGAGCGGAGGCGCTCATACGATAAAAAAAGAACACACGCTGATAGAAGCCGCGATACTGCTAACTGAAAAAAGCGTCAGGTTACTACCGGTCATTGACGATAACGACCAGTTGATAGGGTATATAAACCGAACACATGTTAAAAACGCCATAGGAGATATTTTAAACGATGGCACATAAATAGTATCAGTAAATAAAGCATAACGCATTACAAATATATGGATGCGATATTTTTTTTGACGGTTGGATTGTTTTTGTTGGCATTCTTGATAATAGTATCGGAAAAAGTCCACAGAACAGTCGTTGCGCTGGCTGGAGCGGTACTCATGATACTGCTCGGTATAATTAACCAAGAACAAGCCATCGAGGGCGTTGATTTTAACACTCTGGGGTTGCTTATCGGAATGATGATTATAGTCGCAATCGCCAAAGACAGTGGCATGTTCCAGTATGTCGCAATATGGTCAGCCAAAAAAGGTCAAGGCAAACCTGTTCGTATTTTTGTGCTACTTGGATTGATTACCGCCGTGTTCTCCGCTTTTTTGGATAATGTAACGACCGTTTTGCTCATAGCTCCGGTCGTTTTTGTTATAACAAACAATTTGAAGATTGACCCAAAGCCTTTTTTGATTGGAACCATTATTCTATCGAACACCGGTGGAGCCGCTACGCTCATCGGAGACCCTCCCAATATTTTGATAGGATCGGCAGCGGGACTGAGTTTCCAAGATTTTCTCGCGAACATGGCTCCTGTCGCCGTGGTAACAACCCTTGTGTTGTTGGGAGTGTTTCTATTGATATACAGAAAAAAACTAGTTACAACCGATGACGCGACAATGGCGGTGATGAGATTCAATCCGATGGACACGATAACCGACGTAAAACTTCTCATCAAATCACTGATTGTTATAGGGATTGTTTTGTTGGGGTTTTTTACGCACAGCATGACAAATCTTGAAGGCGCAACCATAGCTCTGGCCGGAGCCGCATTGCTTTTGTTGCTTACTATGAATGATCCGGAAGAACACCTAAAAGACGTTGAATGGACGACGATTTTCTTTTTTGTGGGATTGTTTATACTCGTCACGGGTCTTGAACACGTAGGAGCGATAAGCATGCTCGCATCGTACTTGATTGAAAGCACCGGAGGAAACATCAAGGCGCTTTCAACACTGATACTGTGGGGGTCTGCGATATTCTCGGCCGTTGTTGACAACATACCTTTTGTCGCGACAATGATTCCGCTGATAAAAGACATCGGTGGGCAGTCCGGTATACCGACCGGACCTCTTTGGTGGGCTCTTGCCATGGGAGCGGATTTTGGAGGAAACGCGACTCTTGTCGGCGCGTCGGCGAACGTGGTTGTATCGGATATCGCAAAACGCGAGGGAAGAGGAATACCGTTTTTCGAGTACATGAAAATCGGATTACTCATGACCGTCATATCTCTGATTATTTCGACAATTTATTTGTTTGTAAGGTATTTGTAATAGCGTACTTCGAAAAACCGAATCTCCATCTTCATAATTTACAATGCAAAATGACACAATTCGGTAAGCATCACAACCCCCCAATTGTCTTATCACCCAATATTCACCAGAATGCAAAACGACATCACAACTTCTTTTCCTTCATAACACAACCATTCATCCTATCACTAAAAACAAAGAACCAAAAAACCATTGCCTCAAAATAACACGATTGTCGTATTTTGAGGCAATGGTTTGTTTTTTGTTTCTCTCGATTTTTTTTTGGTTTTATGTTGTGCCGGTGTTCGCATTTTATTGCACGAGACGCCTTTCCTTTCCAAAATATACTCTCAAAATTTTACAGATGAAACCTAAGCCTATAGCGTTCAAAAAGTTTTTATCATACACAATCTTAAAATCCCGTTTTATCGGCCCTTGTCAATGGTTTATACGGTTACATCCGGCGGTAACACTTGTTAACTACTTTCCGACGTACTACGTGACACCTTTTGACACCTTTTGATACTTTGTGATACCATGTTTGCATGAAGCGGGAAATACATACAAATGAATTATACACCACCGCGGAAACTCGTGATTTTCTTAAAATCAGCGAAAGCACGATGAAACGGTGGATAAAAAGCGGACTGATACGAGCAAATAAGGTCGGCGGTCGTTACAGAATAGCCGGCAAAGAAATCCTGCGTCTAATTTCTCCGGAAGTCGAGCAACGCGCGGTACACACTTATCAAAAAATCAAAGGAAAAGTAGTAAACAAAATTAATAAATGGTAACTATGAAAAAAGCGCTAATCACCGGCATCACCGGACAAGACGGGTCATACCTTGCCGAACTCCTTCTCAAAAAAGAATACGAAGTTCATGGAATTATCCGCCGTTCCAGCACGTTCAACACGTCACGCATCGACCACATTTATCAAGATCCGCACACCAACGACGCTCGATTGTTCCTTCATTATGGCGATTTGGTGAACGCCGAAACCATACGAAAACACATTTACAAAATCCAACCGGATGAAATATACCATCTCGGCGCGCAATCGCATGTGCGTGTATCGTTTGACATACCGGAATACACCGGTGACGTTACCGGTCTTGGGACGCTGAGAATTCTCGAGACAATCAAAGATTACCAAGAAAACACCGGAAAAAGTATTAAGTTCTACCAAGCTTCCAGCTCGGAAATGTTTGGGTCAACTCCCGCGCCTCAAAACGAAGAAACGCCATTTCACCCAAGAAGCCCTTATGCGTGTGCGAAACTATATTCATATCACACAACCATAAACTACCGAGAAGCGTATGGGATTTTCGCCTGCAACGGAATACTTTTCAACCATGAATCCGAAAGACGCGGTGAAACGTTTGTAACGAGGAAAATAAGCAGGGGTGTCGCCCGTATCAAGTTCGGACTTGACAAAAAACTCTATCTTGGAAATCTCGACGCGAAGCGCGACTGGGGCTACGCGCCGGACTATGTGGATGCCATGTGGCGAATGTTGCAACTCGATGAACCCGAAGACTTTGTCATTGGCACGGGAGAAGTCCACACCGTACGAGAGTTTTTGGAACTTGCGTTCAAAACAGCGGGCTTTGACGAGTGGGAAGATTACGTTGAAATAGACCCGCGCTACTATAGACCGACTGAAGTTGAACATTTATGCGCCGATGCGACAAAAGCATCCAGATTGCTTAATTGGAAACCTTCGGTATCGTTTAACAGGCTGGTCGAAATCATGGTAAACCACGATTTAAAACTTGCCGAACAAGAGGTCAAATCGCAATCACATCGTCAATAAATCCGGAATCTATGAAAAAAAATTCAAAAATATACATAGCTGGACACAGGGGACTTGTCGGTTCGGCCATTAAACAGGCTCTTGAGCAACGCGGATTTGTCAATCTGGTTTACAGAACTCATGATGAATTGGATTTAACCGTTCAAAGAGATGTTGCTCTTTTCTTCGAAAAAGAACGGCCGGAATATGTGTTTTTGGCCGGCGCAAAGGTAGGCGGTATAAACGCCAATGACAAATTCCCTGCTCAATTCATATACGAAAACTTGATGATACAAAGCAATGTAATACATCAATCTTATCTGCACAACGTGAAAAAGCTTCTCTTTCTCGGATCGTCGTGCATTTACCCAAAATACGCTCCGCAACCGATTAAAGAAGACAGTTTGCTGACCGGAGAACTTGAACCGACAAATCTTCCGTATGCGGTGGCGAAAATATCCGGCATTAAAATGTGTCAAAGCTACAACAGACAATACGGAACAAATTTTGTAAGTGTTATGCCGTGCAATCTGTACGGCCCGAGAGATAACTTTGACCTTGAGACATCGCATGTGATTCCGGCGCTTATACGCAAATTTCACGAAGCAAAAGAAAACAACAATCAGCAAGTGACCTTATGGGGAACCGGGAGTCCGCTTCGCGAGTTTCTGTACGTCGACGACATGGCTGAAGGGTGCCTGTTCGTAATGGAACACTTCAATCCTACAAAAGAGCAAAATGAGTCCGGTGATGTATTTGTCAATCTCGGATCCGGAATCGATATAACGATCAAAGAGCTTGCGGAATTGATAAAAAACACCATCGGATACAAAGGAAATATTGTATGGGACGCCACAAAACCGAACGGAACCCCCAGAAAATTGCTTGACGTGTCTAAATTAAAAAAACTAGGATGGCACAGCACCACTTCGCTTGACGAAGGAATCGCCAAGACATACGAATGGTATAAAGAGGTCATGCGGTCAAATGCTTAATTTGAAACCATAATGGATCTTTTAAGAGAGCGACAAAGAATAAAATCCATGATGAGGCTGGCTCGCCAAGGGTTCGGCGGTTATAAAAGACAGATTATAACCCTGATTGGCATGGGTTTTTTGAGCGGAATTTTGGAAGGTATTGGCATTAACGCGATAATACCTCTTTTTTCATTTGTTTCGGGCGACTCGGCCATGCCCCAAGACCCGATTTCAAAATTCATCGAATGGATATTCGCTTCTCTTGATATAGAGTACCGGTTGGAGTTTTTACTGGTTTTTATCGTATTGTTGTTTTTTCTCAAAGCGGTCGCATTGTTTTTTTCTAAATACATCAGCGCGAAAATACAAGCTCAATACATATATGATACCCGTTCACGACTATACAAAGAAACACTGAAAACAAATTGGCCGTTTCTATCAAAACAGAAAATCGGTCATCTGGAAAAAGTTCTAGTGACCGACATAAACGCGGGGGGAGGATTGCTAGCTCATATGAGCGCGTCAATAATACTAGCGACAAACGTTCTCATATATACCATAATCGCGTTCAATATTTCTCCGATAATTACGGTATCAACGTTAGCACTCGGCGGATTGATGTTTTTGATATATAAACCCCTGATTTACAAAACAAAACAAATCGCGCAAAACAGCACAAATCTGATGAAAGACACCGCGCACCACATAAACGAAACCCTAATCGGAATGAAGACAATAAAATCTGAGCATCTGGAGAAAAACGTTATACAAAGAGGGATTTATCATTTCGAAAAGTTAAGGCAAATAATAGTCAAGCTCGCATTCATAGAAAACCTGACATACACGGCGGTGCAACCCGTAAGCATTGTTGTCATACTTGGAATATTCGCTTTCAGTTATAAAAGTCCCGGATTCAATTTTGCGTCTTTCGCTGTCATGGTCTATGCGATAAACAAAATGTTCACTTTCGTGCAATCCGGTCAATCAAAACTCAATCAAGCGGTGGCGTTATATCCGTTCTTACAATCCGCCATAAAACATGAAAACGACACAATCGCGAATCGCGAGAAAGACTATGGAACAAAACCGTTCTCTTTGGAAAGAGAGATAAAATTTTCGGACATCTCGTTCGCATATCCGAAAGCAAAAGAAACTCTATCTAAAATCAATGCAACGATAAAAAAAGGCGAAATTACGGGAATCATCGGTCCAAGCGGGTCAGGAAAAACAACATTGGTCGATATTTTACTTAGACTCATAGAACCAACCGGCGGTGTGGTGCGGATTGACGATATTGACTTAAATGACATCAAACTTTCCGAATGGCGCGAGAATGTCGGATATGTTCCCCAGGACGTATTTCTTGTAAACGATTCCATTGCGAACAATATAAGACTATACGATCCGTCAATCTCGGACGAGGATATAATGAAAGCGTCCAAAACGGCTCGAGTTTATGATTTTGCGAACAAACTACCGGACAAGCTCGAAACAATTGTCGGAGAACGAGGCACCGAGATATCGGGAGGTCAAAGGCAACGAATCGCTCTGGCTCGCGTACTCGCGCGCAATCCGTCAATACTAATACTCGATGAAGCGACATCCGCGCTCGACAATGAGTCCCAAGCTCTCATACAACAGTCCATAGAATCTCTAAGAGGCTCGATAACGGTAATAATAATCGCTCATCGCCCAAGCACGGTGGCGAATGCCGACCAGTTGCTCGTACTGTGCGACGGAAGTATAGCGGAACAGGGTTCTCCGCGCGAACTTATGAAGGATAAAAATTCATACTATCACACGATTCTTAATATTGATTGATGTTTGAGGGCAATCAACATAATACACCATGAAACACGTACCACACATATCAATCTGTATTCCAACTTACGAGATGAATGGTCTTGGGTATAAATTCCTAAGGCACAGTTTTGATGTGCTTGTCAATCAAACATACAAGGATTTTGAAGTGGTAATATCAGACCACTCTCGCGATGATGCGATAAAAAATGTATGTACTGAATATAAAGACAAATTAACAATACAGTATTACAGAAACCACAATAACAGAGGTAACTCTTCGGCCAATATCAATAATGCGATTCGTCACGCGAACGGCGCGTTGATAAAGATATTGTTTCAAGACGACTTTTTGTACGGTAATAATTCTCTGCGTGACATAGTGGAAAATTTTAACATAAAAAAAGATAATTGGATGGTAACGGCGAGCGAACACACGATAGATGGAGCGCACTTCTACAGACCGTTTTATCCATCCTATAACGACAAGATTCATACCGGCAAAAATACGATAAGCTCACCTTCGGTTTTGACAATACGGAATGGCAATCCCCTTTTTTTTGATGAAAACCTGATTTGGCTCATGGACTGCGACTATTATAAGAGGTGTTATGATACATTCGGTGAACCGAAGATACTAAGCAGTATAAATGTGGTAAACCGCGTCGGACCGCATCAAATGTCGTCCGGAGACATAACCGGAAAAACGCTTCGAGGAATAGAATATGTATATGTATTAAAAAAACACAATGAAAAAGAATTGCTAAAAAAATACGAGGAAAGACAGCACGCCAAAAGTGTAAAACTTACACCGAAAGTTTTTGTTCAAAAAGTCATAAGACGTCTCAAGTTGTACGCTAAAAAAACATGGACATACCTATTTCTCAAGAGGAGATACAGATATGTTTTAGCTTACTTTTTTTATAACTCAATCAAGGCGTTTTACAAAAGGGCCCAAAAAACAAATAAGAATAAATTTCTTTCAAATGGAATTGGAGAAAATGTCTTGCTTATTTACTCAAAAAATCATTTTGACCCCAAATTCGATAACCCGCAAAGAAGGCTATCCGCCAGTTCGGCGGCGAATCTGGCGAGGAACATATACCGTACGCTTCTTGATATGGGCAAAAAAGTGACTTATGTGGATCAAAACGAATATATCCAAAAACATAAAGGACAATTTGACGCCATAATAGGAATTGTATGCAAAAACTACCGCAAATACGCAAAGAATAACCCAAAAGCGAAGAAAATCTTATTCCTGGTAAATTCCCATCCACTCTATAGGCTAAAGGCGCTGTTAAAAGAAAGTAAAACACATAAAAAACCGATACCCCCGGGTGAATATGTTTCTCCGATCACGTTTCTGAGAGCATCGAAAGTGTCGGACAAGTCCATAATGATAGGAAACGAGTTCGTCAAACAAAGCTACGAATCATACGGAGTCTATACGGATGACATAAAACTGATAAACAGCGGAGTAAACACGGATTATTTGTCTCCGAAAAGAGAGTTTTATTTTGAAGATAAGGTAAAAATAATTTTCACGGCAAGTGACATGGGTATACGAAAAGGGCTGTTTCGCGTAATCGACGTGTGGAATTATATAAATAAATTATCAAATGACAATATAGAATTAACCATAATCGGAGGAAATAAATCATTCTCGGACGACATTGAACGTTTTGCGAAAACGCACGATAATGTGAAAAACTGGGGATGGGTGGATTCATCTGATATAATATACAAAACTCTGTTGCAATCGAGCCAAATAGTTATAAATTTTTCCATTGAAGAAGGGCAAGTCGGATGCGTTCTCGAAGCAATGGCTTGCGGGTGCGTGCCGATTATCACGGAAGAATCCGGAATTCCGATACAAAATAATGAAAACGGAATATTGATAAAAGCGGGCGAATTCGATGCCGAGCGAGTGTGCAGACGAATCATCGACCTCGTTCGAAACAAAAAAAAGATGGAAAAGATGAGTATAAAGGCGAGGGAGTATATTGTAAAAAACCACTCTTGGAGTACATTTAATGAAAATTTTTCACAATCAATATAATAATTACATGCTCTACATTATTTGCGCGCGAATATATGAGAAAAAAAATACACAAGATATTTAAGAAAGGAAGTTATGTGTTGGACAGAATATCGCGAATTATATATTCTGAGAAACCTAATCCTTCAAATTTGAAATGGCACGCCAATCCAGAAAACGAATGGAAGAGATATGAATACGATTTGAACCAAGATTCTCTGGTAGTTGAGGTTGGCGGGTACAAAGGTCAATGGGCCACGGAGATATTTGCGATGCACCAACCTAATATAATCGTATTTGAACCTGTTCCCCATCAGTACGAATTGATAAAACGAAAAGTGCAAAATAATCCAAAAATAAAAGTGTACCCCTATGGATTATGGAATAGCAATGTATCGCTAAAACTCGCGATACACGGAGACCATTCTTCGCTGTTTCAAAAGTATGATGAAAGCAAATTACTACCGTTTATCAAAGCCAGTGAATTTTTCTCCGATACAAAAGAGATAGACCTTATGTCGCTCAATTGCGAAGGAAGTGAATACGACCTTATCGACCATTTCATTGATTCGGGACTCATACATAAAATAAAAAATTTACAAATTCAGTTTCATGATTTTGTTCCGAACGCGCAAAAACGAATGAAAACTGCGCGGGAAAAAATATCACGAACACATGTGCCAACGTACGCATACGACTTTGTCTGGGATAATTGGGAACGTAAGACAAATAACTCAAAGCAAATATGAAAACAAATTCAACCAAACCATTAAACAAACTGGATATTGTCATGAGCGTGTTTAACCAGGAGCACATTATTGAGCGTGTTTTGTTTGGAATATTCCGAAACACCACGACTCCGTTTAACCTTATACTCGTATTTGACGGATGCACTGACAAATCCGAACAAAGGGCATTGTCGTACATCAAAAAAACCAAGCCCAAAAACCTGATATCAACGACGGTCGAAAAAGCCGACAATGTATATGAAACAAAAGCGAACAATATCGGGTTTAAACTTTCAAAAGAAGAATACATGATTACGCTACAGGACGACATGATTATAAAAGAAATGGGCTGGGAAAGAAGGCTTACGTATCCGCTCAGAAAATTTGACGATGTTTTGGCCGTCACTTCGAGAAGCGCGCATGACATACGAAAAATAGGAGCGGGAGTGGAAGATTATGTTAACATGGCGTCAAGAGAAAAAGGCACTCTGTCAAGAGACATATTCGCCGTTCGAGACATAATAAATCGCGGACCCGTCGCATTTCGGGTGGAGTATCTTAAAAATCTGAATTATTTGAACGAAAACTACGCGCCGGCATGGCTGGATGAGGCGGATTTGTCGTTGCGAGCTTGGGAGTCGCATAAATGGCGCGTTGGCTCATTCTGGATTGATTATTATTCGCCCATAGAACTTGGAAAAACGCGTTCATCGGATTCCACAATGTCTTGGGATATCAATAACAGAAAAAACTGCGAACAACTTGCCCGTGATCACAGAGAATACTTGCGACAAAACATAAAGCACAGCGAAGACATAAAAATCAACGAGAACGAAGTGGATTATGTCAAAGACCGCGGTACAAAAATGTCTCACATGTATTTTCCGATACGATACAATCCGAAAACCGCGAGAGCCGTAATCGGAAAACACACGGCAAAAATAAAGGAAGGGATAAAGAAAACAATATCAAAAGCAAACATTGTCACTGAAGAAGAAATCAAAAAATTCGGAATCAAAAAACTTATCAAAAGAAAATTAAAAATGAAAAAATAATAAAGAAATTGTTTTAATATGATAATCACCAAACTCACCGGCGGGCTTGGGAATCAAATGTTTCAATACGCAATGGGACGACGAACCGCCATCAGCAATGAAACAAAATTAAAACTGGACACCAAGTGGTACGAAGAAATATCAAACGACGACACAAAGCGAGAGTACGGTCTTGGCGTGTTCAATATAGACGAAACATTTGCGACAGACAAAGAAATTTATCGCTATAGAGAAAACAAAATCGAACGTCTGTTTAATAAGTTCAAGCCGTATTACAAAAAAACTCTTATCAAAGAATACAATAAGTTTGATCCGAACTTCTTACGAATAGGCAAACGAGCGTATCTTGTCGGAAATTGGCAAAGTGCAGAGTACTTCAAAGACATTCGAGATATAATCATCTCCGATTTCAAACTTAAAAAACCCATGTCGGAAAAAGCCGCGAAAATCGCGGACAGAATACGGCAAACAAACGCAGTTTCCATGCATATAAGACGATCGGATTATGTCAATAATCCGCGATACAAAAAAACATACGAAGAACTGGACTCGAAATATTACAAAGACGCCATATCCATTATAAAACAAAAACTCACCAACTTGGAAATATTCGTGTTTTCCGATGATATTGAATGGGCGAAACAAAACTTATCTTTTGAATACCCGACAACATATATAATCGGAGACGGGATGCGTGACTTCGAAGAAATGATATTGATGAGTAAATGCAAACACAACATTATCGCCAACAGTTCCTTTAGCTGGTGGGGCGCGTGGTTAAACACAAATCCGGAAAAGATTGTCATAGCCCCGAAAAAATGGTTTAGAAGTAATAGTGGTCAAACTTCAATTAGCATCATACCTCCGTCATGGAAAATATTATAGTAATTTTATGTGTGGAATAGCGGGATTTACAGGAAAAAACATACAACATCATGTAAAATCCGAGATTATAAACGACATGATAAGAGAGCTCAAATTCAGAGGACCCGATTCTAATGGTGTTTACACTAATTCAGAATGCGTTCTTGGGCATACACGCTTATCCGTTATAGATTTACTTTCCGGCAATCAGCCGATGAGCGATATTACCGGAAGATACACAATAGTATACAACGGAGAAGTATATAATTATCAAGAACTTAAAAAAAGACTGCTAAACAAAGGCTATAAATTCAAAACGAATTCAGATACTGAAGTAATAGTATATTTATTTGCGGATAAGGGGACAAAGGCATTTAACGAACTAGACGGCATGTTCGCATGCGCTATATGGGACAATACCAAAAAAATTCTAACACTGGCGCGTGACAGGTTTGGTCAAAAGCCATTATATTACTCATCGCCCGATAATAATAAAACCATATTCTTTGCATCAGAAATAAAATCACTTCTGATTTCCGGCGCGGTCAAAGGGCTGGTAAATCATAAAGCCATCGATGCCTATTTGACACTGCTATATGTTCCACCATCGCAAAATATATATAATAATATACACTCTCTTCCGCCTGCCCATTATATGCAGGTGCGCGAATCTTCTTTTACGATATCGCGCTACTGGAAGTTAAAATACCGACCGATTAACATATCATATGAAGAAGCGCAAACACAACTAAAACAACTAATGACTAAAGCAGTGACTAAACGTCTAGTTTCAGATGTTCCCATTGGAACTTTCCTTAGTGGCGGGCTTGACTCAACTCTGGTTACGGGTTTGGCTAAACAAAATATTGGCCACCCCATAAAATCGTTTTCAGTTGGTTTCGGAGATTCGATAAATGAATTACCTTATGCAAAATCCGCGGCAAAGCAATACGAAGTGGAACATGTAATACTTAATGTCGAACACAATTTAACAGATACGATCATACGCGTGGCGCAGTACTTTGACGAACCGTTCGCGGATTCGTCCAGCGTTCCCACATATCTGTTATCAAAAGAAACAAAATCGCATGTTACAGTCGCGCTTAGCGGAGATGGGGCGGATGAATTTTTTATGGGATATAAATGGTATCGAAGACATCATCACATTCCACGCATGGAACGAATTTGGAAAAAAATATCGTCTAATCCTTACAATGAATATCTGTCAACAATACCATATTTATCACCTATAAATCGTAAACGTCTGTGGAATAAAGACATGTTACCATATATACCCGGGGAAGATATCTTTACCGAATCGCATAATCCCATTAGAAAAATTAACGATTATGATATAAATAATTATCTTGTAGGTGACATATTAACCAAAGTAGACCGTGCGTCCATGATGGCGTCTCTTGAAGTTCGCAGTCCATTTTTGGACTGGCAATTATGTGAATTCGCATACAATATACCCGTGAAATATAAACAAACCAAACGAATCGGCAAACGAATCATTAAAGACGCATTTCGAGACATTATACCTAAAGATATTATTGGGAGGAAAAAACAAGGTTTTGGAGCCCCCGTTCATGAATGGCTTAAAACGCCGGACTGCTATTCATTGGCTCGTGACACGCTTACGGGAGAGACAACACAATTATATGCTCTGTTTAATAAATCAGAAATTAGGAGTATTATAAAACAATACGGAAAACACCCTAACCACCAAACAGCTTACCGAATATGGATATTACTTGTATTGGAATTATGGCTAGAAAAATATTCTATTTACCATAAATAAATGATAATTTCACAACATAAAAAGATGATTACCGTTCTCATGCCGACACATAACGGCGAACGATATATTCGTACCGCCATTGACAGTGTTCTCGCTCAGACGTTTTCCGATTTTGAATTGCTTATCATAAATGACGGCTCAACGGATTCAACGCCGGATATCATACGTTCATATAATGACGATAGGATTAGGGTGATAGATAATGAATGCAACATCGGTATAACAAAATCACTCAACAAAGGACTCAAAAAAGCGCGTGGCGAATATATAGCTCGACTGGACGACGATGACATGGCATTGCCGGAACGATTAGAAAAACAACGCAAATTCCTGAACAAAAACAAGGACATCGCTCTTGTCGGAAGCTGGGCGGAATATATAGATCAAAACGGAAAATTCATGCGTATGCGAAAAACACCGACAGATTCGAGGGTTATACGTTATGAGCTCATATTCGGAAACAATTTTTATCACAGCGCGTTGATGTTTCGAAAAAGCGCCATACTCGATATCGGAGGATACGATGAAAGTTTCAAGCATGCTCAAGACTATGAACTGCTTTCACGACTTAGAGATACACATAAACTTGCCAATATTCCGGAAGCCCTAATACGATACCGCATAAACCCCAAATCAATAGTATCTTCATCCGAGTCTCAAAAAGTGGTTCACGCAAACGCCATCGCGATAATCAAAAAAATGATATCACGGTACAAAAGAATGTCTGACGAAGAATATGAGATATTCCTAAACGCGTTTATAATCAAAAAACCAAGTCGAATTTTGACGGTAAAAGAAATTGTTCGCGCTCATTCGCTTCACAAAGAACTGTTTCACTCGTATCTTCGAATACATAGCGAAGATAAATCTGTCCTTCTACCATATTACGCGAGGCGAAAAAAACTTATGTTCAAAAAACACGCGATAATTAAGGTTAAGTCTCTCGGAAAAACGGTAAAAGAAAATTAAATATGGCAATAATGTCATATATTGACTCTGGCAAACAATACGAATTTTCAAAACAATCAAAACGACACCGATGAAAACCGGAAACATAACACCGTATAAAATATTCATAAAATGGCCACGAATCATGTGGAGAAAATTTTGGTTTAGTGCGGTTCACGGACCTCTGCGAAACATATATTTCGGGAAAGACGGGTTCCGAGTGCTTCGCGACGCGTATGGAATACGATTCAGGTATTATTCATGGGACCGTTCGACATTTAACAAGCTTATCCCCCGAGAAAATTACAGGCAAGAGTTTTCGGCGATTAAAAACTTAATCAACCCGGGCGATATAGTGTTTGATGTCGGAGCGAATATGGGAATTCATTCAGTATATATGAGCAGACTTGCGGGCAATAATGGAAAAGTGCGAGCGTTCGAACCCGTCCTTCGAACATTCCAAGAACTGAAAGCGACTATTCATCTCAATAAATGTAAAAACGTAATAACCGAAAACATCGCTCTGTCAAACGAACAAGGCACAAAAACAATGCAAATATTTGACAGGCATTTGCACGAGTGGAATACGTTCGGGAAACCGGATTTCGGCGGAATAAAACCGATTGAGACTTGCGATGTAAAAGTTGATACTCTCGATGATTATTGCATGACGAATAACATATCCCGCATTGACTTTTTAAAAATTGATGTCGAAGGATTCGAAAAACACGTACTGACCGGATCTTCCGATATGCTAAAGAATAAAAAAATAAATTTCATATCGTTCGAGATATCACAGATACCTCTTCGCGGAGCCGGAATTTCATCGGATGAAGTGATACGCCTGCTTAATTCATACGGATATTGCGTCTATAGGTATGATTCGAAAACAAGAAGCTTCTTTGGGCCTGTTTCGAAATCTGACGATTTTCACACTAATCTGTACGCATCATGGAAAAAAATATAAATTACAAGTGCTTAAATCCTGTAGTTTTTTTGGTATTCAACAGACCGGAGCACACCAAACGAGTGTTTGACGCCATATCAAATGTTCAACCGAATCGATTGTTTATAATCGCCGACGGACCGCGTGGCGATTACGATAAAAAAAAATGCGATTCTGTGCGAGAAATAGTATCCAATGTAAATTGGGAATGTGATGTATCAACCATATTTCGCGACCAAAACATTGGATGTCGCAAGAGTGTGTCTTCCGGAATATCGTGGGCGTTTGATTATGTCGATCGAGCAATCATACTGGAAGACGACACGGTTCCGGATTCGACGTTTTTCGCGTATTGTGATGAACTGTTAAAAAAATACGAAGACGAAACGCGCATTATGCACATATCGGGGGTTAATTTTTCCGACACACCGATAAACGAGTCGTATTATTTTTCTCGCATTCCCCAGATATGGGGCTGGGCGACATGGCGCCGATCGTGGAATTTGTACGACGCGTCAATGTCAATGTGGCCAAAAGCAAAAGAACAAAACATGCTCGGCAACATGTTCGGTAAATCACCAACTGCCGAATATTGGAAATATTTGTTCGAAAACACTTACCGTAAAAATATACATAAAATGGCATGGGACACGCAATGGGTGTTTACCTGTATGTACAATCAAGGATACTCGATAAATCCGTCTTCCAATCTGGTTACCAATATAGGATTTGGCGACGACGCCACTCATTCAACGTCAAAAACCAGCAAACTTGCAAACAAACCATCGATTCCAATCGACATTCCTCTTCGCCACCCAAATGATATTTGCGTCAACAAGCGCGCCGATTCAAAAACAATGAAAATCGTATTCAGGGTAAATAATTCGCTTGTAAAAAAAGCGCGATGGATTATAAAGTCAACGTTCCCGTCCGCGTACGCAATGGCTAAACGGATTTATACAAGTTGTAAAGCGAATCAACGTGCGAAACCAAATTAAGCTCCCCTAGAACTTTTTGTCGCCCGGCCTCCCCAAACCTTTTGGCTTTTTCAGTATCCAAAAGCAAATCAATTACGCAACTCGACAGACTTTCAATATTCAAAGGATTAACCACATATCCGGTATTTTCGTGTTCAACCGCTTCGGGGCTCCCGCCAAAGTGAGTCGCAACCACCGGTTTCGCGCATGCCATGGCCTCCAAATTGACCGTCGGGAACGAATCAAAACATAATGAAGGCACAACCACGACGTCGGAGCAGTGATAGTATTTTTTGATTTCCGAATAAGCAACCGACGGAACGAAACGCACATAATCAATTTTGCCCTGAAAGCGATTCTTATACGCGCGACCACCATCACCGACAACCAGCAATACCGCTTTTGGGACTTTTCTGATTATCATATCGAGAGCCTTTAACATAACATCTCCACCCTTTGCTCCGGTCAGACGACCAACGAACAGGATTGTCGGTCTTTCGCGTATATTGAGTTGTTGTTTTAGGTTTGTGGCTTCAGATTCGTCAATTACCCAATTTTCCGCATCTATGCCGTTGCGAATAACTTCAACATTTGATATGCCGTTTTGCCCAACCGCGTCTTTTAGCGCTCGGCTAACCGCTATCAGTTTGTCCGCAAAGCCAAGATATTTTTTAATAGCCATGTTTCTAAACGGATTGTATCGTTTTTTGGACAGGCGAATATTATCCAGAGCGCTTATCTTATAATCGAACACGTCTCTTACCGACGTATCTTCCGGTCGAATAAACGATTTTTCGCACAATTTTCCAAAATGGAAACTCATGACATCGTGCAGAGTCAAAAACACTTTCGGACTTCTCGTCTTGGCGGATTTGATTGAAGCGTAAGATATGTGATGGTGAACATTGTGAAAGTGAACAATATCCGGTTTCATGTCATCAAGGATATCTTTGAATTTATTCACGACCGAAGGGTTATTTACACTTCTCCAAGCGCGCCAACGTTCGGGATATTTGGAATACGCGCGAAAAACATCCATACCGTCAAAACGAACGACTCCAACGTCAGATTTGTTTTGTGTTGTCGTGAATATGCGCACATTTAACCCTCGACGAGCCAATTCTTTTGCGTGCATACCGGCAACACTTGCAGCTCCGCCACACTGTTCGGTCGGAAATTGGTCACTTGCTATTACTATGTTCATAGGCTTGAATACATCCGGCAACGGTTTTATCCCAGGTGAATTTTTGAGCAAACAATCGCGCTTGTTGTGACAAAGCGTCGTAATTATCACGCGAAAATATCTTCTCAACGGCTCGCGCTATTTCTTCCGCGGATTCTTGCTCGATTAAATACCCCGTTTTGCCGTCAATTATTGCGTCTTCGGCGCCGGAGTTGCGACTGCCTATGGATGGAACCCCGTATAAACCGGCTTCCAAGTACACCAAACCAAATCCTTCAAAATTCTCTCCGCGCGAAAGCGATGGCATCACATAGATATCCGCGCTCTGATACTCTTTTGCCAATTCTTCGTCCGTAATCCCACGCAAAAAACGAATATTACCGCTTAAATCACGCTCTGCGATATAGTCTTGAATTTTTTTATAATATGCGCCGGATCCGATATACCCTATAATGGTAAGTTTAACGTCGGGATACTTTTTCTTCAAAATATCAACCGCCCGAACCGTGTAGTATTGACCTTTTCGACTTTTAATTTCGCCCGTAACCAGCAAATGCGGACTATTGTTCTTTTTCTTTTTTGATTTATTGCCTGTGAATACATTGGCGTCAACGCCAAGATGCACCACCGATAAATTTGAAAGTTCGGGTACGTATTTTTTTATACGCGACAAAGTGTAATTGCTAATGCACAAAATATGGTCGGCGCGACGATACGCTTTTTTCAGAAGCCACCCCTTCACCGGACTCAGTAACGGTCGTACCGAGTATGTGCCGACTCCATTGATAATGAGTCGCTTGTTGCGCATACCCATAATGCCAAGATAAGCCAACACGCCGTAAGGAAATCCGTCAAAAGCGTGGACGATATCAACCGACTTAACGGCGCGACGAATGTCCTTAACCGCGCGAAGCATGGACAAAAAGTTGAAACTCCCGGGCAAACACACTTCTTCCACCGCCTTATCACTTCCTCTTGCTACGAGTACGCGTATTTCAACGTCCCGATTATCGATAAGTCTTTTGATAATATTCCATGAATATCTGCCCCATCCTGCGTGTTCGTCAAGATTATTCGAAAGAGCCAGTACGCGATATTTTTTTTGTTTTCCCATAAATAATTTTATACGTTACAAAAAAATAATCAATCGCAAAATCGCCTCTTCAACTGTCATGTGTTTAAAAAACAGTTCGCTCCATTGAGTATATTTTCCAAGTCTAAACATATGATGTTTTTTTCATAAATTTCAAATCGGCTTTTACCATCCGTTCGATTAATCGATCAAAGCCCAGTGTTGGTTTCCAACCAAGCACCTTGCGCGCTTTCGTGCAATCTCCCAAGACACATTCATTTTCGGCCGGACGGAAAAATTCCGGGTCAACTCTGACCAACACCCTGCCCGTGCTTGCATCTCTTCCCACCTCATTTACTCCCTCACCCTCCCAAACAATATCAACATCAACCACTTTGAACGCACGTTCCGTAAATTCACGCAAACTGTAATTTTCCCCTGTAGCAATAACATAATCATCGGGAATATCGTGTTGCAACATGCGCCACATTGCGTCTACATAATCGCCGGAAAACCCCCAGTCACGCTTTATATTCAAGTTTCCGATTCTAAGCTCATCTTGCGCGCCAGTTACAATCGACGCAATCGATTTTGTAATTTTGCGAGTGACAAATTTTTCTCCCCGCAACTCTGATTCATGATTAAATAATATTCCATTAACTCCCCACAGACCATACCCTTCTCTGTTGTTTTTAACTATCCAATATCCCGCGAGCTTGCTAATCCCGTATGGGCTCCTAGGGTAAAATGGAGTATTCTCGTTTTGTGGCGACTCAACCGCTCTACCAAAGAGTTCCGACGTAGCGGCGAAATACAACTTAGTATGGGGATAGAAAAGCCTGATGGCGTCAACGACATTTTGCGTACCGCCAATGTTTGTGTTGTTCGTAATACGTGGCTGGTCAAAGCTATGTCCCACAAAACTTTGCGCCGACAAATGATAGATTTCGTCAAACTGCTCATCCTTTAGAATAACCATTACCGTTTCATGGTCCGTAATATCGCACTTATGAAGTGACAATTCATCACTCAATTCGCGTGGCAAACACCTGAGTGAACCAAGACACTGCCGCGAATCATTGCGGACAAGACCATGTACTTCGTACCCTTTTTCAAGGAGCTGTTTGGAAAGAAAAAAACCGTCTTGACCGGTTATTCCTGTGATAAGAGCTTTTTTCATAATTTAAATTATGTTATTTGAAGTTTAATTTCACGCTATATTAATTTAACAGTATTTTTATATATTTATCAATGTTTCGTTGGGGGTCGAATACTTCTAATATGAATTCCTTTGCTTTGTCACTCATTTTTTTATAAAGATTCATGTCGTTTTTCAGTTGTGTTATTTTTTCGGCTATTGCTTTGCTGTTTTTTTCCGGAACGATAAACCCGGACAATCCGTCAAGCACCGCTTCCGGAATACCTCCGGAATTTGTACCGATAACCGGAATTCCCATGTATTGAGCTTCCAGCAATGAAAGACCAAGGCCTTCATAATCTCCGTCTTCTTCGATCGAAAAAGACGCAAGCGCGCACACATGAGCGATTCTATAATATGGCAATACGCTCGGTACTTTACCGAGAAACACAACACGCGATTCGAGGTTTAGAATCGACACCAAATCTCTCAATCGATTCTTCTCGGGACCATCTCCTATTACAATCAGTTTTACGCTCAAATCGTCAATCGAATCTATCGCTTTTATTAAATAATCCACGCCTTTTCTATTGATTAGCTGGTTTACGCACATAACAACAAAATCCGAGTTCGAAATACCCGCTTTTTCCATGATGCACTTTGTGTTTTCGTACGAGGCGTTTGATTTCAGAGTATTTACCGGTATTCCCGAGTACACGACATGGACCGAGGCGTTCGAATATCCAAGCGCTTGCTTCGCTTTTTCTCGCGTTGATTCGCTTACCGCAAACGAATAGTTCGCTCTAACTATTGCCCAACGCTTTAATAATTTTGTGATTCGAGAACCCGAAACGGTGCAAGCGTCCGTGCCATGAAATGTTATTGCGCTTTTTTTTCTCAAAATCTTAGACCAAAACACGACCCAAAAACCAACCGGGAAAAGATTGGTTGAGTGAAATACGTCATGCGAAATATTTCTAATCATGTGATTCAGAACAAGCGCGCCGGTCGCTAATGGCGACCTTGTCTTGTACGTCCGTATTTCCATATTGTTCTTGCGCTTCTCTATTCTCGGGCTCGGGTTTCCGAACGCTATAACCTTTACGCTTTCAACGTCGGGGTGCGCCACCGTTGCCATGGCCCATTCATGGCTAAACGTCGCTACTCCGCCAATACTTGGTAAAAATCCGGTGTTGAAAAAACAAATACGCATTCCTTTCACGACTCTTTCGCTGTCCGAGAATGTTATGTGCTTGTTCATAAAGAAATTCCAAAACATGACGATGACGGTGGCTATTGCTTTGCTGAAAATATAATAAATCGAGAAAATCTCGACACCGATAAAAAGAATCCCGTTATTTATCAAAAGACCGGCAACACTAACTGCAAAAAATATCGGATATTGTCTGGATATTCGATTGTCATTTCCGGCAAATGTCCAATATTTACTCAGAACAAAATTGACGGCATTTGCAATAACAAACGAAATTGTCGCTGAAACAAGGTAGTGCACACCGAACAATTCGGTCAATAACGCAAGTATTCCAAAGTCAACAATCGCGGAAACACTCCCGACAACCGCAAAACGAGCGAATTGGTGTCGAAAAAAATAATCGCTTATGAGCTTATATTTTTTATGAAACATGCGATAAATTATCTGTAAAATTTAAAACAATTCAAAATCAACAAAAGCAACCGACTCTATGTGATATCTGATGTCAAATTCATTAAAATTGGAATTCCCTTCGCGAAAAACTCAACTCTTCTGGGACCGGTGTAGTGTTTTACGACCGTACCATCTTTAACTTCTCCTTTTATTATATATTTTGATATCGGGAACGTTTTCAGATTCTCAAGGCTGTAGGCGTATCCGGACTGTTCTACCCAATGCCTGCTCTCCGGTCTCATCATATCAATACGGTCAACAAAATCCGACAATCGCTCCAAGTTGAAATTTTTCTTGTTAAAAAGCACAATACCGCTGTTGAATCTCGAATATAGCGGATTGAGCACGGAGCCATCTTTAAATGTTACGGTATTTTCCAATCGACACGAATCATATACGCGACCCGCATCCATAAGATAGGAGTTGGGGCATCCATGTTCAACCGCTTCTCGAATGACGCGCGAATCCGCAAACCACAAAATATCGACATCAAAAAAAAGAACATTCCGAGATTGCGAAACCATGTATGGGTCGATTAACTGCGTTACGAAGAAACTGTCCTCGTGTTTCTCGCGAAATTTTTTTATAATCGGGTGTTCTTCGAATTTTTTCTTGTTGTCTTCGATTACCGTTTTCGGATTAATGAATTTCGCATTCGGGAAAAAACGTTTCAACAAACTCAAATCAGCGTCCGTAAGAGTTCCATCGCTGTGTATATAAAGAAGACCTATGCATGATGAAGTCGAATAAAAACTGAAAAGCGACCATAAAGCCATGTGAACATACCGATGCCCGAACAAAACATGCATGGAAAAATCGCCACAAGTTACCGGACGCTCTATCGGCTCTTTAAAATAATCAACTCTTCGAGATATTATGTTCTTATAATATAAATACTCCCACCCTATTCCGAAATCCAAAAAAGCTTTCCTTATATTAAACAACTCGTGCTTTAACCGTCGAACAAAAAACATATATTCCAAAAATCGCCGGAAATTTATCGCTAACAAAAATCGCTTATTATTGACTCGTTTTTACGCGAAAATAGGAATCTGGGAATTATCGCGGATTAAAAATGAGATTTCAACCTGTTTACGATACGATAATAATATAGAAATACCAAAGTAATAGCAAACAAAAAACTCCGTGGATGCGGAGTTTTCTATACCATTCTGACTGTGCCTGGGGACAGGATCGAACTGTCGACACCTGGCTTTTCAGGCCAGTGCTCTACCACTGAGCTACCCAGGCTAATCAGGAACACATCGCAAAATACAATCCTCAAAACCACTAACTCCGATTGTTACGCGCGCTCGCAACCGATTATGTAACATAACGCGCAATACACGGTTTACACATAATCAGATTGCGCGCAAGACTGAGAACATATTGCGTTTGTGGACCTGAAGGGATTCGAACCCTTGACCCCCTGCTTGCAAAGCAGGTGCTCTAGCCAGCTGAGCTACAGGCCCTTATAGAGATTGCCGATTATTTTGGTTAAACTCTTTCGTACCGCTCAAACGGTACGAAATCAACTCTAGCACGGAATTAATTATTTTTCAACGCTTCAGGCAATATCCACCCGAAAACAAAATCCAAAAACCCGTCCAACTGGTTTGTCATATAGAGAAATCCAAAAAAAATTCCGATAACCGCGATAACCTTTATGACTGTTCTCGTACCTCCAAATATGCCCATGGAACGCTCCGCCCATGCCATATAACCGAAATTGCGAACAATCCAGTCCGTCTTCCAAACCATTAAAAAACCTATTCCGGCCACAATTAAACCTATTAATACGCGCATATAAATTCTACAAATGTCGCGACAAACTTAATCGCAAACTAATAGTCCAGGCAGTATGGTTATGCGTCAATCAGATAATATAAATACCGAAAACCGTTCACTCCAAAACCGCACATAACAATCGTGCGCAAGTTTGTGCCCCCACATGGACTCGAACCATGGACACAGAGATTAAGAGTCTCCTGCTCTACCAACTGAGCTATAGGGGCATGATAGATCTAAATTGACAACAGTTTTGTGAACCGACAAATCCCTAATACCGAACAAAAACAACCCGAAGGGACTCGCCGTTCCGGACCTGGGCTTGCGGTGTCTTGTCCCCAACAAGACTCCTCGCCCGTTCGAGTCCAATAAGAGCAAGGCTGTGCCTTGTACGCCCGAAGGGACTCGCCGTTCCGGACCTGGGCTTGCGGTGTCTTGTCCCCAACAAGACTCCTCGCCCGTTCGAGTCCAATAAGAGCAAGGCTGTGCCTTGTACGCCCGAAGGGACTCGAACCCCTAACCTTCTGGTCCGAAGCCAGACGCTCTATCCAATTGAGCTACGGGCGCTTATGAATCTCAAAATACTGAAAACCATAACAACGGCTGGAGTATATCATATACAAAGAACATTTCAAGAGGTCGCTTAATTCTGTTATAATGGTGAATATGGACAGATACCCGACATTCACCGAACCAAATTATATCGAGCCGTGGTATAAGCGGGTTCTTTTGGTGTTCTCTCGAATTGTTGTCGCGATTATCGTCATATTCGCAATCGTGTTTGTATTCAAAGTATATCAAATCACGGAGGATTACAGAACCGGCAATATAGATTCTTTTGCAGACGATGCTGGTGGATTCACTCAATTTTCAGGAGCTATAGACACCTCTACACCACTTTCAAGAGAAGAACTTGAAACAAAAAGCGATCCATGGTTTGGCAACCCCGACGCAAAAGTGGTTGTTGTTGAGTTTGGTGATTTTGAGTGCCCATTTACGCGTCAAGCGTTTGTTACTGTCAGAAAACTCGCGCAAGAATTCAAAGACGACGTGCTGTTTATATGGCGCGATTTTCCTCTGTATGACATTCACCCATACGCGATAAAAGCCGCGGAGGCCGGGGAATGCGCGAACGAACAAGGTAAATTCTGGGAATATCACGATAAACTTTTCATAAACCAGAGAGCTCTGTTTACTCCCGACCTTAAAAGATACGCCGCGGAGGTCGGACTTAATACAAGGCAATTCAACCTTTGTCTTGATACCGGAAAATACGCAAAGGAAGTTATGGATGATTTTGAAACGGCGGTCAAGGCGGGAGCGGCGGGCACTCCAACTTTTTTCATAAACGGAGAAAAGGTTTCAGGGCTTCTGCCCGAAGCAATATTTCGCGAAGTGCTGAAAGATTTGGTGGAAAGCGCAAAGCAAGAAGAACAAAACACCGAAGCAAAATAAAAAGTCTCAAAGGACATATTTATCAAGCGCATCTACGAACTAAATACTGAAAACCAAGCTCAATAAAAAATCATAAGAGCGCGACAACGCTCTAAACATCAACCCCAACCGCTTCTGATATATTTTTAAACCCGTCTCTCTCAAGAAGCCTTACAAGCCCTTGGTTAATCTCGGAAACAACTTGCGGACCTTGATAGATCATGCCGGTAATGAGCTGGACAAGCGACGCCCCGAGTCGTATTTTTTTGTACGCATCTTCCGCGCTGAACACCCCTCCGCAACCGATTATTATAAATTCGCCTTTAACGCGAGAATGCACGTATTTTATAAGATTATTTGCAAGATGTTCCACGACTTTTCCGCTTAACCCTCCGACATCGGGCACATTGACGTCTTTTATATTCGGGTTATTTCTCGGCTTTGTTAAATTACTTATTATAAATCCATCAACGTCAAACATTTTTGATGTTTTTATAATCCCATCAACCTCGTCAGCGGACAAATCCGGTGAAATTTTGATAAACATCGGTTTTGTTTTCGGAACCGATGACAACCCTTCCAATAACTTCTTGAGGCTGTCCGAGTCATGGAACGGTTGACCGCCAAATACGTTCGGGCACGAAATGTTTATGGTGTCATAATGCCCTATTCCGGAAAAAGAACGATAAGTGTATACATAATCCCTCACTCCTTCATCCACATCACAATTTTCTTTGCAATTTGTCTTGGCTACGCTTATTCCTGTCGGTATGTTGAATCTTTTGTCTTTTAATTTTGCGGAGATTGCATCGGCTCCATCGTTCATCAATCCATAATACACCGCAAGCGATTTGCTTTTGGGTAATCTCCAAAGACGTATTCCGGGATTGCCTTCGTAGGGACGCGCCGTAATTGAACCTATTTCTTCGAAACCGAAACCTACGGACGGAATAATATCTGTCAAAACCGCATTCTTATCAAAGCCAGCAGACAACCCTATCGGGTTTTCAAACGTGATGCCGAGTATTGTCTGAGAAAGGCTTGGGTGCGAATATCCATAAAGAGCTTTAGTTGCCAAACGAAATGATTTGGACGCTCCAATGTAACTGCCGACTTTTATAAATCTGTCATGAACTTTTTCCGGATTGATCATGAACAGCGCTCTTTTAAGTATCTGTCGATACAAACCGCCGAGAATAATATTTCGAATTTTTATAATCAAATTCATAATCAAATAGACTGCCCAAAAAGTCTTTGCAAGGTAAACAACATGTGTTTTATACGGTCTCCAAATGTATTATAGAGCGTATTCGCCTGAATGCAATACAAATTGATTTTGACGACTCGATAAACCAACCCAAAAATCGATTAATGCGCGCGAGAAACAACCATTGGAAAGGATATGCCAAACGCGTGACACTCATACTCTCTCCAACCATATAAATGACGTGTAATTATCCCGTCTATCCTGCAAATTATCGGCCAAAATATCAAGATTGTACAAATTTGCGCAAACTCGAGACGCTAGAACCGCGGTCGAATCAGGCAAGTCCCCGCAACTTAGACTCTTCGCGGCGTTTGCCTGGTCAACAAAATCGCCCGTTCCCGGAACGAGTTTCTTGTCCGGGAACATCGCCGGAAGAGTCGATTGACACTGAGCCAATGCTTGAGGGTGAGACATGATTGTTGATACTCGATCCAGCGTAACGCCGGGTCTTGCGAGAAGAGCGTGATTCACGATAAACTCAAACTCATCCACAATCGAACTTCTATGCTCGCTTAATGCGTGAATCGTCTCTCTTACCACTCCTCCTATGGAATTTTGGGTCGCGCACTGACCTCGATCGATATCCCCGTTCTCAAGGGCGGTAAGCACTCGCTCCGAAGTGTATAGGTATTCTATACGATAATCCTTCAGACCTATTCGCGCGCAATGTTCTTTGCACGCCTCTTCGTTAAAACTTCCCTTGCCCCCTTGAATGCCTATAATTATCGTTTGGTCTTCGCATGCCGGAATCAGAGCTTTGTTGACGGTTGCGAACGCTTGTTCCAACTTCATTCGCATTTCTTTGGTATACGGATTAAACACCTGCAAATCACGAAACAATTCCCACGAATCGTGACATGTCTGCTCCGCGACTTCCATTAGAGCTTTAAATCCTTTTGAGTCGATTGAAGTGTGTTTGAGTTTCATTTCATCGAGCACTCGTCCGATTGTGTGTGTCACTCCTTGCGAAAACGCGGCCTGATAATCATGTTCTTCCGGTGTCATTTCTTGAACATCAAGCTCCAAGCTTGCAAATAATCGTTTCCAGAACTCATAAGCATCTTCACTTGATTGCAAATTACACATCATAATCGGAAGCCCGTTTAAACCGCTTCTCGCGCTGTCCGGACCGAACATCGGGTGCGTTAGGATTAGGTTTGCCCCACTGTTTAAAAGGTGTTTTTCGAACACACGACGACTGTGCGCTTTTACCGAACATACATCGAGTACGGTTTGTCCGGACGCGAAATATCTTTTTGTCTTTTCCACCACGGATTCGAGTTGCGAAATTGGCACGGCATAAAACACATGCTCTGACGCGCACGCTTCTTCAAGGTTCGCGAGCCTTATGCCAAATTTCTCTGCGATAGAGAGTTTGTTTCCTTGGTCATATACTCGAATATCCGCGTGATTTTTCAAAACGCGCGCCCAGAGCTGTCCGAACCGCCCAAATCCTATAATGCTTACCGTAGGTTTTCCCATAGTGTTGTTTAATGATACCATGACAGCGTATCATATAGTTAAGATAACGCAAAATGTCCGATTTTTATCAAAAAGTGTATGCGACGGTCAAAAAAATCCCGAAAGGAAATGTCGCGTCATACGGGCAAATAGCGACATTGCTCGGAAATCCCATGTCAGCAAGATCGGTTGGTTGGGCGTTGCGCGCCGTACCTGACTCAGACATACCCTGGCATAGAGTAGTGTCGTCAAGCGGGCATTTGACCATCGCGCATCCCGATGTTTCCGCCGAATCGCAAAAGCTTCTCCTTGAGAGCGAAGGTGTCACGGTAACTGCGGACAATAAAAATAAACTTTTCAAAGTCGATATGATTACTTATCAATGGAAATTATCATGAGCTTCCAAGCTCGATTCCAACATCAACAATGTGAAAACCAAAATCCCCCAATCCGTTGACCGGGGGATTTTGAAATCGATTATAAAACTACTCTAAATATTATAATCCCGTTTGCTGAGTTACGTTTATTTGTAGCGGGTTTCTCATGAGATTTCCGAATTGGTTCCCCGATACTCCTATGCTTGCGGCTGTCGGTCTGTATGAGGTCTCATACAGTATCGGTCTTTCATTGGCGTTCTCAAAACTCCTCAATCTGAATCCTTCACCACCGTACATTCCCATGCGATCTCCGGTCGCATCGGTAAATTGCGCGTCGTCGTGCATATACAGCCAATAACTGCTCACTGACGGATCGGCGTATGGTGTTATCTGTTTGCTGAATTTGACGAGACCCCCTCTAGCGCTGTCAATTTGACTCCATATCCCTCTCATGTGTTCCGCCTCGTTTATCTCGGATATGTTTACCGCGCTTCCGAAATCGGGTTCTCCGTCAAACTTAATCCCGTCGGGGAAAGATTCACTGTAGTATGTCAATGGAACCGCGTCTTTGCTGTAGTTTGTTCTCATTCCGTAGCCCCCACTATTAACGCCAAACGAGTGCCCCTGCATTGATAGCGTTTCGTCAACCTGCGCGCCGGAGAATTTCCATATTCTTATCAAATCTTCGAATGAACAAGCTCCTTTTATTTGTCGTATGGCTCTTACGGGCCCATCGATATGCCCTAGATAGTAATGAATAGGGTCATACACCGACCACCCGCCACATGCTATAGCCGCGTTCATTTTATGGTCTTCGTTTTCTCCGACACTCGCCCTGAACGGAGCATCGGGAGACGTCGCATAGGCCGCGCCCATGACCCTGTCTATTATGTCCGTGTTATCTCCTCCCGCCTCGGGTTTTATTCGTATTTCGTCTTGAACCCACCTTAAAGAGAAATGCGTGCTATAACAAGCCGATTGCGCGGTTGTGTCTTCGCATGTGGACGCATATCCGTTACAATCCGATACGTTATAATCGTATGACACAAAATCTACCGTTGACCTTTGCAATGAATTGTTAGTCTGGAATAAATAGAAGTATTTTGTCGTGTCGGTTAGCGTATCGGTCACCGCCACTTCATACCTTGTACCCTTGGCTCCTTCGGGGTTTGGCACACCACCCGGAGCTCTTGGTCCCAGAGATGAATAGTCGAATACTATTTCATCGCTATATTGACCGTTATCTATACCAGGCTCGGTATCTGTTCCCGCCCAATCGTTTTCGGGTACTGTGTCCGTAAGAGACGACGGAGTCACATATACGGTTGCGATTGTTGGAGACGGAGCCGGCCGTCGCTCGTCTATTTGTATCGGCTCTGCGGTCCATTCATTGTTTTTGTAACTGTATCCATACACCGAATCTATCGGTTTTCCGACAAGGGATGAAGGGATATTCGCGCCGGAAACCACAACCGCACCACCGCGTTGCCCGGGAGCAACGCACGAACCTACAATGCCGTTGTCCGGTGGCGGATTGTTCGGGTCATTAGGGTTGTCGGGGTCCGTGGTGTCAGGCGGAGGGTCGTTCGGATTGTTCGGATTGTCAGGGTCAGTTGTATCCGGTGGCGGATTGTTCGGGTCATTAGGGTTGTCGGGGTCCGTGGTGTCAGGCGGAGGGTCGTTCGGATTGTTCGGTGTTTCCTCCAAAACGGTGACAGAAAAAGACAAATCTCCAAACTGACGCGCTTCGACTCTGGACAGAACCCACTCTATTGTTCCCGAATTGACAATGCCTCCACCGGTTATTGAACCGGGAATGAGTTCTGTTCCGGGAGGTATGTCGTTGTATATTCTTAAATTCACAGCCGGATAATCCGAGTTGTTCCTGTAAGTTAATGTATAAGTTATGCTGTCTCCAACATACACTTCAGTCTTGTCGGATATCATGTCTATATACACCTCTGGGTTTCCGCTTGATGATGCAACCTCATACGCACCTAAGTCATATCCCGAACCTTGCGGTCTTGATGTTCCGTCAAAATCCGTCGCAACATGTGAAAGAGTTCTTCCCGAATCTTTTGCGAGGGAATTTGACTTTAATCTGTAATCAAAAGCGGACGCGTCCACGAACTGCGCGTCATCTCCAGCAACCTCATTCGTTCCTCCGAGACTTCCAGATGTCGCGCCGTCAAACCATCCGTTGTGCGACACGATAGCGTTCTGAGTCCCGGAAACACTGTTCTGGCCGGATGAACTTATCAGATTGTTTTGTATATATCCCGACACCACTCCTCCCAATTCAATTCTAAACGGATTACCGGATATGGATACCAGGGTATTGTGTTGAGCTTTCAGGTTTTCGACATTGTCGAATTTAAGAGCGTACTCTCCCGTTATGTTATAAAAAACGTTATTGATTATATCTACGTTTATAGGATTAAATCCTCCCTCACCCCTGACCTCAAGCCCCTGCAAAGAATCATATACCGTGTTTCTTGTGAAAGAAACATTCTGCGGACCCTTTTGTATAACAATAGCTTTGTTTTCGAATCCGTATATCGTGTTCCCGTCAATGGTTAATCCGACGGCGCCTTTGATGTCGAGCGCGTTTTCACTTCCTGTTCCGCGTGTTGTATATATTGTATTGTTCGATATAGTTACGTTTTTAGCGTAAGTTGACGGTTCGTCTCCGCTATTTGCGAAAATCTGAACACCATCGCCTCCGCAATCGTATATTGTGTTGGAATCTATGTTTATTCCTCCGGCTCCCGGGTCTATTACTATACAATGAGCGTCCGAACCGGGTTGCCAAACAAAATTATATATATTTGAATTTTTTATCGTTATGTCTCTTGCCGACCCGTCTATTTCGAATCCGTCTCTTTTGCCGTTTTTTAGAGTGACTCCGTCAAACGTCGTATTCGAACCGGATATTCGAATTGCGTCACTTGAAGTATTCTGATGGTCGAAAACAATGCCTCTAACCACCCAATAATCGCCGGGAGTAATGGTGTTTGAATGTTGAACGATAACCGTTTCTCCGTCTTGAGATTTCATTGTGTACATTGCGGTCGCTGAACCGTTTTTGGATAAATCTATGTCTTCCGCATACACCCTGCCTATTCCGGACGCATCCCCGACTATTATCATCGTTTGCCCGGGTTGTATCGCCTCAATGCCCTTTGCGATTGATTGGTACGGGCTAGCTTGAGAACCGTCGCCCGCCTGAGTGGCTCTGTTGTCTACATATATCACGTTCCCGGACGCTGGCTCGGTGACCGTTATTATTACCGAAGATTGCCCTATCGCTCCTTGATTGTCCGTAACCGTCAATCTTGCGGTAAATGTTCCCGGGCTCTGATATGTGTATGTCGGATTCGCGATACTTGACCCCGAGCCATCTCCAAAATCCCAAGAGTAAGAAACTATTGTGCCATCCGAATCAGACGAATTCGTCCCCGTGAAATCAACAACCAACGGAGCGCTTCCGGCGGTCGGGCTTGCCGATATCACAGCATCGGGAGGGTTGTTTGAAGGTGTGTTTCCACCTCCGTTATCTCCGTTTCCTCCGTTACCACCACCGTCGTTGCCACCGTTTCCCGGATCCGTCGATTCGATTTTTATAACTTTAAGCGACCCCGGCGGATTAGGCTCATATCCGATATTTCCGGAAGAGTCGATTGCGTGTATGCCGTACCAAAACGTCCCAACCGGAGGATTGTCCGTTGCAGAGCCCGAGTGCTTTGAGCCATAAGCGTTTACTGATTGGACTTTCCGCCAAGAACATCCCGATTTATCGGAATCAGAACAATCGGTACCGTTAAAATCCGCCCTCCATATTTCAATCCTGTCCAAAGACTTGTTGTCAGATGCGGTCCAACTTATTTCCACGGTATTTGAGGTTTCTTGAGGAGCTTCCGGATTTACAGCAAACACCGTCACTCTCGGAGGTTCGGTATCCTGTGGAACGCTTACGCCGCCACCTATAGAAACCGACCTGTTCCCGGTACCGTCATCTCGGAAAGTGAGTACTCCCGCGGAGCTTGAAATTATGTTTTGCGACGCTCCGTTTATCACGACTTCGAATTCCGTATCGGGCGTCATATTCGCAATTATATGAGTAACCGGTTCGCTTGTTGACACGGTGTATCCGGTCGAGCTCATTTGCTGTCCGCTCGTTCTTGAAAACATCACGACCCTGTCGCCAATCATCACTCCTTCACTGTTCCCTCCATCAACGGCAACGGTCGATACCATATTCGGTCCGATTGTCTGCGATGCTCCTATTTGCATTGCCGTCAAGAGATTTGACTCGTTTGTTCTGACTTGTATCCTCCAACAACCGATGGAAAAACATTCATATTCATAATCCCCCGAGCCTCCGTACGATATGTTGCGCCCCTCAACGTCCGTCAAAGGATATGCCTGTCCTCCTTGTTTGTATATATTCGCGTTTTGAGTTAAAACTTTCAAAAACAACGCGCCTTTTCCCGACGGCAATGAACTGTTGTCTATTTTTACAGTCCTTGTTCCTATCAATCTGTCGAAAACTCCTTCCGTACCCCACGAACCTCCAATCGCCTGCCAATCGACACCGCTGTGAAAAAGCGCTCGTTTCTCGTACGCGGAATCGACCTGATCGTAAACCACAACATATTCTTTGTTTTCCGGACCCCTCAAATATACGTATTGTCTCCTCGCCGAAGACGCTTTGTCGGTATACATTTTGCCGTAATCATAATTCACATAGTCATACAAATCTACTTTTCTGTCCATGACTTTGTCCCCTCTGTCCATCTGACTTCCTTCATAGTATTGGCTCGGGTCGTTTATCGTGCTCGCTCCTGGCCAAGTTATGTCAAACTCCATAAAATTATATCCATCCTTGTCAGTTTCGCCCGGTTTAAACACGCCCATCAAACTGTTAAGAGCGGGGCCTTTATTGGTAGTCCATCTTCTCATGTTGGATGAGTTTTTGGAATTTCCGACACTATCGAGTATAAGAGGGCCGTATTTCCATATTCCTATGGCGCCTTGTTCCGTATCGTCATGACTTGAAGCGTAAAACCAATCATAAGCATGAAACACGGCCCTTGTCGCCGACTCAGAATCGTGACTGGAACGCATAACGATTTGACCACCCAAATTTTGCATTAGATTTTTATTTGCGGAATCGGCATCCAGAACCTGGACTTGTCGAGTTCCCCAAATGAATTTGGTGAACAAATCATACAGTCTTCTGTCGTATCGCTTTACGTTTTCAATCCCTCCCAAAGCGTAAGGTCCCGGTCCGTCGGAAAGCCATTTTGCAAATCCGGCTTGAGCGCTGTCCACATCGTCAAGCTCCGCCGCCGACGCGTTTAGCACTATATAAGGTGTTTCATCCGGCATCCATTGCACTCCGTATCTGTGCGTATTGTTTCTTTCTCCAGCGTATCCTCCGCTTCCATAAGGTGTTTTCTGAGGTATGGTGGTGTAATAAAAATAATCCGGCATATACCTCAAATATGCGTGCTTTTCGAATAAATTTGTGTTAAGGGCGGGTGATGACGCGCTACTCATCATAACTATTGGCAAAACCACGTCCAAAGAATAAGAATCCCCTTCATTGTGATAAGCCGAACCCTCGTACAGAGAATCCGACACCGCCAGCATTCCGTCCAGAAAATTTTTCTTATACCAGTCCGTCATCTCAGCTTCTCTCGAAGACCCGTCTCCGTACAATGCCAAGAAAGGGAAGACACCATGAAACGCCGCCGTGGTTGCGACATTCATAATCAGTGGCCTTTCACCTTTGCAGTCTTCATTGCACCGGTCAAATGATGACTCTATGTAACCTTGCAAAGATTGTCTGTCCGCAACCGACATGTCATTGTATGCCCAATCATAAGCCACAGCCAACGATACGTTAAACAATCCGCAGTTTTTCCCGTCCCAAGTTTGAGCGCAATGTATGCTGTCTCTGTAGTCCGGCAAAGCGCTAGCCATTTGTTTTGCCAAACGGACGGATTCATCGCAATATTCTTGTCTGCTGTAAGACCCGGATACTCCAACCGAAGACGGTTCGATTTGGCACAAAAGCGCGTAGTTTCTGACGGCGTTAATTCCAAGATTTTGAGTCTCATAACCCGAGAACGAAGTACCGTAATCCGCATCCAAAGTGTTCACGAAATCTCTGAAATCGGTTTGATAATACGTTTTTATTTTATCTATTATTTTTTGCTTTGAATCGGCCGTAAAAAACAGTCTTGGATGTTCTTTGTTAGACAAAGGTGACCCTTGAGGCGGTTGCCATGAACCTGACACCTGAGCGCTCGCTCGTTCATCGTACGGACCGTAAGCCATGACCGCGCCTACGGCTATTGTCGATAGTGCGGTAAGCAACAACCAGGTTTTTTTACGATTCGGATTTAACATAATACAAATCTTAGAGAAATATCGCGCTTTTAACGTTATGCAAAATTCAATAAACAAACTCACTCAAGGGCTCCGCCATCACCTATACAAATGGAATTACCAGGGGGACATTCCGGAGGAACTATCGCTGTTGGTATCGGACCCCCTCCGCACGGTGGCCAAAACCCTCTTGTGCTGTGCGGATATTCTCCTTGACGCGACAAAAATATACCCAAGTCAATGACATCAACCATACCGCTACAATCAAAGTCTGCCTTGTTCATCCTCAATTCTGGAAGGTTCGACGGCGGTGTTGTGGTGTCCGGAGGTGATGTCGTGTCCGGCGGTGATGTCGTGTCCGGCGGAGGTGTGGTCGGAGGAGGTGTGTTTGGTATGTCCGCCACGGCATCCGCGACATCTATCGTCGAATATGTGGTCACCGAACGTCCTGGAAGCCACTCCGAATCGCTGACGATGTTGTTTTGAACCGCGATTCTTTGTTGTGATTTGGATGCGTAATCGGTCGAGGAATACTGATATTTGAAAAATCCGTTCGAAGGACTTATGCCGTTAAAACTTATGTCCGGCATGGCTCTCGCTTCCGAGCTTGTATTAAGCACGACAACAGTAACCTCTCCACTGTCATTGCTGTACGCAGACACTTTCAAATCATTCGGGGCTCCGGTAACCTCATATCGAGTCATTCCGGGACGCACGAAACGCGAATACATTCTAAACGCCCAGTATTTCGGAGTTTTCACAAAACCTCCACCATTGGGCATTGTCCTTATCAATCGTTGACCCGGTCCGCAATGATAATAATTCGGAGCTGGATTTGGCGGTTTGGGAGGAGTGTTGTTTCTGCAAGTTTGACCTTCGGTTCCCGGGGGAACTCCATCCCTGTGCCAACCGCTTTGCAACACCCAATACATCCAAATGCTGAAATTCGCTTTTGTTAGCCCTTGATACATGTGCCAAGCGGTTAAAAATCCTTCTTCATACGTATCTTGTATCGCTTGATCGCCACCCGCTCCGTAAAAATTAGACATCTCCGTCTGCATCAATTTGATTCCCTGGTCCGTCCATAATTTTCCGACGCTTTCAAGATTGCTTACATAATTTGGGTTTTCAGGGTCGCTGAAACTGTCAGGATACTGGTGGAAACTCGCGTAATCCAATATTCTTCCACGAGGACCGCTGTTAATCGTGTCTACCCAATACGGTTTAAACGTGCGCGTTAGCTCCGGAGCGACCACCTTAGTTGTCAAATTATCCAATGCGAACCTGTCTTGAAACAGTTCCACTATATCTCGCATAGACTCCGGATACTCTTCCGTGGGACCCCAATCGGCTTCATTAACAGGAGAAAACCATTCTACGTTCAATCCTTGCATGCTGAGAGCCTGTATAAATCCGCTGACATGCTCGCCCAATTCATCTTTCTCTCTCATGCACAAATGCCCACCCCTGTATTCGGTTGGAACCGCGCATGGCGCCGTTCTGTCCGAGTTTGTCGTCTTGAGCCAAAACGCCGGATTCCACATTGACAACTGAAATCGGTTAAGCCCGGCATTCTTAAACGCTCTCATCAATTCTACGTCAGGCTGATTATCTCCACCGTCTTCTATCCATTGGGTGAATTTTAAAATATCGGTATCGAACGGATCGTCATTGTCGTTGTTTTTGACAAAAACATAATCCGGCCACTGTCGAGTTTGTTCTATCGTGTCCGGGAACCCTATACGCGCGACAGTCATTCCCAGTTCGTTTACCACAAAATCTGCAAGTTCTTGTTTGCTGTTCCCCGTCCAATCAACGTGTCCGTCGGCTATTGTCGCCCCAAATCCGTCTATTGGCTGTCTTGGTTGGTTACCATCAACAACAATAGGAGGAATTTGTTGAGCTATAGCGGGCGTATCCGTAACAAGCGGAATTCCCGAAGACGACATCGCGACATATCCTGCAATCAAAGCCGGAACGGACACCGCCCAAAATAACCGACCCCAAAAACGCTTATTTGTTTTTTTAATCGCATTCTCTTTTGTTGTATTGCCATGAAACATACAAGTCGGTATTGATTAATAAGTCCCCATATTTGCAAAACACTCGCCTTCTCCATACCCCCAACACGCCAAAACCATGGACAAATCCAACAAATCCACACAGCCATCGGAATTAATATCCGGAAATCCGGCGCCTCCAAGACCCGGACTGCCGCCAATGCATTGACCGGGCGGGGCCGGTGTCGTATCCGGAGGTCCGGTTGGATTGGGAGTCGGTTGCGCGTCTGAAGAACTTATTACGCGAACAGAAACATTGTTTGAATTGAAAGGGCCGAATGTTTGTCCGGATTCGGATTCAAATTGATGCCTTGATGTGTTTTCTATTGTTCTTGCCTGTTGTTGACCGGAAGAAATCGGAAACCAATCCGTAACAAGCAAAACGGTCGAAGCCATGCCCGCCAAAAACATAACGACCAACAAAGACTTCCAAGATAGCCAAAACTGCAATGTAACAAAACGCATCGTACCGAGTTCACGCAAAGATTGGTCCACCATCTTATCTACGGATCGATTTTGTTTTTTATTGTTTTTTTGCGAATCTTTTTTCATTTAAATCTGTTTTATCGATTCTCCGCGAATAATTTTATTATATCCGTTTTCGAAACAACTCCCTCAATACGTTTGTCATCTCCAACGACAAACACGGAAGGAGTTGTGCCGTTCGCGAATATTTCTATTACTTTTTGTATATCATCTTTCTTTGACACCGTCTCAAAACCTGATCGCATTATGTCTTTCGCGTTCAGGTTTTCTATGTGTTCAACATGCGCACGTATTCCTTCTCCGGTCTTTTCCGATATACGCAGACGCTCCAACAAACTCATATAAGTGGGCAAGTGAATATGAGCCCCTCCAACAATCAAATCATCTTCAATCACGGCGCCTATAATTTTTTTTTCGGAATCAACAACAGGTACACCTGAAATTTCCGATTCCATCATAAGATCCGCCACGCGCAAAACAGACATGTCTTCTTGAACCGAAATCACGTCTTTTGTCATCACGTCTTCAACCTTCATAAACGCACACCATACAAGAAAAACTTACCACGCAATTATACCACAAAACGAAGAACAATATCCAATAATTTCACGTCATGACCTAAAAACGTCAATATTCAAATAAAAAATAACGATTTACAACAAACTGAACAATAAAGACACGGCAAAAACAACCTTAAAACGCTTAAAATGTATTGACATCGACGCTTTAGTCCGTTACCATTTATCCGAAGCCTTCCTGCTGTAAAAGTCGTTTTGGGCGAAACGCGGTGCAAAACACTTCATCGCGACAATAAAAATCCCATGCGGGTATGGTATAATGGCTTATTACTCCAGCCTTCCAAGCTGGCGATGGGGGTTCGATTCCCCCTACCCGCTCAGTACAATAATGGAATCGAACGGGCGAGGACGGTTGCCGGTGGCAAGCGACCGCAAGCCCAGGTGATTTCTTCTTTCCGCTCAGTACTAATGAGGGAATCGAACGGGCGAGGACGGTTGCCGGTGGCAAGCGACCGCAAGCCCAGGTGATTTCTTCTTTCCGCTCAGTACTAATGAGGGAATCGAACGGGCGAGGACGGTTGCCGGTGGCAAGTGATTGCCCACCAAATTTTTGAAGAGATTTTTTTTAGAGTTTTTTCAGTGCCGGGTTTAGCTTAACACAAGCAGTATGAATAATCACGAAGGAAGAGGGTGGAGCAGGAGAGATTTTATGAAGACGTTGGGGTTTGGCGCTGTTGCTTTTGGTTTTGGGCTTGGGTGCGGTCCAGAACAGGGAGATGTTGAAAAGGAGAGTGGAGAGAAACTTTTGTTTCATTTTGACATGACAGACGCTTTTCCAACGAATGAAGCAAAAATGAACCCTGAGAAAGAAGAAAAACTCAAAACAGAACTGTTTTATTTTTTAGAGAAAGAGGTTGCGAAGATGGATAAAGACGCCCTTTCTCATTTGCGGGTGAACGTATCGGCCTCTGCAGATGAGCGACAAACAATTACCTGGGAAGAAGGGAATAAAGGATTAGCGCAAGCGAGGGTTGCTGAAGTGAGAAGGATTTACCATGAGGTGGTTGAGTTGTTTATCCAAAAAAACCCTTCACTGAAGGATTTTTTTAATGCTGGAGTGATTACCAATATTCCCGTTAATCCACGCTACGGAAAAGGGGTTACCGCGATTACAGATTTAATAAACCCGGATACAAAAGAGCGTTACAGAGAAGAAGAGGCGGAGAAATTACCCAAAGAGATTAGGGAGGAATTGTTTGGCAAATGCAGATTTGTTTCTTTGGACATTGTCCAACCTTCTGAGAACGACAGAAAACAGCAACGAGAAAAGCAATACGAGGAATTGGTTGAATATATATCCCGCTTTCCCGTGTTGCGGATTTTGATAGACCGCAGCGGGTCAATGAGTGATGATTCTGCTTTATTGCGCGATAAGTTGATTGAAAAGATTATGAATGATAGCGGTTTTTTTAATACTCATGATTGCACAATGGCGTCGTTTAGTTATGAAATTGATCCGAGAGAAAAGGGAATACAGAGTCCGGATGATGTGCGTTCATTCGTCGACGGCATGAGGTTTAAAGGAAGTAAGGAAAGGCAGCTTCATGTCGCTCAAAGCGCAATAGACCGATTAACTCAAAGCAGGCGAGGGAACAGCGACAAAGAACCTCCTGCTGCCGTGCTTGTGCTTTCTGATGAAGGGGTGAATGATTTTGATATCAGCAATCTGGAACAGATGACACAGGAGGCAGAAAAAGCAAATATTACCGTATTTTTTGCCATGATTCATGATAAGACAAAGTTGATTACCATAGTAGATATGTATGATTTAATCCAAACATTTAATGGGTTTGTAGAAGATTTTCAAGACGATGCGTATTATCCGGAAGACGGCTGGTCTCTTGAACAAAAACGGAAGTATTTAATGGAACAAATTAAAGAAGTGCGGCATGTCAGAGATGAGTATGGTGGAGATGTAAGAAGAGGGGCTCAAGTCGCGGAGAACGGAAGCGTATATTTTATTTCTTATGTGCCGAAAGTGAAGGAGAATCTTAAAGTGAGGTTTCAGGAAGCGATTGGCAGAGGCGACAGAAAAGAAGCGGACCGTCTCAATTTCTTGTATCGTCGGTTTCTGCACCAGTAATCGCGCGTTGGCAAAAACAGTGAGTAATATTTGTGATAGAATAACAGTGGCATATTTCAGCTGTTATTTTTATTTTAAATGGATACCATATGATAAAACAGCGACATAGGGTTTACATATGGACGGCGTCGGTGGGTTGCGCTTTTTCTTCGTTTGTTTCAGCTCGGGAGGGATGATGTGATATCAGACGAGGCGCTCTACGGGTTTCGGTCAATCGGCTTGATGGATTTTGATTTTGCCCTTGCGCAACCAAGCACATGGCAGCTGCCGGATCCGAATATTCCGTGGTGGGCGTACCTTTCTTTCCATGACCATCCGCCGCTTGTATTTCTCATCCAGCACGTGTTTCTGCTGATCGGCGGAGCGAATGTGTGGGCGTTGCGGCTTTCGTATGCATTGTTTGGATTTGGCATTGTGGCGCTCGTGTATCTTTTGGCTCGTCAATGGTTTTCCCGCACGATTGCCTTCGTCACAGCTGGAATTGTTGCTTTGAATCCTTTAATTTAGCTAATCAAACCCAAGCAATCGGATTCTAAAAAAATCACATAAATACAAACAACTTGTGTGAATATATTCGTATAATACCGGCGCACTAGAATCAAGTCTCTCCCATTTGTGATATAGCATTTCTAACGTCCCCCTACCCGCTCAGTACAATAATGGAATCGAACAAGCGAGGACGGTTGCCGGTGGCAAGCGGGCTTGAGTTCGGTCAAAATCTTATTCAATACGATTACCCAAAAACCCGACAGGGTTGTTTTTTATTGTCCCATGTGTAAAATTTAACAAGTAAGTTCGTGCCTGATTCACAACCTCTACACGCCTATCTCAAATTTGTCCGTACGCTATGCATGACATGAGCACAGAACACCAAATCGGCATTCACATTGATGTTCCAAGAAAAGTTTCCGACGCCATCAAATCCGTATCGCGCGATTTTGGCATATCGCATCCAAGTGGCGAACTTGAGCCACACATCACTTTGTATTACTCAAAATTCAATCCGGACAAGTTTTCGACTCTGGTACGCAATCTGGAGCTCCATAATATCGAACCTTTTAAAGTTACGCTTGGAGAAATTTGCGGTCATTATTCAGATTCGCGCGATAAAGTTTTCTATACCATGCGCCTCGCCAATCCGGAACCGGTGCTCAAACTTCATGAACGTGTTCTAAAAGTCGCGAATAATCTGCGAGGCGACTTATTGAGAGAAAAAGACATAATACGCCAATCTGAGGGAAAGTTGAACGCGAAAGAGATGTCATACCTCAAACGATACGGCTCATACAGAGTGCTTGATAACTTTCATCCGCACATAACACTCGGGGTTACGGACAATACGGACGAACGCGTTGACGATAAAATCAGAAGCGCGTACGCTCCACTGATTGGGACAAAGTTTAACATAACTAATCTGACAGTCTGTCTTTTCTTGTACGACAATCATAAAAAGACGTTTGTTGAAGATGTGGAAAAGCGATACATAAATTTTAGTTAAAAAATCACTTTAATGAAAAATAATCTTACTACAATCTCACATCTATACTTAATATGAAAAAAATACTCATCACCGGTGTCGCTGGATTCATCGGATATCATCTTCACAATAAACTGATCCGTAAAGGACACAGCGTTATCGGGGTTGATAACTTTGATCATCCGTGTGGAGCACCCATACAATGCGTAAAAGGAGATATCCTTAATCGCTCTCTAATGGACGAATTAATTGCGGGTTGCGATATCGTGTATCATTTGGCAGCACAAATTCATGTAGACAGATCATACGTAGAAAGGCAACTAACTTTCGACGTCAATGTTGAAGGAACAAAAATAATTCTTGAGCTGTGCACAAAACACAACTCGAAAGTCGTGTTCCCAAGTAGTGTTGAGGTGTACGGTACATCACAAGAAGAGTCGATGTCAGAAGAACACAGAATACACCCTCAAAACCCATACGCTGAGAGCAAATGGGAAGCCGAGAAATTGTGTGCACACTTTAGTGGTAGATACGGCACGAACGTATCAGTATTAAGAAACTTCAACACATACGGACCATTCCAAAACAACGGACAATACGGTTCTGTGATACCGATATTTGTTAGGCGAATATCTGACGGACTACCTCCAATTATCACGGGTGACGGAAAGCAAACGAGGGATTTTATGTATATAGATGACACATTAAAAGGATATGAGCTCATGACGCTATATGATACATGTGACCCTGTCAACATAGGCACCGGAACCGACGTATCAATCAATGAGCTAGCTCGAAAAATATTATCGATAATGAATAGCGACTTATCGTTAGAATATACTGACCCTCGCCCGAACGAGATAATGAAGATACGAGGCAATATATCAAAAGCTAAAAAACTTGGATTTTATCCAACAACAACATTGCGTGATGGTCTAAAAAAATATATATCATGGTACGATAAAATACACCAAATAAATCAACGTACCAATGACTGAGTATCAATCAAGACAAGTAGAGTTACATGATTAAGATGAGAAACATAACGAATGACCGTCAGCTTGGTAGCATAATTTCAGTGTGGTTTTTAACAAACAACAAAAGATTATGCGTCGGTCCTTTTTTGTGTTCGTATATAAAGCACCGGAAATATAACAAGAGTCAATATGGTTGACAATGACAATCCAAACACAATCGACCACGCAAGTCCCGACCAAACTGGATCCGACGCAATTGTAATGCTTCCAAGCACGGTGGTAAGAGACGTGAGCAAAATAGGACGAAGTCGCGTGCTCCCCGCTTGTATAAGAGCGTCGCGATTGTCCATGTCCGGTGTTTTTTCTTTTATCTCTTCAAAATATTCCATAAACAATATCGCATTGTTCACCACAATACCTATAAGAGCGATAAACCCTATAAGCGCCGTCGCCGTAAGATAAATACCGGCTGTGGAATCGAGCACAAAAAACCCCGGCAGTATTCCAACCAATCCGAACGGAACGGTGCTCATTATAAGCGCCGGCACCCTGAAAGAGCTGTACTGAGCAACCAATATTCCGTACACAAGGAACAACGCCACCAGCATGGCTATTCCCAGATCTCTGAAGTTTTCCAATGTCATTTCCCACTCACCTCCCCAACGAACGGTGTAGGTTTCTCCGTCCGGAAACGTATATGTCATGCCAAACAAGTTCCAGTCGCTTATATATTCGGAATAATCACCATTGTCAAGAAGGCTTTTGATTGTGTCTATCATCACGTACACTATCGACCTGCCATCAACTTCGGCGGTAACGTATGAAACCTCTTTCTGAGATTCTTCTACAATAGATGGAACGGTTCTCGACCACTTATATGTGGCAATTGACGACAGAGGTATAAGAGAACCGTTAATTGTCCTAACGTCAATGTCGTCCAAAATTTCAGGGTTTTCACGAAGTGATTTAGGGAGTGCCAATTCTATCGGAGCGTATTCGCTCAATCCGTTCGCATGATATTGCCCGACATTAACCGGCCCAAAAAGAAACGAAATTGTCCTTGATACCGATTCGGCGGTGACACCGTATGCTCGGGCAAGGTCCGAATCTATGTCAATGCGTATTCTCGGGCCCGCTTCCTCTATGCTTGTGTCAATATCAACCGCGCCGTCGATTGAGCGTACGGTCTCTTGAATTGATCTTGCTATTGATTCTCGCTTGTCAATATTCGGACCGAAAACTTTCGCTACAAACGTGGCGACAACCGGAGGACCGGGCGGGTCTTCGAGAACTTTTACCGATGTTCCGACATCGATATCCGCTTTTTCAAGTATGGCCGTCCGCGCCTTGGAAACGATTTCCGAAGAAGCGACATTTCTCGATTCCGGTTCGGTTATATTCACCCGTATTGTCGCCTGATTTGCCCCGACACGACCCATGACGCCTTTGAACATGCCGTTAAAATCCACAACCGGCGGTTCGCCAACGAACACTTGCAAAGACTTGGTGTATGTTTCTCCTCGCACAACTTCCGCTATCGAATCAGCGGTTTTCTTTGTTCGTACTATGTCGGTACCGACAGGCATGTCTATATAAACATAATATTGTTCTTTGTCCGCCTTCGGGAGCATTTGAAAATGCACAAGACCCGTTGCGGGCAAAGCAATAGAAACAACAAGCATTATCACAGCCAGAACAATAAGTTTATTCTGGCGCTTCGTGCTATAAAGCAAAAAACGCAACACTCTTGCATATATGGCTGTTATCTTTTCGAATATTCCGCTTTCCGCTTTTTCGGCGCCGACAATTCCGGAATCTTCTTTGTCCGACCTCAAAATGGTATACGTTAAAAACGGAGTTATTATAAAAGCAACCACCAGCGCCATAATTAACGCAACCGGAACAAAGAACGAAAGCGGTCCCATATACGGTCCCATCATGCCGGTTATATATTTTATCGGCAAAAACACCACAACCGAAGTCACGGTGGAAAGCACCAACCCCATAGCCACTTGTTGCACCGCGCGCACAACAGACGCTTCGCGATTATCGGATTTTTTCATGTGCCTGTGAACGTTTTCCACCACAACCGTTGCGGAGTCCACCAGCAAACCCAAAGACAGAATAAGAGCAAATAGAGTAATTCTGTTTATGGTTTCACCCGCGACAAAGGCAACGGCAAACACAAGAAGCAATGTAAGCGGTATTGCGGTCATAACCACCAATGCCGGTCTTAAAGACAAGAAAAACACAAGAACAACGCCCACTATCAATATACTCTGAAGCAAGTTAAGTCCCAGACGATTTATTTCTTTTTGCGCGACGAGTCCGTCGTCTCGCACTATGACGCTTTTTATTTCCGAATATTCACCGTCCCGCATCACACCATCAAGTTTTGCGCGCACATCGGCGGATACTGAAGGGGCGTTGGATCCCGGTCTTTTCGCAACAGACAAATACACGGCTTTTTTTGGCGGACCTTCCTTTGCATAAAACAAAACAAAGGATTGTTTTTCTTGCCAACCGTCTTCCACCGTGGCAATGTCCGCAAGCTCAACTCCCGGCGAGATAACCACCGAACGAATATCGTCTGCGGACGATATGGTATTGTCCAAGTCTATAACGATTAGCTCGTTTCCGTCTCTAAATGAACCTGAATTGTTTTTTACATTGCTCCTCAGTATCGCTCGTTGCACGTCCTCAACCGAAATACCGCGCTCACGCATCGCCCCAATATCGACACGAACGGAAAGAGCCCTGCTTTCCCCTCCATGAATCGACACATTGGCAACATTATCGACTTCTTTGATTTTATTCATTATGCCAATGGCGCGTTCACGCACGTCGTTTTGGGACATTGTGTCAGAATAAAGAGCCACTGTAACTATAGGGACATCATCGGGACTTATGGCAAGTATTGACGGTTCTCGAATTTTACCGCTTGCGAACGGTTCAAATCTCATCAATCGGGTGTACAAACGAACCTTGGCGTCTTCCAAGTTTTCCCCAACGTCAAATATGACCGTAATCTCAGACAGGCCTCCGTCGTATGACCGCGCTACTATTTCGTCAACACCTCGTATGTCGTTTATTTTTTCGGCGAGCTCATTTGTTATGAACAGGTTAACTTCTTCTGCGTTCGCGTTGGGATATTCCGTAACCACGGAAAACGCGGGTCTGATGATTTCCGGATTATATTGTTTTGGCGTCATCAGATAAGAAAGCGCTCCGAACGCCAAAACTCCTATAAGGATAATAAAAGAAAGCGGTCTGTTAAACGTGAACGCTTTTACTATTTTTGAAGCCAATCCTTCTTTTATGTGCAAATGAGACATAGTATGCCGTATTATCAAAATATCGGAACGATTATTTCAAGTCCCTCAAACAAACCCTGTCCGGATATCTGTGACTCGTTTTTGTTGCGAGATATTATGGTTATTGGAATGTTTTTTTCGTCTTTTGAAACCACATACGTTCCGTTATACCCGTATCCCACATATTTGTTCGGGATTGAAAACACGGTAGATGAACTCTCTTCAGACTTTTCTTTATAAGAAGGAGATATGTTCCCCTTCACCACAAGACCCGATCGAGCCGACTCCGGAGAACTGTTCAAATAAGTCTCAAAACGAATTTTCTTTGAATTAAAATCCACCGCCGGAACTATCTTGTCTATAGAGGCTTCAAATGAACCCGAGTCGCCCCCTATATACAGCTTAACCGGAGTCCCTGTTTTTATATATTCATTGAACCTGTCCGATACCGTAAATTCAACTTTCCATTTGTCGGAAGTGGAAACAGACACCAATGGCGCGCCCGGCATAACAACATCGCCTACTGAAGCGAACACGTCCTCGATTACACCGTCAAACGGGGCTCGAACAACGGTATCTTCCAAAAGCGACTTCGCGCGAGACACGGAAACTCTGGCAGACTCAACCGCGCGAGCCGTTGACTCCAAAAGCGCGTCGTACCTCTCTTTTGTGTCACTCTGTATCGCAATGTTTTTCTCAAGCGCGACGTCTTTTTGAGACATAACGGAATCAAGATATATCTTAGCCGTTTTTATGTTTTGTTCCGCGCCTTGAATGCGCGCAATCGCTGAATTTATTCTGGTTATCATCTGATCGACATTCTCTATTTGATTTTTATCGCCAAACGATGACGCTATCTCTCTCGAATAACCAAGCCCAACGGACACATATTCAAGAGCTTCCGAAAGTTCCGACCGTATATTATCTATTTCTTTTGTGCTTCCAGCGACCGTATTTATCGCGGAAATTTTTTCTCGCAACCCTCCGTTAAGTCCTAGCACGAATTCGCTTTCCCATCGCGCCGTATCGCTTGACGCTCCCAATAATATTTTCCCTGCGCGGAGTTGTTCGTATTCCACGCCGGATAAAGTGTCTCTCATGCTTGCGTTTCCGTATGCAAGCGATTTACCGTCAATCATGGTTGCAAGAGCGGAGATCGCATCATCAAAAGATTGTCTTATCGCGCTAAACGCTCCAACATACGCTTCGTTCAGCTGTTGTTGCGCCGATTTTATTTGATTTTCTTTGTCTATCTCCGCGCTTTTGACATCCACGTCCGAACGGATTCCGGACGTCTCACTCATGATTCGTTGATATTCATAATCCGCAAGCGCCTTTTCATACGTCGCATTGGCAACAGACAACGAAGAACGCAAAGACGGAGAATCAATACGCGCTATAACATCGCCACGTCGCACGAATTTGCCCGCCACCGCGTTAAACGAAGTTATCGTTCCGGAAACAACGGCAAAAACATCCGCGCGCTCAACCGGCAAAAGCGTTCCCGTTACGGAAATTTCCGGTACCGACTTTGAGGCCGACCCTAGAGTAAACGCGCCGCTAAGATTACCTTCGCTTAATTTTTTTTTGCTTGTTAAAGCATAATCTACATCTCCACGTTTTCCATACGCAAACGCATAGACGAGTATCGCGGAAACGACAAACAATAAAATCAAAAATAGCGTCTTCTTGTTCTTCATAATAAGCACTTACTGAAAAAACGAACTCCCTCTACTTTCTGGGTACACCCAACTTGTCGAGTATGATGGCAGACGGACAGTATCCGGTTATTGCAAATATAAATTGCATTATCGCGACAAATCCCGCCAATGCGAGCCACCACAAAGATCCGGTATATACCGTCAAGCACACCGAAGCGAAAGTCAAAACGGAAGCTAATAAAAATACGACCCTGACTATGTGCCATCTGTTTGTTTCGAGTTTGAATACACTCATATAAATAATATTAAACTTATAAATTAAAAATTATTTTGCCAATTCGTCCAGCATTTTTTCCAGGTCTTTTTCTTTCTTTTCACTCATTTTCTCCGCTCCAACACACTGCTTCATGTTTTCCTTCAAAAACAAGGAAAGAGCTCTGCCGATACCTGATTTTGCGGCTTTAAACTGCACCAAAACCGACACACAATCATCGCCACGCTCTATCATGCGAACGATGCCGGACAATTGCCCGTTCACATTATTGATGCGTCTTATAACTTGCTCATTGATTGTCTGTTGCGAATGTTTACTCATACGAATACATTATACACACACCCCCACGGGGTGTCAAGAGTGACAATGTTAAATCTTTTGAACCGACACAAAAAGACCGCGCCACAAGAATTGGCATACGCCGTCATGTGTGCACGGTTTTCACTTTACACCTACAATCGCCTCCAAAGATTGTCAAACACCGTTCGTATTCCTTGAACCATGTCTTTGTTTGATATGACCGTTCCCATGTATTCGGGCGGTGTGATGTCTATAAGAAAAACACTGTTTCCGGATATCAAAGTAAATGCGGAAAGCTCTTGATTGCTGTCTATTCCTTTTATCTTGGGCTGAAGATTTTTAGGCAACGCGCCGAAATGTTTTTTCACCCATAAACGCGATTCTTTCTTTGCTTTTCCGGTTTCGTTAAAATTCAGCAGTTTAACAGACAATTCCCGTGAAGCAATCTCTTCCGCGAATTTTACAAGCACACCGCTTCCAACATGCCTAATAAACGATTCGACCGACAAAAATCCAAATACCCCGTCGGACTCGGGAACACGCAATGTTTTAATAAGCAGGTCTTCCACCTGTTTTTTATTATCATAATGCTCGAGTTTCGGCTTTTTTTCTCTGTCAGAATAATATATTTGCAACTCTGGAAGCATTTTCTCAAATTGAGAGATTCGCTTTTTCGCCATACTCTCTCTGTCTTTTAGGAATTGCAACACATCATCGGACTTTGATCGAGTGTAATAAAATTTGTTGCCCTTTATGTATTTGTGCACCAGTCCGTAGGAATGCAGCTTATCAAGTATTTGATACGCGGTGGAGCGTTTAACTCCGGACTCCACGGCAATAACGGAAGCATACCCGGACCCCTCCCGCAAAAGAGCGTAATACACGCGCGCCTCCTTGTCGCTCAATCCCAGTTGTTCTTTTATTGTGTTGCGGTCGATCATATTGCCACTTTCAATCGTTTGTATATGTGTTTGTATAATAGTTTTTGTTATGATTATTGTCAATCAGAACAGACAAAACACCATGTCACAATGTATATTTGGCTAATATAAGCAAAACTAATTTCCAACTTAAAGCGACAATACATATATGC
>WFTB01000014.1 GCA_015485695.1 Patescibacteria group bacterium | reverse complement strand
TGGCTCCCGTTCCTCCGTTTGCAACGGGCAGTGTTCCGGTTACTTCCGAGGCGAGGTCAACCGATGTTCCAAGGGTTGTTTCAAGAGAACCAGCGTTGATTTGAAGGCCGGTGCCGGTGATATCGGTAATGGAATCCGTTCCTATGGTAAGCGTGTCTGTGACTGTTGTGGTGGCGTTTAATGATCCGGTCACCCGCAGTGTGTTGTCGATTGTAGAAGAACCACTGATGAAAATTCCGGCGTTTGTGGTGGTTGGAGTTATTGCTCCTGAAAACGCTTGTTCCCATGAAGCCCCAACAGAGGCGCCGGTGGCGTCAATATCGCACACAAAAGCAGAACCGTTCCATTTGAGAATCTCTCCGGAAGCGCAACCGCCCACATTGGGAACGGTTGTGGAGGCGGTAATATAATCAGCTACTCTGGCGTCGGTGTAATACAGGTTTGACGACCCTTCTGCAAGGTTATCGGTTGTAAACGGAGAAAGGGTAACCTGAAGCGCTCCTCCCGATACGGTAAGGCCGGTGCCGGTAAAGTCGGAGATGGTGTCTGCGCCCAAGGTGAGACTGGTTGCAATTGTGGGCGTGGTGAGGGTGGGTGAGGTGGCAAACACCAAGGCACCCGATCCGGTTTCATCGGTGATGATGCCGGCGAGATTTGCTGAGGTGTCTGTGTTGAAGTACGCCGTGGAAAGGCCGGCGATCTTTCCTGTGGATGTAATGAGGTTTACATTTCCACTACCGAACTGCGCGGCACCTTGAACATCTAAAAGGGCGCCGGGATTCGCGGTTCCGATACCGACATCACCTGAAGACGTTATTCTCATAACCTCCGTACCGGTATTCGCCCTATCGCCATTCCAAGTGACACCTGCTCTGAAGGTCAGAGGAACGGCGCCTACTCCTTCCCAACTTATAATCGCTCTCCTCTCAACACTCGAATCCGCCACATCCATTCCTATGGTCGCATCGCTGAGGTTTGCCACAATAGCAGAAACCACTTCTTCGTCTCCTTGCACTTGAAGCCGTTGCAAGGGGCTGGTCACGCCAATTCCCACATTGCCGGTATCGGCTATGAAGATAGTTGAGGTTGCCTCCGCCGTTCCCGCGGCAGTACCTCGGAAAACATTGCCCTGCGGAAGCGCAATGGAGGATGCGGGCACGTTGGAGACGGTGAGTGCTCCTCCCGATACGGCGAGTCCCGAACCTGTTATATCGGTAATGGAATCCGTTCCTATGGTAAGTGTGTCTGTGACGGTGGTGGTGGCGTTGAGGACGGTGATTCTTGCGTCCGCTATGGTTGTTAGATTGTTGAGCGTTGCTCCGCTTAATGTCGGGTTTGTATTGAATACCAATGAACCCGAACCTGTCTCATCTGTTACTATGTTTGCGATTTCTGATGACGTGTCAATCTCCGTTGAGAGAATAACGGACGGGTCAAGGTACGTTGGGTCAATGGCTGTTCCTTGCCATACTCCGGTTGCTATCGTTCCAAGACTTGTGATGTTTCCAGACCCAGTCCATGTCTGTAAATCAGATTCCGTTATAACCGTGCTAGTCGCGTTTAATTGAGTGTTAAAATTACTTGCGAAATTCGCATTCCAATACGAGACATTATCAATTGTCGAAAACGTCGTACCGGACGCGTTTTCATAAGAAGTCCAAAGACTTTCAAAATCGGATTCCGTAACGACCGTGCTTGTCGAATTAAGCGCATTGTCGAATTCTCCTTGAAAATCAGCTTGGGTAATCACCGTACCTGTGCTGTTTAGGAAATATTCCGCGCTACTCGTAGACCATTGCCAAAAAATAGATGAAGTGGAAACGGAGCCGAGCGGCAATGATATATCGGACGCTATGGTAAGAGAATTTATCAGAGTGCTTGTCGCAAACACGGACCCGTATCCGTCCCACGGAGTTGTGGTACCGACCGTGAATCTGTCCGCGACACGAAGACTCGCGTCTATGGTTGAGCTTCCCGTTACAAAAATTCCGGAATTTGTTGTTGTAGGAATAATCACGCCGGAGAAAAGTTGCTCCCACGCTCCCCCGCCGGACGCGCCACAACCCACACAATCCGTTACATAAAGTGTGCCGTCAATCTCAACATCTCCGCGAACATACAAATCTCCGTAGCTGAAATCAAGGTTATCGACATCAGCGGTACTGGTCGCGATAACAATCGCTTGTGATGTGGTGGCGACCCCTCCGAGGAAAATATTGGTTGTGGAAGCCTGTCCCTCCGATACGTCGAAGAAAAACTTAGCTGTCGAATTAGTCCCGCCAAAAGCTATGTCAACCAAAGTTGATGTTGGAGCAAGAACGGAACCGCCGTCATAAGAGCCAAATGGCGAAGAGCCCGAATCGACAGCCCCCCAAGAAAGATTCCCGTTACCGTCGGTCTGAAGGACATAGTCCGCGGACCCGTCAGATCCGGGCCACGAATATGTGACTCCGTTCAAAGTCGTATTGCCTTGTATGGTCACATTCGCTCCGAACAAAGCGTTTCCGTTAATAACAGAATCCCCCGACAATGTCAGAGTTTCACCTCCCAAATATCGAGCTCCCAAACTGGTTCCGCCTCCGTTATCGTAATCTCCACGCCCAACAACATAATTGTTAATTACCGTGGTTCCTCCTCCGCCGGAAAAACCCGCCCCGGACAATCCGGGAGGTCCGGCGGGACCCCTCGGTCCCGGCGGTCCCGGCGGGCCCACCAATACCGAATCCGAAATCTTGTTTTCAATTTCTTTTAACCTGTTATCCAAACTCGATATTACCGATTTGTCTGACTCCGTAGGAACGCTTGAGTCATCAATATCTTTTGCGCTTTGTTTGATTATTATACGTTCGCTTACCGGATATATTTTCAAAGATTGTCTGCGAGATAGCGCCGATATTTGGTCGTCTATGTTTTTTATATATCTGTGATATTCACCATAACCGAATTCCCTGTAAAAAACGGATGCGAACAACTCTTTTACCAAATCGATATTTTTGTATTTTGTTTCCGACGCAATCGTATCCGTCAACCGTCTCGAAAGCGATGTCGGCGCGGAGTGAACCTTGTCAAAGAAACCCAAATAAGATGATATTGTGGCAAGAAAGCTCCGATCCTGCGCGCCCAAAACATATCTATTGTCCGGTGAATACTTGGCGTCAAAAAGAGCTGTGACTCGAGAGGGTGCGTAACGAGAGTATTCCAACAAGTCCTCCAATCCACTCTTGGTTGACAACAAGTCTTCGTTTTTTATTTTATTTTGTTTTGCCAAGAATGATTTGACAGGTTCCACGCTATTCGATACCAGTTCATAAGTTTCATCACCGACCATTCTCATGGTTATCAAAAATCTCTTTACGGCGATTTTCGCATCTTCCGAAACACCAAGCCCGATGGTCTTGATATCATAAACGCTTCCGATAACGGCTTTCGGTTTGTGAATCGCCAACACGTTCAAAGAAGCGACACCAAAAGCAAAGGAAATAAACGCGAATGCCATTGCGCGCGTCAGCGCGGGAGTCATATTCCAAAAAACAAAAGTATGCCGAACGCGAAAGAACAGAAACCTAAACGCTACATACACGCGAGACGCAAACAAGCTCAAGTTCGATACAACCTTGCGCCAAACCTGATAAAATCTTTCTTCTTCGGTGATAATTTCATCGCGAGCTATTTTCAATATCAAGGCATTTAGTGGTTCCGCAAACGGCTTATGTGTTTTGTTGTCATGAACTCTTCCGGATACGGAAACTCCCGGAACAAACAATTTTCGGATATCGGATAAGTTTCCAGAAACAATCGAAATGAATTTGGAGATTCCGCGAATCACGGTTCCCGAAATTTCGGATTTTGACTCAACCCGAGTATCCGAAGCGTTCAATGAACCGGGTCGAATTTTTTTGCTCTTTGTCTCCGACGAATCATAGCTTGATAAATCATTCGATATACCCAATGAAGCGCTACCGATAAGCCTGCCTTTCACATGCCCCTTCTTTTCCGCCGGATGTTCCGCAACGTATTCCGCAATCCATTCTACAGTCGTATGCCATGAACGACCGACTTTTTTCGCCTTCAGCTTTCCTTGTCTGGCAAGCAAGGACAAATAATCCTGCGAATAAGAGCATAGCTTTGCGGCTTCCGCCAGCTTTATCAACTTCCCGCTTTCAATCTCGAAATCCTTGTTATTATTTATACCTATAGGCGACTCTTTTTTTCCATCTTTGCTACTACCAAAAAAACCCGTCTCTTCAGACACAGGTCGATGTTTTGAATATCCGCTATTTTTTTTACCTATAGGGGCTCCCATTTTTGTTCTTGATTTTTGTTTTTTTTTGTGTTAGAATGGGAACCAGAAAGCCCATTTTCTAACAACTATTCTTGACTACCTACCACGAGTAGTTGTGCGCTTACCCACCGAGAGTGGGCTTTTTATTTTCCGATTTTTGCATGCGAACGACAAACGGTTATATTTTTGAAGTGAATTGCGAACTTGCCATTCGCAAAATTCAATTTTGATTTATATCCAAAGAACTTTTTTTGAATACTGAATTTTTGAATCCGAAACTTAAAAGCAAAAACAAAAACACACGCGCCACAAGCCTTTACCAAAGCTTGGAATGCGTGTGTTTTCGTATGCGCTTACCCACCGAGGGTGGAGTGTTTTGCCGAATTCAAAATTCATGGCTTTTATATTTTTTGTTTTTATTTTTCTCGGGCTACCTACTTCCCGAAGCCCACTTGACACGTACTTTTTTTGAACATTTTTCTTGTGTATAAGTGTTGTGTCTTATGCGGGTCTTTTGTGAATAACTCAATCGTGCTTAATTTTGGCACTCACGCCGTTTATCCGATAATTCAATTTAGTCAATGTTTTAAAGCGTTTTTTTAAGTTATCTACAGGCATTATAGCGCAAAAAACGACTTTTGTCAATGTATTATCGGATAAAGCATTGCAAATTATCGGCATCCGATAATACGTACAATCGCTTTTAAACATTAGCGCGCGACAAAAAAACGTTAAAGTGATAATTCCAAAATAAATGCAAAACAAAATCCACGATAATCAAATAAAAAAATTGACAACCGATATCTTTTTGCGAAGATGTGATATGATAAAGCCACTATAAAGTCAAACTGTGAAATAGCGTTATGAGCAAATCACAAGAACAATACTTGTTATCCAAATCAATATACAATCTCGCGGAGAAATACCAAAACCACGCGTCCTTCGATTACCCTGCCGACGTTGCAAAAATACAAGTTGAATCAATGGTGGCAAAATTGTCACTGCTGTACGAAAAATTAAGATACGCGGTTGATTACAAAGAAGAGCATCTTCTGAGGAGAAATGCATTGGAAAGAATTCTGACAAGGTTGATGTTGTATCCCCCGCCGGAAGGTTCCAAGCAGGTAACAATCGGAGTAATTATAATTCGCGAACTCATACGAGCGGGATACCTTCCAAACGACACCATACCGGAAAGTGTCGCTCGCAATGTCGAAAAAATCCTAAATCGATATTTGATACTAAAAAAACTTCTTCCAAATTCAACGGACAAAAAGACAAGAAAAGAATTGGAGAAATGGATAATACAACTTTCGTCCGTGGAGATAGAAGCGATGCTCGATCCGATGTCGCCCGAAAAAACTTTACTTCAAAATTTCTATAAATACGTTAAGAAGAATTTGGTAATCGAACGTCTAAACGCCCCACAAAGAGAACGTGACATACAAATTTTTATCACTTGTCATCGCGCGCTACTCAAATCGGACAACCCAATGATAAGCTTTGACCTGCTTCAGATGTATGCTCCGGGATGGCAAAAAACGGACGAACACGGACTCAGAGAACTGGCGAACACATTGGAAGAAATAAAATACGTAATAGATCAACACCTCAGAAGTCCCCTTTCTCAACAACTGTCCATTTCGATACATAAGCCCGCGGTGTACTTCTCAATTCTCGGAGACACGTTAAGACAACACGCGCGAACATGCAAAAGCTTGCTTTTTGATGTGGACAAATTCCACAAAGAAATAGCGTTAATCTGTAATGATCGATACAAGAAGGCGAAAAAGAAACTTAAGAGAAGCGCGATAAATTCAATTATATATATATTTCTAACAAAGATAATATTGGCTTTTGTCATTGAGGTTCCGTATGATTTGATCGTTCTAGGAGAAATAGCGATACTGCCACTGATATCAAACATAGCTTTCCATCCGTTCCTGATGCTTATAATCGCTTTCTCAACGCGAGTGCCTAATGAGAAAAACACAGAGGTCATAATAGATGGGATAACAAGAGCGGTATACGGACTCAAGCAAGAGACCATAGTGCACCAATATAAAAAATCCGGGTCGGATTCACCGTCTTATATTGCCGTGAACGCCATGTACACGATTCTTTACGCCATCACATACGGACTCATATTGGTGGTACTGTCGAAATTGGGATTCAACCTCGCGAGCGGTTTCCTGTTTATATTCTTCCTCTCTCTTATCGCTTTCTTCGGAATCCGCATACGTCATAACGCCAGAGAGCTACTTGTTATCGACAGGAAGGAAAACATCATATCGTTTTTGTTCAATCTGTTCACATTACCGTTGCTCAGAGTCGGAAGATGGATATCCGTCAATTCCTCTCGCGTAAACATATTCGTGTTCTTATTCGATTACATAATAGAAAATCCGTTCAAATTGGTCGTACAAGGAATAGAAGCGGGAGTATTGTATGTAAGGCAAAAAAAAGAAGAGATATATCAGTAAAGACAAATCCAAATTGCGCGATTATGATTTTGGATAGAGTTTGACTACACGCTTGCGTTTCGCTATTGACAGTCGTTCAAAGTGACAACTTGATATATTAAAATCACGGCAAAACTGTTCGCAGACAATCAAGAGCTGAACAGACGTCAAATCCAAACAAAAAACCCGCGTCGTATCTGACGCGGGCTTGTGATATTAAATTCCGATTATGAGTCGGTTTCTTGGCTTGCGATATAATTGTTGATAGCCTCAACAACTCTGCTGTCGCCTTTCAAATCCTCGACAAACAAGATATGATCCTTGTTTATGCGCATTTGGTCTTCCGGACCATGAAGCTCGTTTCCAAGCTTCACCAGAGAAAGTTGCGGTTCCTGCGCGGTTACGGGTCGTTGACCCTCTCCCACTTGTTGCAATGGTTGCGTTACTTGAAGATAATAGATATCTTTAAGAACGACCGGGTTCGTTCGCTCGTTTTCAACTTTTCCGAAATATACTTGTCCATTGCTCAAAAACACGGCTTTCCAATTATCGGATGTAGCTTGAGGGTTAAGGCCAAGTATATTAAGAGAAGTGAACGATGAAATTGCGTACAATGCAATTAACACCACGACAACAATCGCAACAATACTGGCAAAAACACCGCCCGAGGATTTTTTGCCGGAGGCATTTTTGACTTGAGTGGTTTCGTCGCTCATGTTTAATCAATATATAGATTCGGACGCATGAAAACAAGATTCCATCCCGTTCTCATGTATGCGTCCACTAATAAAAATTAATGCTCAACCTTTGTGTATATAGTATACAATATTTCACGAAACCGAACAACTATATCCTGTCCAACACTTCGATACCCAGAAGGTTAAGACCGTTTTTCATTACAACGCCGACCGAGCCGATAAGGAGCAATCGAGCATGTCTCAAATCCGAGTCTTCAACAAGCACTTGCACCGATTCATAGAAGCTATGAAAGGCGCCCGACAGAGACTCGAGGTAATTTGTCAGGACATTGGGCTTGTTGTATGCGACGACCTCCTCTAACACTTCGGGAAATTTTTGCAAAACCTTAATGAGAACCAACTCCTTCGACTCATTCAGAAGAGTATAGTCCGCTTTTTGCAATGAATCCGGTGGTTCTTTTGAAAATATTGATTGTATGCGGGCATATGTGTATTGCAAATAAGGAGCGGAAGCCCCTCCAAAATTCATCATGGCGTCCCAGTCAAAGGTGATATTACTTGTGCGATCCCTGGAGAGATCATTATACTTGAGAGCGCCCATTCCAACCGCTTGAGCCACTTCTCGCTTCTTGTCTTCGCTCCATTCTGGTTGTTTTTCATTCACGATATCGTATGCAATCTCCAAACTCTTGTCTATGAACTGATGAGCATAAACGATACCGCCATCACGAGTTGATACTTTTTTGCCGTCATCACCGAGAACAAGCCCGAACGGAACATGAGCCCAACCATCATCGTCTTCGTTTATATACCCCAGGAGTTTTGCGGACGCAAAGACTTGTTTAAAATGCAACGCTTGCTCACTGCCAACCACATAAAGAACAATGTCGGGATCAAACTTGGACTTGCGGAAATGAATGGCCGCAAGGTCGGATGTCGAATAAAGATGCCCCCCATCAGACTTTTCAATAAGTAACGGTGGCAAGTTGCATGACTCCAAATCAATGATAAACGCGTCGTCGCTCCGTTTGGAGATTCCTTTGCCCAAGGCGTCTTTGACCACTCCGTCAGTGTATATGGAACTTTCTTCTCCGTAAACTTCTCGAACTGCGGGTAGGTCATAGAAAAACGCCTCACCGTACATATAGTCGAATGAAATACCGAGCCGAGAATAAATTTTCGACATAATTTCATCTATGCTCCTTTGTCGAAACAACTTCCAAAGCTTAACGTGGAAATCGCTCCCCTCTTGAAGTTGTTTAAGCTCCGCTCGCGCGCGTTCCTTTAGATGTTCGTCTTCTTTGGATTTGGCCGTAAACTCAACATACATCTGCTCCATGGTGTCTATTGAAATATCGTTCTGAATAGTATCGCCATACCTTTCACGGTACATGGCAATCAGCGCGCCAAACTTGGTCCCCCAATCGCCCAAATGATTATCGCCGACAACTTCATACCCCAGGTATGAATAAACATTGCAAAGCGCGTGCCCGATAACCGTGGAACGCAAGTGGCCTACATGCATTTGCTTTGCGATATTCGGTGACGAATAATCCACCACAACCCTCTTGCCCGAACCTACGCCGGTGCGCCCAAATGAATCACCCTCATCAACAATGACACCCAATATATTTTGCAACGCCTCTTTCTTGAAATGAAAATTGATAAACCCGGGCTTTACAGCTTCGACTTTATCGAATGTTTCGGACACGAACCCATCGTTCTCCAAAGCGGATATAAATTCGTTCGCCAAGTCCATTGGGTTCTTCTTCATCTCTTTTGCCGTGACCATCGCGATGTTTGTCGAATAATCTCCATGTGACGATTTAATCGGATATTCAACAGCCACCTTGTCCGACGACACGGGAAGCCTCTTCAACGAATCAATAAGTTGTGCTTTTATTGTCTTCATACTAAGATGATAGTATCAAAGAAAACGCAAAACGCAAAGTTACAAGCGTAAAACGGCAAATTAAAGATTTAAATTCAGAGTATCGTGTTACGAATTTTCATTTTGCGATTTTTGACCGTAGTCTATGGTTATCACAAAGAACAAAAAAGCATATCACGACTATGAAGTCCTGGAAACGCTCAGCGCGGGAATCGCGCTTTCCGGACCCGAAGTAAAATCCGTAAAGAAGGGCAATGTAAACCTGAAAGGCTCCCACGTGTCCATAGAATCGGGCGAGGCTTGGATAAAAAACATGCATATATCAAGGTACCTTCCGGCAAAAATGCATCAAATGAATTACGACCCTGGACAAGATAGAAAGCTATTGCTCAAAAAAAACGAAATCAATAACATTGTGGGTAAACTGGCAATCCCCGGAGTAACCGTCATTCCCCTCTGCATATTAAACCGCAAGGGCCTTATAAAAGTCGAAGTTGGAATAGTAAAGGGCAAGAAAAAGTACGACAAGAGAGAATCCATAAAAAAACGAGAATTTGAACGACGAAAAAACAAATTATATCGCAATTATTGACATTATTGTTGATATTGCGTATAATGAGTTCCAGTTTCGAAGCCATACGGACAGTTATGAACGCTCCCATCAGAAAAGATTTTAATGTCTTTTTTTGATTAAGTGCGATTCGACTTCGGTATCGACTCGGAATTTAAAATCGGAAACTCACGTCTTCCGAAGAATATACGGGGGGATGCTTAAAGTTGATGACGATTATTCGTTATTTACCGCATACCGAGGCTGATATCATCCTCGCAAATCCTGATATCGACTGATTAATTGCAAAATCAACTTTCGGCAAAATCAGGAATGCGATTGCATCTGCATTTGCAACGCCTGAACTAGCCGCCGTTCCCGCTTAATACCGGGAACCATCCACACCACCGACGCCTTCTAGGTGAATGTGGGTGTCATATTAAGAAGGCTCGGCATTGAGGTCGTCACCCTCAATGCCTAAATGCAATCGACTGCTCGTTGGCATGTTTTGTTCCGCTTTAAGTGCCAACGAAAAGACAAAAGTGGAACTAAGTATGTAGAAGTAAATAATGTCTATTGTCAGACGGGGGTGCAAGACCCCCCATCTCCACCAACATGCTTTTATACGAGTTGTTCGTTTGAAAACGACAATCTTCTCAATATGTAAATAAATTTCAATTCCGCATCGCCTGTCTTATGCCTTGCGTTTTGTATTTTCACTATTATGCAACGACGTTATCGAAAAAAGAAACCGGAAAAAAGCCCTGTAAAACAATTCAGGATGAACCTTCAGATTAAAGCTCCGGAGGTGCGTCTTGTTGACGAAGAAGAAGGGATATCCGAAATAATGTCTTTAAAAGACGCTCTGAAAAAGGCGCAAGAACTCGATTTGGATCTCGTTGAAGTGTCGCCGAAAGCTCAACCTCCGGTTGTCAAAATAATCGACTACGGTTCATATAAGTACGAACTGGAGAAAAGACTGAAAAAACAAAGAGCGTCCCAGAAAAAAACGGAAGTCAAAGGCGTAAGGCTCACGTTTCGAATAAAAGGCGCGGACTTGGATAACAGACGCGCTCAAGCATTGAAGTTTTTGGAAGCCGGACACAATGTCAAAATAGAGCTGTTTTTACGAGGAAGAGAAAGAGCGCACAGAGATAAAGCTATAGAAATGCTGAAAGAATTCGGAGATTCGTTGGGAGAAGACGTAACAATGGTCAGACCAATGGACCGACAAGGCGCCAGACTTTCAATCGAAGTCACGAAAAAAGAAAAACCGAAAAAGAATAGTTGATTGTTGTATCGTTTCAAACGATGAACCATTTTGGTGCGCATCAAAACGATACATTAATCAAGTATAAACAATCGCCGTATGAGCAAACAAAAAACAGTTAAAGCGCTTGCCAAACGATTCAAGGTGACAAAGAGCGGAAAAGTCACAAAGATGAAAGCCGGACGCAATCATTTTAACGCCAATGAATCGGGCAAGATAAAACGAAACAAAAGAATGAGCCACGGTCTCACAAATAAAAAACAGACAAAACTTATTAAAACATTTACATCCTAAGAGAGACGATGAGAGTCTCACATTTATTTTATGCCAAGAGTAAAACGAGGAACACAACGAACTAAAAAAAGATCGAAGCTTCTCAAAGAAGTCAAAGGTTTTAAGTGGGGACGAAAAAACATAACTCGTCTCGCAAAGACAGCTTCGACGAAAGCTGGAGCGAGAGCTTATGTCGGGCGCAAACAGAAAAAACGCGACGCAAGACGTCTGTGGCAAATAAAAATAAACGCCGCAGTTCGAAATTACGGTATGAGTTATTCCAGGTTTATAGACGCGCTCAATAAAGCAAACATGGAAATAGACCGGAAAATTCTCTCAGACCTTGCGGTTAACAATAAGCGTATTTTCAAAAGCATAGTGGACACGGTGAAAAAATAAGCGTCAAAAAACGCCCTACACCGGGCAGGTGACGGGCGCGCAACCGCACAACACGAAATCACTAAACGATTACCCTAACGCGAATATGAACGGGCTCGATAGCGCCAAGATACTTGATGCTCACTGACATATATTTTATTTTAACCTTTTTATTTTTGTTTTTTGACGAAATTATGCAACGAACTTAGCGTCATAAACCATCGTCACGTGAAGTATAACACAATTTTTAACAAAAATCAAGGGTATAAAAATGATATACAGACTTGCGCATTCGTTTTTTTTCGATTATACTGAGTGTGGTCAAAAAAGACCTTTTTAATTTACCTTGCGGATAAGTGCGTTGTTCCGTCTTTCTCCGCAAAATTGCAGAGGGTCCAATCGATTAAAGCGCTTGAGTGCCGAGAACTTTTTAAAACCGAAAAAGACACTGTATCTATATTTTCCTCCTTTGCGGACCGGTAGTTCAACTGGTTAGAGCACCTGCCTGTCACGCAGGAAGTTGCGGGTTCGAGTCCCGTCCGGTCCGCCAAGCGGGAAAATCGCAAAGGTATGGTGTCTTTTTTGGTTTTAAAAGCGGTTTTTACCCGCTTATTCGCAGTTCGATTTGTCTTGTAAAGTGTTTGAAAAAACATAATAAGGAAAACGGGATGGGATATTTGTACGAAGTCGTCATATTGCAAAAATTTTGATAGAATAAACGCACGAACCGAAACCGGTTTATTGCTTGGGATTCGGGTTTGTGTAATCAAAAATTTAAATTGTTTTATGAAATCAGACAGAGAAATATTCGATTCATTCAAAGTGCGAATCGCGAATAATAATACCATAGACCTCACCTACCTCAAGCCAATCCTAGATGACAAAGATGATGAGAGACAATCCGAATTGATAAGCGAATCAATACAGCAAATTTATGACGAACATCCGGATACCACGTTCAATGCGTATGTGGACATAACCGCCCTTGATGATGAGAGAGAACGAGTCGCAATCGGCTCTCAAGCAATATACAAAGGAATAACAAAGCATCCCCAAACCGGCAAAATAGCCATAGTGGGTCAACGCGCAATCGCTCCCCTTTACATGAAATTCATAATGCGACTAATACAGACAACCAACCGAAATATTAAATGGTTCACCGATGAAACCGAAGCTCGAGAATGGCTTAATAAGTGAACACCTAAATGTTTGCGCGATTCTTTTTTGAGAGATTTTGAGAAAATCGAATTTGAATAACACGCGCAAAACACTCGCCCTTTCGGCGAGCTTTTGTTTTTCTCACTCGATAAAATGCGTCGCGCGTCATATTCCGAGTTGTGATGAAAATGTATAATTTGTGATAACGAGCTACGAGCCACAGACCAAGAAAAGAGAATAATCAAACCGATACAATGAAGCCCGACGCGTTATCACAAAAAACGTAAAAATTCGCGCCTATTTTATATAACGCTTATTGATTGTAATGGAAGCGTAACCTAGACCTATAAACAAAAAACCTAGAATTACTAGTGAAATCGGCCACCCTATTGAATCCGCAAAATACTCGCTAGTAATATATGTCATGTGAATAACGAGAGAGACTGTGCTCAACATCAGAATACTGCGACTTTTTAAGGAAACCGCCAAATAAAGTCCTCCACATATCAAAACAAATAACAAAAATTCCCAGATACGGTACTCGAACATAAGAAAAAACCCGGACCCAAATATTCCCAATCCTCCCAAAAAATTTAACGCTCCGGTCAAATGCTCGTTCCATGTATATTTGAAAGCTCGCGACAAAAGTAAATAACCAAAGCCCACAACCATGGTAAGATACCCGAATATCGTACCTTCTATGCCTATATAACTTACATCAAGCAACGCCGAGGTGAACAAATACAAAGTGCTCGTCGAATAAAAAATCGTGTACAATGTGAGAATCGGGTGCCTGTGAACATATGCAAGTCCCGCATAGAACACCGACAGAATTAACGACGCAAACACTGACAACCAAATACTATTTATGTCAAACTCGTTAAATATCACAGCTACTCCTATGGGAATGAGCACACCTCCAATAAGATGGAATACCGCTCCGATTTTTTCGTCCGGTTTTAACTTGAAAAGCGCTGAACCGAGCACGGCGAACACAATGCCAAGTCCGAATGTCAATAAAATTCGACCAACCGCCCCTATAACATCCCAAACCTGTCCTGCAAGCGACATAATGCCCATAATCACAATAACCGCACCAATCACATAAAGAATCTTTGTGATGGAAAAATGTGAAAACCTATGCGAATCAGGTTCAGACACGGACCGGTAGTCTGATTCTGATTGCGCGCGCAAATGGTTTATGAGCTCTTGCGAATCGATTTCTCCGCTACGGAGCTTGGCGTCAAGCTCCCGAATAAGGGTGTCTTTATCCATAAATGCGTCAATTAGAGGTCGGGATAACCCAACCGATGAAATAAAAATTATTGCGATAATTGTAAGAACCGCTCGAATTAACAATATTAAGCTTTCGTCGCGCCTTGCCTTTTGTCATATAGTAACCGCCCGAAGATCGAGAATTTATAAACGGGAAAACATCTATCCCGCTACCGTATTTATACTCAACCATAATCCCATCAGGCAATGTCATATTACGATTGAGCGCAAGTCTCTGCGCCTCTTCAAGGCTAATCTCTCTGCTCGTATCCGTCTCGGTATCATATAAGAACAAACGCGACGAAAAACCTCCTTTTGCCCGCAATTCAAACTCGTAAGCGGCCGGATTGGGGTTAATGTCGACTTCTTTTTCGACAAGTACTCCATCTTCAAAGTCATATCGAAGACCGAGATATTCACCACACAAATACGGGTACCGGATAAATCCCTGACCGCATGTGGCGTATACGAAGTCATAATCGGTCGAAAGACGCGATGAAGGAATATAAACCGAAAGCCCGACAATAACAACAAACGCAACAGGCAAAACAAACGCAAAAACCAGAAACACATTTTCATGTAAAAATTTTTTCATATTAGAACCTAAAATCTTTCAATATATACCAGGAAGCTATTAGAAATGCACTTACCAAAACCAGACTCTCCAATAAGAATTTTTTAAATAACATTAGAACAGCATCACGTCTTTAAACATATACCATAATACAACCTGAGCAACTGAAAGTAAAATTCCAAAAATTACCAACACATAAGCAATCCACTTGAATTTTTGCTTGCTTCTTTCAACATAGAAGCCCGACCAAACGAAACCTGACATCCCAACTAACACCAATAACCAAGATATTGGCCTAATGTTACTAATGTTATTATTATTCACCAGATTAAAAACAATATGCAAAAGAAATGAGCTCAAAATTATCGAATATGTTTTTAAGTAAGACATAAAAATTTACCTAACTTCCCAATTAAGTATACCTTGATTAGTAAATATATGCACGATTGACTGGCCGGGTCGCTCTTCTTTTGATACCCCATCACCTAAATTATTAAGTAACAGTTTGGTTGTATCTTTAAATGAAACATACAGAGCATAAACAAACTCACGCCCGGAAAAACAGTTTTGCATAAGTATGGATTTTTTGTTCCACATATTCTTACGTACCACTATAAAGTTGCTGGGAATGAAGCGGTTCAAATGTAACCACTACTCCCGGCTCAATAGTTAGGGTGCTGTTGATTTTAATCATCGAGTCACGACCCACGTGGTACGGACTGTTTTCTTTGGTCCATGTCGTTGGTGTGTCAATAGTGAGTCCAGGCCACGAAATGTATGTCGGTCCCACAGCGCGTGCGGGTGATAAAGTTGCAAACAAAAAACCGCCCACAAGAGCGACGACAAACAACACCATTCCACAAAAGCGGAAACGCGCGTCTACGGTACAAGTCGTGTAATCAGACTTACACATATGTAAAAAGTATGCCAAACTCCAGGTTAATCAGTATGAAAGCGTTATCCCTGAAACAGACTCGCTAATCCGAAGTTAAGATTTTGAATCCGGCAGGTC